>NVSR01000101.1 GCA_002401295.1 SAR324 cluster bacterium | reverse complement strand
CAAGAAAAATCACGACTTGAATAAAAAACTTATTTACCGATTCAAATGCAATCATACAGTGCAGCTCAAAATTCTCTTTATTGGGCCGGGGCATAGCCTGGCGTTAGCGAGTTTTTGGCTCATCTTTGTCAAAGAAAGTATCCCAAGCATTGCCTGCTCTGTCTTTTAGGTCTGTAGCTTGATCGGTCATAGAATCAACAGCATCAAAAATGCTTGACGTTACGCCAGCTAGAGGTCCTTTCGTATTTTTGATGTCTTCTTTATATTGCTTGCCTGCAGAGCTGAAGTTTTCAAAATGATTATCCTCTATCCCCCTTTCAATGAATTTTTCTGACAATACTTTTTCGTATTCTCCAGAATCTACCCAGGTCTTAAGCTTTGTTAAGCGTAAAACAGGGAAGGGATGACTTAGCGTCATCACATTTAACATTTTGTATACACTATCTGAAAGACCAGACATATTCTCATATTCAGCGGCTTGCAAAAAAAACTCATTCACATCCATTTGAGAATAATCAGCCCCTCCTGCCATTTTCATCAATAGAGAATAATAAGTCATTGGATCTTGTACGACCAGGAGGCCCGCTCTATCCGCACTGAGTTCACTTTTACGATCCCACTCTTTTAAAGCTAAAATAATCGGTGCGATAGCGATACCGCTAAGAGGTACACTCAACATTAATGTAGAGAGATTAATTAACATGTACAGGAGCGTTTTATACAAAACGTGCCCACTCATACAATGCCCTAATTCGTGCCCGATGACGGCCAATATTTCTTCATCCGAGAGTTTATCCAACACGGAGGAGTTTAAAACAATAAAAGGATTTTCAACACCTGTTGCACCAGCATTCATAAAGGGATGCTGGGCAATATATAACTCTGGAATATAGGGAAGATCCAGTATCTGACAGGCTTCTTTATGAAGATTATATAATTTAGGGAATTGTTTTTCTGAGGTACGGACTGCTGATGCTAAAGTGGCTAATTTTATTGATTTTTCAGTTGTAGCTCCCACAAATTTTTTCAGGATAGTATCCATACCTGGAATACTTTCCAAAGCTGATAATGCAGCTTTATCTGTTGGATGCTCCCATGATTTAGCACTAATGTTTTTTAACTTTATTTTCTCTATTTTCATAATTTCACCCAAAATCAGTTCACTATACGTGTATTAATGGAAGGT
Organism: SAR324 cluster bacterium; assembly: GCA_002401295.1. Classification (GTDB taxonomy): domain Bacteria; phylum SAR324; class SAR324; order XYD2-FULL-50-16; family XYD2-FULL-50-16. Next base: position 5,361 of record NVSR01000101.1, on the reverse strand, counting down.
TCCATTTTAAATTTGAAACTCATAAATTACTCTAAACAACTGAAACAATGATTGAGAGTTTACAACTCTAGTTTTTCAGTACTTCATTGGCTATCTTTGAGACAATTTTCAATTGTCCTTTGAAGTAATGCTAAAGAAATAGGTTTGCTCAAATAATGGTAGATTCCTTCAAGTTGAGCTTCTTCTTTAGAAAAAATATCACTGTATCCCGTCAATAAAATAATGGGTAGATCGGGTCGCATTTTAAGCAATTCCACACTCAATTGTTTTCCTGTCATTTTTGGCATAGCCATGTCCGTTAAGACTAAGTCGAATTGCTCAGGATTTTTTTTGAATTCTTCTAAAGCACTTAAACCATTCTGGCATCTTGTCACGACAAAGCCTAATGCCTCCAGGAACTCTTCATATAGCTCAATCAAGGCGGGTTCATCTTCAACAACAAGGATATGTCCTACCTTATCTTTTTCTTTTGTTAAAGCTTCTTTATCAATTTTCTGTTGAGCTTCTGTTGGGGCCAAGGGGAAATAGATGGAAACAGTGGTACCCTTACCAACTTTACTCTCCACGATAATCTCCCCTTTATGTTTCTCAACAATACTATGAACTACGGCAAGCCCCAGACCCGTGCCTTTCCCCACCTCTTTTGTTGTAAAGAAGGGATCATAGATATGCTCTAAATTTTCTGGTGGTATTCCAATACCATTGTCCCGGACAGACAGTCGAAAGCAGGGAATTTGTCTTTTGAATACAGAACTCTGCCATGTTTTCATTTTCTCAAGGCTAATCTCCACCACCCCCCCAGTTTCTTCCAGAGCATGATAAGCATTTGTACACAGGTTTATGATAGTCTGATGAATCTGAGTTTCATCTGCCATGATGTGGCAATCCTCTTGGATTTTTTTGTGAATTTCTATGTTATTGGGGATCGTAGCTCGTAACATGCGCAAGGCGTCTTGAATGACACTGGAGATGTTCGTTGGTTTTAGCCAAGTTGTTTCCATTCGACTAAACGTCAAAATTTGTCGCACCAAATTACTGGCACGCTCTGTTGATTGTTGAATTGTATCCAGATATTTCCATACCTTTCGATTGGATGATATTTTCATTCGCCCCAATTCCCTTACTCCCATCTCAACATTCCCCAAAATGACAGCCAGGATATTGTTAAAGTCATGAGCAATGCCTCCTGCCAAAGTTCCCAGGGCTTCCATTTTTTGAGATTGTCGGAGTTGTTCTTGGGTTTCTTTTAATTCAGTTACATCAAGAACAACAGAGACGATAGCCTTGGGTTGATTGTCCTCTCCCCTGATAGGAACATGCCAGTCTATTAAATGAACAGGTTTGGGATTTTTAGGTAATTCAATACTAAACTCACGATGAAGGATCGCTTCGCCTGTTTCCATGACTTGACGCAACTCAGGAAGGATCATTTCTTTAGCGTGGGGTAAAACTTCTACTAAAGTTTTTCCCAGGTGATCCTCTACCGTAAGTCCATTGAGATCAGCAAGATTTTGGTTGATTCTAAAGTACCGAAACTCCATACCTTCAAGGATTCCGACGCCTACGGGTAAATTGAAGATCACAGTATCCAAATAATCTTTCACTTGTACCAGATTTTCTTCAGCTTGTTTAATCTGACTCACATCGGAGGCTATAATTCCCAGTCCAGTTCCCGCTCGAAAAATACTCACATTCAGATGTAAATATTTTTGTTCTGATTGAGGAATCATATCTTGAAGAAAAATCGGTTCTCCCGTCTTAATCACTTGTTGGTATAGATGGTACCTGCCTGTTGCTTCAAGTTGTGGAAATACTTCCAATAAATGCTTTCCAGTTACTTCTTCTTTAGATTTTCCAAACAAGGCTTCCGCTTTTTTATTTAGATCAAGATAATTGAGGTTGGAATCCAACACACAGAAGGCATCTGTTGCCGATTGCATAAATTGTTGCAGGACCTGATTCTCTTCCTCCAGTCGAATGACCTTTTCACGAAGTATTTTTAATTCTTTGTCATCCATAATAACCTCACTAACCTTTTCTTTAGAGGGGTTACCGGAGCCTTTCAGACTCCAAGTGCCCCTAGGACAAAAGCCAGGGATAGGGAAAAACGTGGGGATTTTTATCTTTTTTCACTCTTCATAGACAATGAGTCATCATCTCACAATCCCTTAGAATTATACAAGCTGATATCACTGCTACCTTTGGCAAGTGAAGAGTGACAAAGGGCTTCAAGCCCCTGGATTTATTCTTGGGCCAGTGGGGTATTTTCCTGCAGGAAGGTGAGAACGGTTCTATTGAACTGCTTTGGTTGATCCATAGGAGTTCCATGACGTGAGTCGTGGATGATTTCTAATCTTGCTTGAGGCAGCCGGGCTACATAGGCCTCTTTGTAGGCTAAGGGGGTATAATCCTGATCCGCAGCGATCACCAGGACGGGACAATGAATATCTCCTAACTGTTCCATCACACTCCAACCTAAAACTGAGCGCATGGTGTATCCATAGCTTTTCGGATCATTGCGCATCCAGCGTTGGACACAGGTTTGACGCAGAGCACCCTGCTCAGGTTTAGGGAAAAGTCGTTTGCTCAGGAGTTTACCCATGACTTCCATGCCCAATAAAGGAACGATCACCAGACGTTGCAGATAAGCCAGACGTTCACGAAAATTCCTTAGTTTCATCTCCGCCCAACTATTCACAATGGTGAGACTTTTAATTTGATCAGGAGCATCCACCGCCATTTGGAAAGCGATCATTCCCCCCAGGGAAATACCGACTAAATGAACCGCGTCCACCTCCAAAGTTTGTAGGAGTTGCAGCAGGTCATCAGCAAAGAGAGAGATTTTGTAAGGACCCGGAGCTCTATCTGATCGTCCATGTCCCCGCAAATCAACGGCAATCACCTGGTAACTTTCCGAAAACTCAGGTATTTGATTTTCCCAATCTTCAGTACTGGAACCCAGCCCATGAATCAGTAATAAGGGGGGACCTTTACCGCTAATCTCATAATACAACTGAACTTTTCCTAATTTAAATTTTGCCACATAGTTCCTTTTTCTTTGGTTCCGGCAAACTGAGTAACCTCTCTTGAATCTGTGACACTAAACCTAATTTAAAAAATACGTTATTTTTTCCCCCTATTCAACATTTCCTTCCCCCTCCAGAAATGCCTTCACAATCCTGCCCTTACCTTTCGCCACCAAATAACGTTAATGTTGAGCATATTAGCAACAACCATTCCTGGACGGAAAACTTCCCTGCTGATTGAAAAATCTGCATCATTCATTATTCTCTTTTATTTTAAAAATTCCTGTCTTTTTGAATCGGAATTTGTGTTGGGTAATTTGAGTTTAAAATATTTTGCTTTCTTCATGTTTTCTATTCCCCTTTTGTTTGGTATCGAAAAACTTGAAGCCAGTGAGAACCGCCAAACGCTAACCATCAACCAATTATTTCCCGTAGGTTTTCGACCAGAAGGTTGAGGGATAAAACTGTCAGGAATAAAACGGTTGCGGGGATCATGGTGATATGAGGTGCTTCTTCCAGTAGTTCCCAGCCTTCGGCGATCATGTTGCCCCAACTGGGAGCAGGAGCTGGCACACTGAGTCCCAAAAAGCTTAAGCCTCCCTCGATAATAATGGCAAACCCGGAGAGCATAACCCCATAGACCATTAGAGGGCGGATGATGTTGGGTAAGATTTCCCGAAAGAGAATTCTGCAGGGGCCATATCCGAATCCTCGCGCGGCTTCAATAAACTCCAGCTCTTTGTAGAGTAAGGTCTGAGCTCCAGCTATCAAATGAGTGGTGGTGTCTCTCCCTAAAGCATCACTGCCTAAAATAAAAGTAAATTCCCCCATCTGGTAACCCAAAATTCGGCTCCTGAGTGAGGGCTGATACTCCCCAGTCCCCCTGCAGCAATCCCCCAAGCCAACTTAAATAACGAACTATTAAGGGACGATCCAATCCCAGTTCTTTTTCCAGTGCGAGAATATCTTCAGCTGACCCGGTGCCACCAGCCAGTAGATAGGCCACATTTCCCGGCAAAGAATTGATCATCAGAAAAGCGAAGGTCGTCACGATCAATAAGACAGTGACTAAGCGAAGGATCTTGATTAACACCGGTGGCATCAGCTCCTCATGTGGATAATCTGCTAGGGGCTTGGAAGTAAAAAACTATCTCCTTGCCCTACAAAAAGAGGGGAAGGATAAAGGGATTATTTTTGCAGCCAAATATTTGCCAACTGCAAAATGCCATCACTGAGATCCACGTCTCCCCGCACCTCTTCGCGTGCGATAGCATGGAATCGGCGTCCTCCTAAGAATAACAACACCCCATCTTCATTGACTTGACGAGCTGTTTCGCAAAGTGCTTGATTTCGATAAGTTTCACTAGCAGCCATTTTGGGCAAATTCAACCACTGATCCACCTCAGGATTAGAATAGTTGGAAAAATTCAAATAACCTTTGCTGTGAAAGGAAAGATACATGGTTGAATTCATCAAGTCGTAATGGGGCAGACGACTACCGGACATCTGAAACTTACGACTCATCAGCTTACGGAAAACCTGAGGAACAGCTAACGATTTTAAAGTCAACTCCACACCTATTTTTTTGAAGAACTGTTGCGCGATCAAACCCGTTTCCTTTCCACGAGGAGTATTTGTGTGAATTAACTCCAAACGGATGGGTTTTCCAATTTCTTTGACCAAAGCTTTTGCTTTTTCCAGATTGTACTCTTGGTAGCCTGTGTTTTTACAGGTAGTCTGCAAGGGAAAAAGATATTTCGCTACGGGAACGGTATCACGAAAAACACTGCGCACATAGAGTTCCTGATTCCAGGCCATACTGAGCGCCTGGCGCAGGCGTTTGTCATTCAAAGGCGGTACTGCCGTATTCAGGTAAATGAGCGTAGCGCCATTTCCCTCTTCTTTAATAATATTCAGCTTCTTGTCTTTACGCGCAGCCAGAATACTCTTGCCACGATCCGTCACAATCACCTGAGTTTCACCAGATTTCAGACTGATGAATCTCGATTGAGAATTGGGCATGGGACGAAATACGATCTGATCCAGATAAGGGAAGCCTTGCTTCCAATAATTTTGATTTTTTTCCACCACCAGACGATCATTGCTTTTCCAGCTCTTAAACTGGAAGGGCCCCGTACCCACGGGATGGCGCACTTGAGTTCCTTCCTTCACTGATTTTGGTGATGGAATCGAAGACATGAAAGAATTCTTCACCAGCAAAGCCTTGTGAAAATCCTGGGTAGGGTAAAAGAATTGAAATCGTACCGCATATTTACTTTGCTTGGTGACAGCTTTTAGGTAATAAACACTCATCCTGGACCGGTATCGATTCTTG
>NVSR01000100.1 GCA_002401295.1 SAR324 cluster bacterium | reverse complement strand
ATGAACTAGTGCGTTACATAAAAGAGGAGAACTCTTATCAATCATCTTCGTAATGATTAATGGGTTATGTGTTCTTTGACCTGTTGCTTGACCTGTAGTCGCTGAACGAGGAACATCGATATCGTGTGTAAATGCTTTAACTAAACACTCATCTTCATGACCATTTTGGTAAATATTACCAACTGAATCTGGAGTTGTTGCACCCTCAGTAATGTTACCTTGAGTACTTCCTTTGACTGACATATATACTGGATTATCCATTTTTGTTACCTTTTGTTTTATTTTTGATATTATATCTCTATATAGTTAATTACAGTTAAAATATAATGTAAATTATTATATTTTAACTGTATTTTGAATTTCTTGATAAATTTTATCTGCAAGATCCTTTATTCGCATATACTTCTATAGACATCCAAATAAAACTAAAAGACGCTCCGTATAAGGTATATGACCATACGTTTCCATTAGAAGGAAATAAATACCATATAGAAGCACCTGCTATTGCTCCGCTAATAAGTATTATTCCAGCGATTGTAAAGCAATTGTCAGTTTTAAAAATAAGCATGAGGCTTAAAAATAAAACAAAGAATGTACTTATATAGGTCATACCTTTATAAACGTTACCATTTACTGTAAAAATATATACATACAGTAGAAATAGTATAAGTATGAAGATAGAAGCTAATACTATTTTTGTATTATTGAAGCGTGGTTGATTTGACATTTATTTAAGCAATCCAATAAAAAAACTTAAAATATACCAAAATAATTAGGCTTGTTATTAGTCCTGTCCATCCAAGTATTATTGTCACTATTTCAGGGTTTCTTCTATTAAAATTAGGAAACAGTATTGCGACTAAGGAAACAAAGGGAATGAAAGTAAATAGTTTTGAGTTCCATTTATTTATATATTGAAGATTAGGCTCAAAGCCATACAAGATAAATAAATATAAACCCATTAAGCCTATCCCCATTATCAATCCTTTATTAAACTTACTAAGTCTGTAAATTAAAAGATGATATCCAAGAGCAATCGAGCTTAAATAAACTAATAGCATTTATATTTTCAAAACGTATTTAGGCTTCAATAGGACTTAAATATTTACGAAAGTATTCTGCTCTTTCAATATCACTTAAATATGAAAGAACTATTGAACTAGAGCCTTCTATCTCACTTAAACTTTCGTCTATGAAACTTAAGGTATTAAGAAGTTCTATATTAGGTGTTGARGTAAGCCATGCTCTGCCATATTTATAAATAGTATCTATATAATCTGCTTTCCTCTGCATTTTTTCACAACATGTTTCATAATTATCTGCAAGTTTAATCCCATCGTTGAGTACAACCTTCGCTCTCATCTCTGCTATCTCTTCAGGCGTTAAAATAGGATCAGGATCTCGATTGGCATTAAACTCTTCACACATTCTGTGAATGTCATCTTGTATCTCTTTTTGGGTTTGATTGGGAATATTTGATTTATACATTGGTGTTTTTCCTTTATTTGAGCTTATCACTTTTTAATCTTTTATGGTTTGCCGATATGGATAGGGTTTGCACTTTCTTTAAGGTTTTTGGTATTCCATTCTTGTAAACTTTTGATAATATCATTGGTAGTGTTTTCATTTAGGTTTGGATCGGCTGAAATCATATCTTTTATTGCTTTTATAGTGATATCTTGATAACTAAGGTCTGTAATATTATCTAAGGTAATGACTAAGCTTGATATACTTGTTAAAACATCTTCCATATTTACACTCTCTAAATTAACATGAAAGGCTACCTGAGAGCCTACTACCTTACCTGTTATCTGTATAAGCTTATCTTGACTTCTTTGGTGTTCATATACTAATTTTTTTATACTCATTGGATTTCCTTTTTTATATTTAGTATTTATGGTTTAGGTAGATACTTTTCTTTTAAATAGGGATATTTGCTTTTTTTTGAGCGGATAAGTGTATGAATCTTTTTCATAAACCTTTGTATCTTTTTTTCAAGTTCTTCTTTGTGGATATCTTCTTGTGCTAAGATATCCATTTTTATTTGAGTTGTTAGTAAAATATAATCACTTGCATCAATGCTACATGCCATAAAATCTTTTTCTATATCGTGGACTTCTTTTACTGTTTTTGGATACACATCTGCTTTAAACATAATGAATATCACGTTTACCATACATGATATTTTCTTCGCCTCTATTTGCTTTATGAGCCACACCTACGGAAGAAGAATGATGAAAAAATTGCGACTTGATTTCTTTATAGTGTTGTGGGTCTGCATTTAATACTTTTGATTTTACAAGACTTGCTTCATCTTTATATGTTAATCCATTCAACTCTTTCATTGGAAGAACGTCTCTTATTTTTTTATACATATATTCTAAAGGAATTTGTGAATACTCAGTATCTACTTTATCTCTAAACATATATACTTTATAAACAACCGTTATATCATGCTGTTTTTTATACACTCTTTTTTTAATATAAAAACCATCTGTCTTACCCATATCTTTATGATATTTAATATTTATTATTTTAGAGTCATCAAGGTCTTTTATCCAATGATGTTTAGCATTCCATTTTTTTATTTTGGCAATTATTTTTGCATCATATTTATTTTCATCATCAAACGAAGAGTGTAACCTACGGATTTGAGTAGGAAGCTGAACTTCTTCTGAAATGTCATCTCTGTACCCGCCTCCTACATCTGAATGTGCTCCAAAGAACTCTTTTTCTATAAAGTTACCTTCTTCTTTATTTCCTTCATCATCTTTTTGATGTTTAGGAAAAATTGAAACCAAATCAAAGTTATATCTAAACTCATCTTTTGCAGTTAGGTGTACCACTTGACTTACTTTTTTAGGATAGAGCTTAAGTCCTAGGTCTTTGGCATCATTACCTTGAAATAATCCTTCATGAGGGACGGTATCAAATACCCCAATAAATCTAAAAACAATTTTATCAATAATAACCTTATCTTTTTCAGACTCTTTTTCTTTTAGTATATGCGGATAAAGATTGGCTCCAGCTTTAGTAAGTTCATACTCGGTATAATCTTTTTTATCTTTAATTGTTCTTTCAAAGGTACATTCTAAACCTTCACAAAGTTTGCTTACAAAGTGTCTCGCTTCTGCTGCACCACGAGAAAAACCAAATACATCTAAAACAAGAGTGTCAATATAATCTGTATCTAAATTAGAAACTATTGAATGTAAATCTTTACACGCATTGTTAACCTTTGCTCTTACTCCTGCATTTCCAATTGCTAAGGCTTGTCCTAAAAACAAATCATCACTTTCATGGTCACCATCTTTATTGTCACTATGTGTTCCTGCTCCCGTAATATAAATACTTTCTCTAAAGCATTCAAATAGGTCTGCATCCTTATGGGTGGTTTTAGTGACACTTGTATCATAAACCTTATGGAGTTTAGCAACATTACTTAAGGCACCTGTGTAGCTTGAATCTTTTCCACTGATTAGGATTTCTTTTTCTATGTAGGCTACGGTTTGTTTGGTTAGTTTGAATTCTTCTTTAGCCGTTTCTGTTTCTTTCTGTTTTTGTTCAAATGGAATTCTTTTTTTCTGAATTTTTTCTATCTCTTTCAAAGCCTCTTGCATTTTTGACTCTTTAAAATACTCATAAATCGCGTCACAATCAGCAGATACATCGTTTTGACCAATTCCAAATATTATTCCGTCATTGTATTTATCTAAACTGCTTCGTTTTTTTCCGTAGATATTTTTTTTGACCATATAATCTTTTAAATCTTCAAAGATTAAAGGGAGGATTTCTGAATCTGGTGTATCTTTGTCTAGGATTTTTGTTTCCCAAGTGTGTGTAGTTGTTCTATTTTCGCCTGTCATCATTCTAGACTTTAAATAAAAATATTCTTCATAGGCTAAACGCATCTCAGTATTATGTTTATTATTATTAGTTCCATCAAAAAACACACCACATTCTAAACGAGTTCTTGGGATAAAAGCAACCTGTGTATTAGGTGCTTCAAAGATACTTAAGGCATCATCTTTGCCATTATAACCATAGGCTAAGGCAACAATGGCAAAAACATGGTCATTACGGATAAGCTCCTGTGCTTCTTGTCGTGTAAAAGACAAGGTCATTCTTGTTGTTCTTGCACCCTCTTTGGAATGTTCTTCTTCTAGCTTATTTGCCTTTGTATGCATATCGTTAGCTTGAAGAACTTCTTTTATAGAGTTTGTGGCACATACATCGGACTCTTTAAGATAAATTTGTTTATTATTTTTATTTACAGAGCCATCTTTAACTTGAGAAAGTGTAATTCCATCTTGTGTGGCAATGCTTTGTTTTAAGTAGGGCTCATACTCATCTTTTATAGCATTTAAAAGTGCTTCTGCATCTGAGTGCTTACTACGCAAGGATTCACTCTCTTTATAGCCAACCGCTAAATAGACCCAACGATTTTTAGCTCCAAAGTTTACACATTCATCCATACTGTTTTTACTTGATTCTTTGTCGGTTAAGGTATTTACTATAAACATCATCTTATTGTTTTCAAAGACTACGCCGTTTGTGGCTCGTTTACTTTCGTTTGACATTATAGAACTCCTTCACCGTATAAATATTGCCATGCTCCACTTTCACCCATGGCTGCTGCTTTTTTGTACCAATAGATAGCTTTTTCTTTGTTATACTTTTCTTTATTATATTTATTACTATATTCAGCACCCAATACAATGGCAGAAGAAGAGTCCCCAGCTTCATACGCTTTAACAAGCCATTCAATTCCTTCTTTATCTTTTGATACTCGTCTTAATAAAAATATTCCTGCTTCAAACATATCTAAGGAATCACCCTTTTTAGCAAGTTCAAGGTTACACTCTTCTGCTTTTTCATAATCATTTTCTTGACTATAATTCATATAACAAATCATACCAAGAGTATTTTTTCTTCCTGCCTTCTCGGAAGCCCGAAACCAATCTTCAGCTTTTTTATAATCCTTAGCATCTCCTGCCATAATCCCAAGATTATACATAGCAATCGCACTCCCATTTTTAGCAGCTTTTTCGTAATAGTGTTTTGCTTCTTTTTTATCTTTATAATGTGCTTCATAAAGACTTCCTATTAAGGCATAGGTATCGCCTTTGTTTATGTCATCTCTTTTTAAAGCGTTTTCATAAAGTTCTAAGGCTTTATCGTAATCTTTATATCTTACATATAAGTTTGCTAAAAACCTATATGTGTTTTTATCTCCATTTGCCATCTCTTTTTTGTACTGTTTTATAGAGCCTTCTTTCCCGTAAATTGTTTCCATGAGTTCACTTAATTTGGCGATGGAATCTTTGTAGTTTTTTAGGGCGGCTTGTTTATACAATTTTATAGCTCTTTTAGAGTTGTCAAAAACCTCTGCATAATAACCAGCTGCTTCATACATAGCATAAGCATCACCTTTTTTAATTGATTTTTCATACCAAAAAACAATATCCTTATTAACAGCGTAAACCTTATACCCCTCAGCCACCATATTAATATCCGCCACATCATCCGTTCTTTCAGCTTCTTTAACTAAACACTCTAAGTATTTATCTTTTTGAGCATCAGGAAGGACTTCACAAACCCCAACCTTTGCTTGGCTTAGACTTGTTACACTTATTAGGATTAATACATATTTAAAAATTATTTTCATTATAGTTTTATATCTTTCATATTATTTGGTGTTAGTTCTTCTTTATTTTGTTCTTGTTCATTTTGAGAGCTATTTGATTGTGAATTAGTAGAAGTGGTATTATCATTTGATTCCCCTTCTTCACCCTGCACATCATTACTAAGTATAATAACAGCCGCATCTTCAGGTTTACCATCTATATACGCTTTAACAGGCACTTCTCTTGTTTTTTCTTCTTTAAGGTCATAGGTAATATCATCCTTACCGCTAAGCTCAGCTTTTTCATTTCCGTTGATATTCCACTTGATTTGTGCTTTTTCATCTTCAGTTGGTTCGCCTACATTTAAAATAGCCTTACATTGAGCCTCTGTTGAACCTGCTGAACCCTTAGGAATAATGTTGATTACTTCGAGTGCACGGACTAGCTCAGTAACCGCATAACCATTCTCGTCATCCGCGTCCACCACAAATGCGTGAGCGTGTCCGTACTTGTATATGTTCACTTCTTCCACAGTTATGCTCATTTCTAAGCCTTTAATGTTAATCGTGTCATTGGTTGGGTTGTCTGTTAATATGTCTTTATCACCTTCGTCATTGTTTTTGATGAAGTACCAGTTTATTTGTGCTTTTTGGGTTTCGTTTAGGTCTGTTGTTTTAGCCCATGAACCATTTTCAAACTTTTCTACTTCTGCGGTGTATGTTAATACCTCACTTAGGTCTTTTTGTTTTGTAACTGTTGCGGTTACCTTGGTTACTCTTAGCTTATGGTATAAAGGTTTTTTGATTTCTGGATTTGTTACCTTTGCCGCTGTTACGCCACCATTTCCTGAGTTTGTGTCAACTACTGCGGCTTTAAGATGGATACCACTTGCATCTATGGTTAAAACATTTCCACCAACTTTTAAACTGATGCCATCGCTTGCTTCTAGTTCTATGGTCTTTGCTGTTTCTTTGATG
>NVSR01000099.1 GCA_002401295.1 SAR324 cluster bacterium | reverse complement strand
TATTAAGCACCTAATTGACTCAGCCCTAGAGTCTGCCAACATTTCTAACAAATCAGGATTTATCCAACTACTTGAGAGTCTATTTCCAAAACTTGGTTCAATCTATGGTAATCGATTTTTTGGTAATGATTTTCATGAAATTTGGAGTCAGGGACAAAGGGTTTGCTCAGAAAGCTATTTCAACAGATATTTTACCTACTCAATTCCTCATAATGACATTAGTGATGAAGCTATTGTTGAACTGGTTCAATCTTGCAAAGATCGCGGTGATTCATTAGAAACAGGAAACAATCCCATACTAAATTTTATTACTACTTCAAACGCAGAAACAGCGATTAGAAAACTTAGACAAAGGGCAAATACTTATCCTTTTGCAGAGTCTGTTTGGCTTTCAATAGCTCTTTGTTTAGCGTGTGAAAAATTTCCAAATCCAGAAACTTTATATAATTGGACGGTACCTTTTTCTCAGTCTGCAATATTGGTCAGTCAGCTCATTCAAAATCTTAATACTGAGAATCGTGTCCAACTTGCTTGTGATTGTATTCACATAGCCCCAATAATTGACTTTAAACTTGAAATTTTCAAGTGGTTACCAACAAAGGATGAAGAAAGACCAGAAAAAGATGCTTTTTCAGAGGAGAAAATTGAAAAAATAGGGAAATTCCTTGGAAAGGAAATCGTTACCTACTTAGAAAGCAGAATTGATATTACGGTTGAAAATCCAAACTCTACCTCTCATGCGTTGTATATTATCCAAAAATATGTTGGGCAGGAAGAACTCGACAAGTATATCCAATCTATATTTGAAAATGACCAAACAGCCATTCTAAGATTACTAGATACCTACACTGGAACAAGCTGGGGAGTAGAAACAGGAGTTTCTCATAAGTCAGACTTCAGAAGAGAACAGTATAACAACCTAATTGGCACTATAAATCCTCAGACGGTTTTGGATGCTATTGAAAAATACAGAGGAGTATTACCCACTATTGAAGAACATTATCCCGAAGGTAATGACTCTGAGAGTAGAGAAGTAATTTTAAAACAGTTTGTCTGGCTTCATAGCTTTGTTCAGAATGAAAAAAAGAAAGAAAGTGAGAATCAAACTAAGTTAAACTCTCCGCCAAAAGAGTCCAAGATAGCAGATGCAGAAGAATACATTCCACCAGAGGGAGAAACTAAATGAGCAAAAAACAAGAGATCTGCAGATTGTGCCAAAAAACAGCAAAACTCGCTAAATCTCACATTATCCCAGAATACTTCTACTCCGAAATATACAAAAAAAATCATAAACTTTTTCAAGAGTTCGTCGGGGAAGAAACCTTTAAATATAGAAAGCATCAAAAAGGTTTCAAAGAAAAATTACTGTGCTTTGATTGTGAGCAATTGTTAAGTGGATATGAAAGCTATGTGAAAAATCATCTCTATGGTTCATCCAGCAAAGGTTTGCAATTTGACACCACAAACTTGAATGAAGTTAATGGAGTGCAACTACTAAAAATCGACACCATAAAATTCAGATTTCTTCTCTTATCCATACTTTGGAGAGCTTCAATATCAAGTTTACAATTCTTTGAATCAGTAAAACTTTCTGATGAACATGAAGAAATACTGAGAAAAGCCATTCTTACAAAATCGTTACCAGCAGTGAACCTTTTCCCCTGCATTGCTTATCTAATCAAGGGAGAGAATACTTTTAGTACTGATGTAATAACGCAACCTCAGAGGACTTCGCTTCCCACAGGAAATTCTCTTTTTAATTTTGTCTTTGGTGGGTTTAGTATAAATTTCTTTTGGACCCCCCTTCCATTTCTATTTGAATTATTGTTCATTGGGAACTTTCCCAAAGAATTAATACTAACAATCAAAGATGCCAAAAGCATTCGAATGTTCAATGAAACTAATGCAAAGTTAAACATGTTAAAAAAAAATGGAGAGTATCCAGAGGTATTATTAAATTAAACCAATAAGATAACTAAATTGGTATTTTCTAAAATACAAATTAAATCCCATTTTCAATTCATGGACGGAGCAAAATAGCCTCTATGGACAATCTGCAACGAAGGCTTAAGTTCAATCGGAAACCATTCTTAGAGCGGAACATCTCAATTAGAGATATCGAGCGACGTTTTTCTCGTAGTTTGCAAAATCTACTTGCAGAGTTTAGTACGATCGTAGATTCCTGCTTTTGCTTTATGAATAATGAAGCAACACCTGAGTTGATTTTTGAGCAGTATCAGGGGAACAGAACAGTAGAAAATCAAGTTTTCTATAACCTTATACTTCAAAAGGCAGAACGGTGATAATCTCAGATCAACCATCCTCAGACGAAAGCCAAATCATACTAAAGTCATTGAGAAAAAGTGTAACAAAAGAATTAGAGCGGAAGAAAAATTAGGCTATTTCGCAGTATTTTGGAAAGATGGAAAAACAATAGTCGTCGGTGAAGAGGCTCCAAAACGTGAGTATAGTACAGAACTTGATAGTTAAAATAAATACGCATGGTTTAAGTGAATTTTTACAAATAGATCCATATTGGGCCTAGGATCCTCTGGGTAGCCTTTTTGTTTTTGAAAAACTGACCTTGGGATTCTGCTTGATGAGTTACGATTAGCAACATCAAATTTAAACTGAGCCATCGGACAGGTTCTAAATTCACCAATCAAAGGAATGGGAAACGATAATAGAGGTACTATCTAGCGTGATAGTTCCTGAAAATCGTTATGCAGAGCGAGGACCGAACATGATAATAGCCATGCCGCAAAGTGCGACGGCTGCACCGACTACATCTGAGAGGGTAGGTCGGATCGAGTCTACCAGCCATAACCAGAGAATCGCGACAGTGATGTAGACACCGCCATAGGCTGCGTAGATACGGCCTGCGGCGGTTGGGTGCAGAGAAAGCAGCCAGGCGAATAGGGCCAGGCTCAAACCAGCCGGAACAAGTAGCCAAATAGAACCCTCTTTCCTGAGCCAAAGGTAGGGGAGGTAACAACCCAGAATCTCCGCGAGGGCCGTTACTGTGAATAAGCTGAAGGTCTTTAATATTTCCATAGTATGCCCTTTGTATGTCCATTAAGATGATATCGAATTTTGTGGCTAGAGAAACTCTTATAAATAAATTCTCTCTTATAGGCCAACACAATCAGAGTAATCTATTTTTGCTCATTGATGATGGATTCTATGAGCGCGCCTTTCCAAAGGAAGAGCGCGTCTTATGAGGAGGGGGCTTGTCAGGACCAGGGATGTTGTTTGGGGGGGGAGGAGAACTCACCGGATCCGGAGTTCAGGAAAATACTGGCTGAAACTGATTTTTTGGTAATAAAAATGGGCTTTTTCTGAGGGATAGCTATCTTTATAAATCCAGAGTTCCAGAGCTGACTCTCTGCTCTCAGCATGATCTTTTTCCAGTCAAAATGCTCCTGGATAAAGTGAAAAGCTTGTTTCCTGAGTTGCTGCTGCTTTAATGGATTGTCGATTAAACGATTGACTGCTGCGGCCATCCGCAGTGCTTCATCCTCAATGATAATGCACTGGCTGGCTCCAACTCCCGCATTGGCCACATTCGTAGCTACTACGGGAACTCCAGCAGCCATGGCCTCCAAGACCTTATTTTGCTGTCCCGCACCCAGCCTCATAGGACAGATAGAGACAGTTGCCCGCCTCAAACTTTCAATCATAGAGGTTACGGCTCCGGTAACAACAACCCGGTCTGATGCCAGTTGTTTGACGCGAGCATTGTGATTGATGCCCAGGAGGTAGACTGTAATATCCGGGTTGAGGTGGGGCAGAATTTTCTCAACCAGAAAGCAAGCTGCATCCGCATTGGGCCCATAATCCATATTCCCTGAAAAGACTAAGGACTTTTCCCACTTGGGTGCTCTTACTGTCAGAGAGGTTTGTGGGAAATCCTGTGTAACACCATTGGGGATCACCAGGATGGGGTTGCTCACTCTGCTTCGAGCTTGTAAAAATGCTTGATCGACTTTGGAAATGATGACGGCTTGATCAAAATCATGCAACATTCTCCGTTCATACCAAATAACCTTTAACATCCGAATCCAAGCACAAGGCCTCTTATAGAAAACTGTATTTTTTAGGTTGCGCTTGAGATTGAGGGATATGGCATCTACAAAATCAATGATCTTATAAACATTCTTTAAAGATTTTCCATATTGTCCCGTACGAATTAGCTGGCAATAAAGGGTATCGATGTTTTTGGCCAAGATGATTTTTGGCAATATCCTGTTGAGTAGAGGATGATGGAAATAACCAATTTGTGAAGGAATCCAGGAGAAATGGGCTAAAAAACGTAAAAACTTTGATGATTTCTCCGGTAGCTCAAAGGCAAAAATTTCACAGCAGTAAGGCAATAACTGATCGAAATATTGATAATCCTTTTTGCTTTCCAATAAAGTTACTAAATAAATATCGTGATATTTAGATAGCTCTTGAATTTGGTGAAATGCCCGCAGTTTGTCCCCTTTATGAGTAGGATAAGGAAAGCGGGAAGTCATGTAGATTATTTTTCTTTTAGCTCCCGGCGGAGGCTCAACAGGAGTTCCCATAGCTCTTTGGAAGAGTTGATCCATGCGCTCTACCCATTTCTCCATGGAGAAATTTTGAGCAATAGTTTTGTGTGCTCTCTTGCCCATCTGGTGGCACCACTGGGGGGACTGCAAACAAAGGCTGATACTGTTTGCCAAATTCTGA
Organism: SAR324 cluster bacterium; assembly: GCA_002401295.1. GTDB lineage: Bacteria > SAR324 > SAR324 > XYD2-FULL-50-16 > XYD2-FULL-50-16. The sequence continues at coordinate 1,909 of NVSR01000099.1, read as the reverse complement.
ATGTCTCCTGCTTTCACCAACAACCCATTGCTTTGATGTTTGATCAATTCAGGCATCCCACCAACATTGGAGGCGATCACTGTTTTTCCTGCCGTCATCGCTTCTCTAACCACAACAGAGAGTGATTCCGTTAAAGAAGGCAGTAAAAGCAGGTCAATATTACGCAGTAGTTGCGGTATATCTTGTCTGGCACCGAGAAAGGAAATCCGTTTTTCCAATTTCAAAGCTTTCACCAGACATTCCAATGGGTGCCGCTCGGGACCATCACCAATGATTTGTAGTTTCAACTCAGGATATTGCAGATGGATTTTATCAAAGGCATGGATGGCATATTGCACACCCTTTTCAGAGGAAAGTCGCCCGATAATCCCTAAGGTAGAAAAAGTTTTGGGACAAGTTTCCTGGGGATGAAAGCGGTTGATGTCGATTCCACTGTACATCCTGTTGCTATTCCTGGCGTGCAATCCGGCCTTAAGAAATTTGTTTCTCTCATATTCTGAAACAAACAGCGTTACATCAGGAATCAGGTTTAACAGTTTGATGGCAGTCTGCAGGTTCGCAGCGGATTGCAGGTTATGAATGGTTACTACGTGGGTGATTCTCAAAAGGGTGGAAGCGAGAGTGGCGCAAAGGCAACCTTTCACGCTTTGAGGGTTGAGAATGTTCACAGCGTGAAATAAACAGTAGAAGAAAATACGGAGATTAACCCAGATAATGCTCAACCAATTGCTGGAGAGTATATTGAGATGCAAAAAATTGACTTCCAATGGCAGCTTTTTCTCCAGCTCACCACCACTGGAAACGATAGTCACCCGGTAGTTTCGTCGGACTAAATTTTGGGTCAGATTGAGCACATCGATTTCTGCTCCACCAATGTTGAAGGAACTCAGGAGGAACAAAACATGTCTTTTTTTCATGATATCCTCTGTATTGGCTGTTGWGGGACAGGATAAAGTCCGGAGTGTTGTTGTGCTAGTTGGTGAGCCCAGTCAAAACCACCTCGCAGCTTGTTTTTAAAATCAAGCAGGCTGTCGTGAAAGGAAATTTCCGTTCTCTTCAAGGCGAAGAGGCTGTCGTGACAGGTATTGCCGCCGGGGGCAATTGTGAGTGCCGCACTGTATCCCAATTCTCCAAGCATTTGCTGGTGGATAGAATTGAAATACCCGCTGGGGTAAGCAAAGGTTTTTATCAAATAGCCCAAGGCTGATTCCAATCCTATTTTTGAACTACCGAGCTCTTTCCAGGACTCTTCCAGAGAGATCTCTGTCAGGTTGGGATGAGTAATACTGTGGCTGCCATAGGTGATTGCTCCCTCAAACATTTCTGTTAAATGGGCTAGTGACAGAAAATAGGGATCACAATTGATCAGGGAGGTGATCAGATAAATTGTCGCGGGGAACTGATATTTCTTTAAAATGGGATAAGCGATATCGTAGTTGTCCCGATAACCGTCATCAAAGGTTAAAACAAGTTGGTTGGAATGTTTGATACATCCACTTTGCAGTTGTGATAAGGCCTCTGATAGGGGGATGACTTGCCAATCATTTTCTTGGAGAAACTGCATTTGTTGCTCAAAAGCCTGAGGAGTAACGGTGATATGCTTGTCTTTAACTTGTTTATCCTCCGTAACCCGGTGATACATCAAAATTCGGATTTCTCGTTGTGGCTGGTGAAAGAAATTTCCCGCAATACCATAGATTGATCGAAAATTCATAACTCCCCAAGGTTGGTGATGAAGGCCCTTTTCTATGTTTTATTTGTTTACCAAAGGATTGAAGTAGAAGCCTAATACTCATAAAATCCGATGGAATTCATCACTGGTACACAGTCACCAATATTTTGTAGGATACTTTGTTGTTACAGCGCTCCATTTAACCCCTTTCCTTCACTCTCAATTAATAGCCTGGAA
>NVSR01000010.1 GCA_002401295.1 SAR324 cluster bacterium | reverse complement strand
TATTCTGTCGTTGAATGCGGCGATTGAGGCTTCTAAGGCTGGAGAATTTGGTAGAGGTTTTGCCGTTGTAGCTGATGAAGTAAGAAGTTTGGCCGAACGTAGTAATGACGCCACCATTAAGATCAGAGAACTCATTGGACAGAGCTCTGCGAATGTCGAGGAAGGTACGCAGGTGATTCGTTGTACGGAAACTGTTTTGAAGCAGATCATCGGGCAAGTGGAACAAATTTCCGGCCGGATTTTGGGGATCACCGATCGAGTCATCGAGCAAGATCGTAGAGCCAGGGAAATGGCGCTCGCTACTAATTCCATCTCCCAAGCTAGTGAAAATAATGCTGCGGCAATGAATCAGCTCACTGCGACTATTAAACAAGTAGACTCTACTACAGATGACCTGAATGAAATGGCGGCACAGCTTAGCTCTCAAGTTGCTAAATTCTCAATCTAATGGTTTGGAGCCTGTGAGAGACCCCAAAAATCTCCATTTCACAAGGTTGATTTTTTCTGCAATGCTATGGACATTCCCCTAAATACACTTCCTGCATCTATTCCTTAAATAATCAGGGGCAGTTTTTCCATGAAGCAGAAAATAAGAGTTCTTGTCGCTATTTTCTCTCCTGAATCACCAGACAGCTTGTTGCAACAACTTGAAGGTTTTGATGTTCTTTCCCTCCTACAGGGGAATGCTGTGGACAGTTTCCCTGCAATCAAGACTTTAGATCTTCTTCTGATTCAAACCTCTCATTCCCCTGAAGCAGCGATTGCTTTTGCTCAAGGAGTCAAAGAATATTCTGATTCCAGCCCTGTTCCAATTTTGATTTGTGCTGACAATAAACTGATAAAACAAGAACTAATTCAGATTTTTAGTCTTGATTCCACGGATGTGCTTTACCGTCCTTTTTCCAAAATATTGTTGCATCAAAAAATTCACTCACTAGTGCAACAGCGAGCAGTGATGGATCAAGTAAAAGGACAGTTATGGGAGCTGGAACAGCAAGTTATTACCTTGCGTAAGTCCACTGAGCAGTATCGTGAGGAGATTCGAAAAAGAAGCGAAGACCGTAAGAAATTAAGTAAAGGATACCAAATTTTTACGGCTGTCTTGTCTGGAATCGAAGAAAATATCTGTGTGGTGAATTTACAATCAGAAGAGGTGTTATTCGCCAACCAGCAATTAAAAACAACTCTTGGTTTTGATCCCACCGGCAAGGTCGCCCAGAAATCCAACGTATATCTACGCAATGCCCCCTACCTCAGCTACTCACAAGAGAGGTTGCTCAATGAATTGGGGGAACCTCAAAGTGTCATCTGTGAAGATTTTTTTCATGAGCCTACAGGTAAGTGGTATTCCATTAAAAATTGTGCGATCCGCTGGATTAACAATGAATACGTTCGTCTGGAAATTACCACAGATATTACAGCTCAGAAGCAAAATCAGTTACTTTTAGAACAAGCGAAGGAAGAGGCTATCAAAGCCAATCTGCTGAAAGACAAATTTCTATCCATGGTCGCTCATGATATTAAATCTCCTTTTACGACGATTTTGGCAACCATCCGACGTGTGATTAAGAAAGAGGAAAAATTATCAGCTATACATCAAAAACTGCTCACTAATTCTCTGGATAGTGGAACTCATTTACTTAAGATGATTAGTGAGTTGCTAAAAATGGGACGCTTTAGTTCCGGTGCGATTATACCCGAGTTAAAGACAGTGGAAATATTTTCTTTGGTGAATAAATTTATCTTTCTAGTAGCTGAGCAAGCTAAAAAAAAGGGAGTCACTATTAATAATGAGATCCCGCAGCAAACTTATCTATTTGTGGATTCTTACCTTTTTGGAGAGGTGATTATTAATTTACTAACGAATGCGATCAAATTTTGTGGGCAAGGAGGAGAAGTACGGATCTATACCCCTTCCACGGTCAAAAAACTTTTGGTCATTCAAGATAATGGAGTTGGCATAACCCCGGAATTTTTGCCAGATCTTTTTAATTGCGAACGCAGGATGACCACTCTGGGAACTGCCGGAGAAGTAGGCACTGGGCTGGGCTTGCTCTATTGTCATGACATCATTCATGCGCATCAGGGAACCCTTTCCATTGAGTCTGTTTTAGGACAGGGAACAACTATTTATATCCAATTGCCCTCCAAGCCAATTCGGATCCTTTTTGTGCATGAATCCAGCTTGATGGATACAAAATTTCACCATTACTTTGAGCCTTTAAACATAGAATTCATCGAACCTGCGACCATGAAAGAGGCGAAGGACGTTCTCTTCCAGCATCCGCCTGATCTGGCAATTTTTGATGTTCTTTCCCTAAGAGATGAAAGCTTACAATTACTGAAAAAACTCAAACAAACTCCTACTATAACAAAAATCCCTACCATTATAATGGTAGGGGGGCAGGACCGGGACTTTCGAAAACATGCTTTTCAGTTAGGGGGGGATGCTTTTCTGCACAAACCGATAGAACCTCAGGAGCTCCTACACTGTATCCAAGGGTTGATTAATTTAAGTACGAATTCCTGAAAGGGCTCTCTGTCTCTTCCCCGGGGAATGAGAGGGAAACAGGTTGCTAATCAACGTAAAAAAACAGTATTATTAATTCATTATCCTATATCCAGTTATCAATTTTCACCTGTAGAAATTATCCTTGGAGAATGTAATGCAAAATGAAAAATATGTAGTTAATGGTTACAACCTCGAGCATATTAGAAATTTGAATGAAGAAAGGGTTATCCAGGCGATGAGGGCTTTATTACATAAGGTCCAGGGATTTGATGGATGTCAGCTTTGTACGGAAGACGTTTATGCGCTGAGTGCTAAGCAACTACCACCACAATATGTTCAAGTGGGTAGTATTGTTTTAAAGAAAAATGTCACTGATGAAGATGTATATGCTATTGTGAAAAAATCAGCTCAACAGGTAGTTGACCGTCCCAATCATGATTAATTCTCTATAAGGATAACTTTGAGGAACATGGCTCTGGGAGCTTAATCGCATCCCTGCAAGTCTATCCTGGTCCGGTCTTTTTACCTGAGTAAGAGGGAACGTAATGATTGACAAATCAAAGCTAATTGAGTTGCCCGAAGCAAAAGGCACTCCTTTTATCCGGCAGATTGTCAACTTATTAAATCAACATGAGATAGAACTTCAAGGCTTAAGGCAGGAGTTGGAGGCTTTGAAAAGTAAGTCTGCCAGGCAGAGCAGGCAGGCAGGATCGGCAACGAAAACCTCCGTCCTGAAAGCTGCTTTCCAGGTAAAAGTAGATCCAGAACTTGAGGAGTTAATTCCAACCTTTCTGGAAAATCGAAAAAAAGAGATCATCATGATTCAAGCAAACCTGAAAAAGAAAGATTTTTCAGCAATTGCTTTGCAAGGGCATAACTTAAAAGGTGTGGGAGATACCTTTGGCTTTGAAGTCATCGCCGATAAGGGGCGTCAAATTGAGCGAGAGGCGCAAAAAAAGAATGATCGACAGATTCAGCATCACTTGCATGAATTGGCTGAGTATTTAGAGCAGGTTAATATTCTTACGTAACAGATTGTCCCTTGAGAAATTATGCGGACCCGTAACCTTTTAATCATTGATGATGATGTATCTATTCGAGGTTTGATTGAAGCTACCCTGAAGCCAATAGGATATCAGGCTATTCATGCTGAAAATGGAGTTGATGGAATTAGGAAAATCCTTCGTTTTCATCCCGAATTAGTCACCTTGGATATGATGATGCCTCATTTGGACGGGATACAGTTGATGGCTTTATTAAAATCTATGCATTTGGAAGTTCCTACAATTCTACTGACAGTGAATGAAGCCTTGGTGGAGAAAATAAATAAATTTTCTCAACACAGTTTCTTCTGCCCAAAATCCGACTTACGCAAGCGATTACTCCCCTTAGCCCAAAAACTTCTGTCAGATCGCCCCCGATCCTTTAAGGACATTACCTATACGCTCAGTCAGGAAGAATTCATGGGCCTATTAAGCCGATCTGATCGCAAGAAAATCTTGATCGTAGCGGAAGGGCAAACTTGGAATCAATTAAAACGGCGCCTGATGGTACTGGAAATCTATGAACTATACCATGCGTTGAATAGTGAGGAGGCTTTATTCAAATCTATTTTTATTCAACCGGATTTGATTCTGAGTGAAATTGATTTACCTCAAGGAGATGGGATTCAATTAGCTGAAAACCTTTATATTTTGGGACACCCCTTTCCCATTATTTATATCTCTGATCGCAATGATGTGGCCACGGTGAATCGAGCCAAAGGTATAGAAGGCATCCAAGGATATTTATTAAGAAAAGAAGTGCTGAGGCAGCCGATTCTGCTACATAACAGAGTCGAAGCAGCATTGAATATCTCTCAAATTGAAAAAGAACAACTCAAGGCTCAGTATCAAGCCATTGATCCTCAAAAGTTAAAGTTGCCCGCAAAATCATCGGAACACATAGATTTCCAATCTTGGTTGAGTGATCTGTAACCTTAAAAAAATGATGAAGGGAGAAAAAAAAGCGATCCTAATCCAACAAAGGCCAGAGGTCTTTGAAATAATGCATGATCTTAAATATAAAATCATGCAAGCTGAAGATAGCATCGAAGGTATTCGAAAGACGATTCGTTATCGCCCGAATCTGGTTCTTGGGGAAGTGGATACAGCACAACTCAGTGGGCTTTCAATGGCCAAGGTTCTTCAAATGCTCCAATTAAAAGTCCCCCTGATTTTGATGGCCCAGAGTAAAAAATATGAAAATATTGAATTTGAAAAACAAAGCAATATCCTGGCAGTCCTTAATTATGAAGAGGTGCAGTATAGATTAAGCCAGACTATTGTAGGGGGCTTGAAAAATTATCATCCTGAGGAAGCTGAGTATACCTATACTTTTAGGCAAAGAGAATGGTCAGACCTGATCAGCCTCTCTGGGAGGAAGCGTATCTTACTGATTGAGGATCATGAGGAGACACGAAAGGCAGTTCTCATCAAAATTGATCGTTCGAATGAATATGAAATGTATAGTGCCGTTAACGGATTGGATGGCTTATTAAAAGCGTTGTTGATCAAACCCGATCTGATCCTGTCAAACATTGTCATGCCTGCCTTAGATGGCTTAGTCATGAGCCAAATATTTTTTATTCTCAATAAACCTTTTCCTATTGTTTTTTTAACAGCGCAGGAAGATAAAGGTATCCTTAAAAAAGCTGCTGGCATCGAAAGTGTTTTGGGTATCATTCATAAGCGAGAAGTTCGTAATAGCTCCTCATTCCTGGCGACCATTGCTTCATACTTACATGAGGCAGAAAAGCGGCATCAAAGTCTGGATGCTACCTACCAAAAAGAGGAAATGAGAACTCTGTTGCGATCTGACCGAAAAGAAGGAGGACTTGCACTGAATAAAATAACTGATTTCTAAATTATTAAATTTAAAAAAGAGTCTCGTACTCTCTTAAAAACTATGGGGTGGGTTTATTGTGGACTTATTGAGTGAGAATTTTTAACCTATCCGATTAAGATTTATTGAAAATACAACGGGCTATTTGAGGTCAATCATCATCACCCGTAGGGGTAGGGGCCAGAAAAAATCAGGGAATAGCGAAATATTTACAAAACTACTAACAGTAGGCAAAGGATGACTGAAGAAGATAAAAGTCTGGAAGAGGAAGAGCGAAACGAAGTAGAGGAAAATGACTCTTCGACTGCCTCCCCCCTCTCAGAAGGAGATGTGAAAAAAGCGGTGGAACAGATTATCATTGAGCAGGTTAATGGAGGAGATAATGCTCCGGGAACTCCCTTTGGAGCTTTGGTGCCGAAAGGAGATATGTTGCCCGATCAACTAGGTATTATTGCTGTTCAGCATCGGCCATTGTTCCCTCATATGGTAATCCCACTAGTCATTGAAGGAGAAATTTATCAGAAAACGATCCAGCTAGCCCAACAAAATGAACCGGCTTATATTGGGATTGTTCTGGCTAAAGCAAGATTTCAAACAAATGATCCAAAATTAGAGGATTTGTACAAATATGGTGTAGTAGCACGGATTGCAAAGGTTTTTTCTCAAGAAGATACCACCAGTCAAGTACTATTAGATGTCTTGGATCGGATTGAGATTGTAGAGCATTTAGATACTTCCCCGCTCATGACCGCTCGGGTTCAGTATATTAAAAGTAAAAAAGTTGCCATCAATGATGAAATCCGGGCCTACAGTCGTGAGATTTTATCGACGATGAAGGAGCTGATCCAGTTGAACCCCTTGATCAAGGAAGAACTGAATCAATTCATTAGCCAAATTAGTACAGATGACCCCAGCCGCTTGGCTGATTTTGCCGCAACCTTGACCTCTGCTGATAAGAAGGAGTTGCAGGCGATCTTAGAAGCCACCTCAGTGATCAACCGACTCAGTAAGACTCTATTGTTAATCAAAAAAGAGCTAGATTTAAGTCGTTTGCAGGCGGATATTTCCCAAAGGATCGAAGATCGAATCTCTGAACATCAACGAGAATTTTTCTTACGGGAACAGCTCAAAGAAATTCGCAAAGAACTGGGTTTGAGTAAGGATGATAAAAGTCAGGAGATAGAGAAACTGCAGAAAAAAGCGGACAAATTAGACTTTTCCCCCGAAGCGAAGGAACGCTTTGATGAGGAGATGAATAAGTTATCTCTACTGGATGTCCAATCTCCAGAGTTCAATGTCTCTCGTAACTATCTGGACTGGCTGACAACCCTACCTTGGGGGGTGATGTCCAAGGATAATGTTGATTTGAAAAAGGCGATCAAAATCTTGGATTCCGATCATTATGGATTGGAGGATATTAAAGAGAGAATTATTGAATTTATCGCCACGCTCAACAAGAAAAAAGAGGTTTCTGGAACGATCCTTTGTTTCCTAGGGCCTCCCGGTGTAGGAAAAACTTCCATAGGGAAATCAATTGCCCGAGCTCTAAACCGTAAATTTTACCGTTTCTCTGTAGGAGGTATGCGAGATGAAGCAGAAATTAAAGGTCATCGACGAACCTATATTGGCGCTATGCCTGGGAAATTCATTCAGGCTTTAAAAACGACTAAATATTCTAATCCGGTGATCATGCTGGATGAAATTGATAAAATTGGTAGTAGTTTTCAAGGTGATCCTGCTAGCGCGCTTCTGGAGGTCTTAGATCCTGAGCAAAATGATACTTTTGTAGATCATTACCTGGATGTTCCCTTTGATTTGTCAAAAGTGGTTTTTATTACTACTGCAAATCAGCTGGATACTATTCCCGCCGCTTTACTGGATCGCATGGAAGTCTTGCGTCTTTCCGGCTATATTACCCAGGAAAAGCTGAAAATCGCAAAGAAATATCTGATCCCCAAGCAACGGAAGGAACACGGACTGACCGGTAAGGAGATATCTTTCAGTGATGCTGGAATTAAAAATATCATTGAAGGTTATGCTCGTGAGGCTGGTGTTCGAAATCTGGAAAATCAGATCAAAAAGGTTTGCCGTAAAGTAACTACAGAAATTGTAAAAGGTACGGATAAGAAAAAATTTATCATTGGTGTCCAGGATGTAAAAAAGTACTTGAAAAGTCCAATTTTTGATGACGAGGAAATTCTAGGTGAAGGACATATTGGGGTGGTGACGGGCTTAGCTTGGACTAGCATGGGAGGAGCAATTCTTTCAATCGAATCCACTGCCGTTAAATCGGGAAGAAAAGGTTTCAAGCAAACCGGTCAGTTGGGTGATGTGATGGTCGAATCTTCAGAACTCGCTTATAGTTATGTGATCGCTCATGCTGAAAAGTTTGGTGGAGATCCTGATTTTTTCAAAGATAACTTCATCCACCTGCATGTGCCGGCAGGAGCAACACCCAAAGATGGTCCTTCAGCAGGGGTCACGATGGCCACGTCACTGCTCTCCTTAATGCTGAATAAACCACTTATGCCGAAAGTCGGTATGACGGGGGAATTGACATTGGTTGGGGAAGTACTGCCAATTGGTGGTTTAAAGGAAAAAATTATCGCTTCCCGTAGAGCAGGCCTCAAAAAAATCGTGGTGCCTTACCAAAATAAAAAGGATTACTTAGAACTCCCGGATCATTTGAAAGAAAAATTGGAGATCACCTTTGCCAAAACTTATCAGGATGTCTTTCGTGTTGCTTTTGGTATCGACTAATCGGTAGCTCCACCTGACTTCTTCCATTATTCTCCCCCTTATCCAGGAGGTTGGTTCCGTCCAGCCTCCTCCTAAAACGTAGCTTTCTTCTCCTCCCCAACTTGCTGTTATTTTTTCCCTCTTTTAAAGACTCCTTATAAGTTTTTTAAAAAAAATATTGAAACCCCTGGTAGAGTTTGCTATTACATTACAGTGTTATTTTTTTTTGTGCAGGGATGACACTTTTGGAAAAACAGTTGAACGTTCTCTTTTTAGAGCCAACTAGAGTTCCTCAGTTAGGCACGCTGACTTACCCTTGATGCTGTTTATCGAGAAATAGGGCTGTTTGAGTAATTTTCTACAGAAACCTTAAAAAACCCAGAGAAAGGATAGAGATGGAAAACTATTATGAGCAATACTTATCCGGATTTAACGCCATGATAGATGGGCAGCAGAAAATGATTCAACAAAGTCTGGAAATGGGGAAGCTCATTCAAGAGGCCTTCATCTCTGGTGAAGGTCAGTCAAAATCTGATTATAGCCAGCTGCAAAGCAAGCTCACAAAAAAATACGTGGATATGGGAAAAATAGTAGAGAACACGACCCAAAAGCTCTTTGACTTTGAAGAGCACCTTGGTTCGTTGACGGATGCACAGCAAAGTATGACGAAAAGGCTGATGGAACATGGAAAATCAACCCAGGAGATGATTTTTGGGTTTTACGAAGACTACTTGGATGAACTCAAGCAGAAAACATCTGAGGAGAGTAAAGAGAAGTAAGGTCTCAATTTAAATTTACATCGGTTTTTTATATTCTTAACGATAGTTCAAATGAGGACGTATGAGTGATTTTGTCAATTCCTGGGTGGAAACTCAGGCACAATTTTCCAAGCAATATATGGACTTGGGAAATACTTTTATGAAGTCTATGGGACAGCAAAAAAATGACAGTTCCTCTTTTCCGGATCCAACCACATGGTGGAAAGAATGGATGGATAAACAGCAGGGGATGATGTCGGGAATGGGAGCATCCGCTCAATCAGGTTTTTGGAAAACTCCTTTCACCAATTGGTCTGGTTCTACTCCTTTTAGTTTCAATGGTATGGGGGCTGGTAACCAGGCATTTACCAGTGTGTTTAGCAGTTGGCTAGAATCTCTGAAAACATGGACTCCACAAAGTGAGTTCTCAGATTTTCAGGGAATGTTCAAAAAACAACAGGAACTTTTTCAACAGAGTTTATTCAAAGATTTTCCAGTGAATAGCTTTTTTTCCGATTTTCAGATGCCTGCAGGATATCAAGATTTCTGGACAAATATGGGAAATTCCTCCCAGCAAAAGATGACATCGGGCATGGATTTTGCTCAGAGCCTCTCAGAAATCCTGAGTAAAACTATCCTTGGTGATAAGGATAGTCGTCAAGAAGCAAGCCGACTTTGGGTCGACTTATACCAGCGCTCACTAGGAAAATATCTCTCCCCTTCTAAACTTGGGCTGGGTCGCGAGAGTAATGAGAAAGTGTTGCAAGGTTTTGATCTTTTTGTTGATTTCGCTCAATCTTATGCTGAGCTGATGAGTGAAAGCTATGGTGGTGGAGTGAAATCAATCGAGCAGGTCATGGCGAAGATCAGTAAAATTTCCCAGAGTGGGAATCAACTGGAGTCATTCAAGGACTTGTTCACGCTTTGGACCACAGAAAGCGAAGATGTGTTTAATAAACTAATGCAGACTCCCGCATATGGAGAGCTACAGGGCAAAGTTATCAATAGCTATTTTAAGTATCAGCAACATAGCCAAGGCATCATTGAAGAACTGTTGAAGAACTCTCCCATTGCAACGAAGGGAGAAATTGATCAAGCCTTTCGAGAAATCACTAGCCTTAAACGAATGCTCAGAGAGTTCAAAGCAGAGATCGGTGAACTAAAAGAAGAAGTCAGTGCTTTAAAATCGAGTCCTAAGGTGGCAGAGCCGCCCAAGTCTCCCAAGTCTCCCAAGCCTTCGAGTAAGAAACAATAAGATTGAGATTAATTATGTTTGGATTTACAACATCCTTGGAAAATTGTTTCAAGGAATTTTCAGATTATTCTCAGAAGTTAAATGAAGGTCTGGAAACACTCTCCAGTCTGGATAATGTTGATTTAGCTACTGCGGAAAAAGAAGTCGTCTACACTGATGGCAAGTTAAAGCTATATCGCTATAAATCTTTAGTCAAAAAAGTTTGTTCTGTTCCCGTTTTAATCACCTATGCCCTGGTCAATCGCAATACAATGCTAGACCTACAGGAAAATCGATCCTTGATTCGTAATTTATTACATCAAGGAATGGATCTATATCTGATTGATTGGGGCTATCCGGAAAGGTCGGATCGTTATTTGACTATGGAGGACCATATAGATGGATACATGAATGATTGTGTAGACTTTATGCGTAAGCAGCATCAGTTAGAAAAAATCAACCTACTGGGAGTATGCCAGGGGGGAACCTTTTCCTGTATTTACACTTCCTTGTACCCGGAAAAAATTAATACTTTAGTCGCTACAGTTACACCTGTTGATTTTGACCATGAGAAAAGTTTATTGAATGTTTGGTGCCAGGGGATAGATGCAGACCTAATGGTTGATACTATGGGAAATGTTCCTGGTGATATGATGAATCTTGGCTTTCAAATGTTGAAACCTTTCAGCCTGAACTTTCAAAAGTACGTTGATATGGTTGATATCATGAAAGATAAGGAAAAGCTTGAAGATTTCATCCGCATGGAAACTTGGATTTTCGATAGCCCTGATCAAGCTGGAGAGACTTTTCGCAAGTTTCTGAAGGACCTCTATCAAAAAAATCTATTAATCAAAGGTGAATTACGGATGGGTTCTAGAAGGGTGGATTTGAAAAAGATTGATATGCCCCTCTTGATGATTTATGCGGAAAAAGACCACTTGGTACCACCGGAAGCAGTCTTACCTCTCTATGAGGCCGTATCCAGCAAAGATAAGGAAAAACTATCTTTCCCTGTAGGACATATCGGGCTGTATGTATCTGGAAAAACTCAAAAAGTATTGGCCCCTAGTATTGCAACCTGGATTAATAATCGTAGTTGATGTGAAGCCTGTCTCATATTATTAGAGAAAGTGTAAATAAAACACATTAAGTAATTATAAGTTAGGAAGTATTTAAAATAAAATTTGATTGTTTTTCAACTTATATCTGAGGAAATGTGATGAAAAAGCATACTGTTTTAGTAACTGGCGGCACTGGTGGAATTGGAAAAGCAATCTGCATGGCTCTCTCTGATGAAGGATTCTCTGTTGTAGCGAGCTGTTCCGGTAACTCCTGCAAGAAGATGGATATCTGGCAAGAAGAAATGAAGATGCAAGGCTATAGCATTCCTTTAGTAAGGGGCGATGTTGCGGACTTTGATTCTTGTACAAAAATGGTTCAAGACGCAGAGCAACTGATTGGATCGATTGATATTCTTGTTAATGTAGCTGGTATTACGAGAGACGGGAGCTTTCGTAAAATGAGTACAACTCAATGGCAGAATGTGATCCGTACCAATTTAGATAGTGTTTATAATGTGACGCAGCAAGTGATTAATGGAATGATTGAGCGGCGCTTTGGCCGAATTATTAATATTTCTTCTGTCAATGGACAAAAAGGTCAATTTGGGCAAACCAACTACTCTGCAGCAAAAGCTGGTATGCATGGTTTTACCATGGCACTAGCTCAAGAGGTTGCCCACAAGGGGATCACAGTGAACACCGTTTCTCCCGGCTATATCGCTACAGAGATGGTCATGGCGGTAGATGAAGATATCCGGAAAGAAATTGTGAAACAAATCCCTGTAGGAAGGTTTGGGGAGCCGGAAGAAATTGCGAGGGTTGTGAGTTTCCTGGCTGATGAGCAGTCCGGTTTTATCACTGGAGCGGATATGAGTATCAATGGTGGAATGTATATGCATTAATTCTCCTTTTCAATCCCCTTGATCAGAGGAAGAGCTTTTTTTTATCAGTAGTTACTCTTCCTCTTGCCCCCACAAAGCTGGCCTCAAAAGAAAAGTATTGAAAAATGAATGACTAATGCTCCAATAACTTGGTAAAATTTAGTTGTTCTTATCTTATAGGGAGGCTTGCCATGACTGAAATTTTCACTGCGGTCCATCTTCTGAATCAAATGGGCAGAACACCTGTGGATAATACTGCAGGGCACACAAGTGCGCTCCACTGGAAGAGTAAACTTGGTGCCGTTAACCTTCGTTATCTAATTCATTTATCACAGGCTCTGGAGGCTATGGAGCACCATCCTTTGTTCTTTGGTCCGGTCTCCGCTTGGGCTGGTTGGCAAAAGAGAGGGGTGAATGGTTTCTGGTTGGATCCGATTAAACAAATGGCGAACCAAGCGATTGAAGAGGAGGAAAGCCCGGACATCTTCATTCGGGGTAATCAGCTGATTGAGAAGCAATATACTGGCCTACTATACGAATTTTGTAGCCACTTCATTACGGACAATCATTTTAATCAGGTTAAAATTAAGAAAATTCGAGTATCAACTGCAGGACAAAAGCTTATTTATAGCTTTTTGACACGTTTCTCACGCTTGGAAAAAAGTTACCATACTCTAGGTCTAAGTAAGTTAAAAGCAATCAAGGAGTTATTGAAGAGTTTATTGATCTTAATCACAGAGACTCCTCTACTTCCGGGAAACCTCCCTTTCTCTAAAACTCAGGTAGTTTTAGAGAAAGCGGATTTTAAAGAATACCTGGGAGGTCTTCGCAGTCGGTTAGAGGTCCTCTATGCGGAGAGAGCCTTTGATCCGATGACTTACTCTGAAGTTGTAACTCAACATTCCATTGGATGTACAGCCCATCAGATAGTCCCTCATTCCAATCTAAAAAATGCTTGTTTGCTGCACTTCACTCTACCGGATCAGATCCAGCCCAATGGTGATGCCATTTATCTATCTTCTCCCATGATCAATCATTGTGAGATTTTTGATTTGGCTCCAGGGAAATCTCTGGTGGAATTATTAGTTCGTGAGGGCTACCAGGTCTATCTGGTGAAATATTCCAATCCTGGTAGAGAAGAGGTAGAGTTGGGATTGGGTTTTTATGGAAAAGAGCTGCACGATCATTTTTTGGAGATCATTACCGAATTGGAGCCACAAGCAACCATTAATATCTTTGGTTATTGCATGGGGGGCACACTGATCCTGCCTTACTTAGCTCGCAGAGCGGAAGAAAGACTTGCACAGGGTAAGGAGATGGATATCAAAAAACTGATCTTAATGACTTCTCCTGTTAGCTTTGATGACTCGAATGACTCTTTTCGTTGTATGCGAGCGTTTATTAACGGTTGTTATGACCCTCTGGTGATTGATGAGCTCTTCGGTGAGACTAATATTCCATCACAGGTGATCGATGCCGGTATGGAAGAAGCACAACCAGGAGTGCAGTATACAACCAACCTGGGTTTTTTTAGTCGGGCTTTTGACCGGCAGACTCTGCGGGAATCAGCTCCTTTTGTGTATTGGTTAACCCATGGCATTCGATTTCCTATCCAAGCACACCGGGAGTGGATTCAGAGCATCTATCTGGATAATCAGATTTTCAATGGTACCTATTGCCTGCCTTCGGGAGTGCCTCAGTTGCATGACAAACCCGTGGATATGAAAGCTCTGGAAGATGCGGACATTACCATCCTGGATTATCGGGGAACCAGAGATACCATTGCTCCCCCATCTACTTGTATCGCCAGCGAACTTTGGGGAAAACGCCTTAAAAACAGATCGATTACGCAGAATGGGCTCAATCGTACCATCGAAAAAAATGTGGGTCATGGTTTTGTTGTCAACCCCGTCTTGCTGAAAGATTTTGTAGGAGTCGCCATAGACTTTTTGCAGGAAAATGGAGTGGGTGAATGAGTGTGGGATAGCAGGTAGGAGCGAGGCATTTTAGTCTTATACATTCCCATGCAGGAGCATGGGAATTTTTGAGGTTTCCTGAAAATTACTATTTCTGGTTGACCATTTTTGCCCAGGAGTCCCGCAAAGTCACGATGCGGTTAAAGACCATCTTATCAGCTTTAGAATCCACATGATCCTGACAAAAGTAGCCTTCCCGCTCAAATTGATATTGTATTCCTGGCTTAGCACCCAATAAACCTGGTTCTAGCCGACAACCAGTCAATTTTAGAAAAGAATCGGGATTCAGGTGCTCTTTGAAGTCAGAACCATCCTTTCCACTATCAGGGCTCGCTTTGCTAAATAAGCGATCGTAAAGTCGTACTTCCGCCTCGATGGAATGTTCCGCCGATACCCAATGAATCACACCTTTTACTTTTCGCCCTTCTGGCTTTTTCCCCAGTGTGTTGGCATCATAGGTACAGCGTAGTTCTAAAATCTCATCTGTTTCGGGATCTTTAATCACTTTCTCGCATTTGATTACATAGCCATAGCGTAATCTGACTTCTTTACCAGGAGTTAAGCGTCTGTACTTTGGTGGAGGGACTTCTTCAAAGTCACTTTCATCAATATAAAGCTCGCGACTAAAAGGCAGTACTCTACTGCCCATACTCTCATCTTTAGGATGGAACTTCGCCTGTAGTTCTTCGACCTGTCCTGCGGGATAGTTCTCAATGACCACCTTTAGTGGTTTTAAAACCCCCATCACACGAGGAGCGATGCTGTCCAAATCTTCTCGTATACAGTCCTCCAGTAATGCCATATCGGTGGTACTGTCATTTTTGGAGATCCCTACCCGCTTACAAAGATTTCGAACCGCCTTGGCAGTATAACCTCGACGTCTAAGACCTGAAACTGTAGGCATGCGGGGATCATCCCAGCCGGAAACACTGCCACTCGTGACGAGTTCGCCCAGTTTCCGCTTGCTGGTCACTGTGTACTCGAGATTGAGGCGAGAAAATTCAATTTGTTGAGGATGACACTCAACTTCCAGTTGGTCTAAAACCCAGTCATACAAAGGGCGATGATCTTCAAATTCCAGGGTACACAGGGAATGTGTAATGCCTTCGATAGAGTCGGATAAACAGTGGGTATAGTCATACATTGGGTAGATACACCACTTGTCACCTGTTTGGTGATGAGTCATGCGTTTGATTCGGTAGAGTGCCGGATCACGCATATTCATGTTGGGGGAGGTCATGTCAATCTTGGCTCGCAGCAGATGACTGCCATCTTCAAACTCTGCTGCTCTCATGCGCTGGAACAAGTCTAAGTTCTCCTCCACAGAACGGTCACGATAGGGGCTGTTTTTTCCTGGAGCCTTCAGTGTACCCCGGTACTCTCGCATTTCTTCCGCAGAGAGATCGCAAACGTAGGCTTTTCCTTTTTTAATTAAGACGATCGCATACTGATAAAGCTGCTCAAAGTAATGAGAAGCATGATATTCCTTCTGCTGCCAATCGAATCCCAGCCATTGAATGTCTCGTTTGATAGCCTCAATATATTCTTCATCTTCCTTTTCAGGGTTGGTATCATCAAAACGCAGGTGACAAATTCCCCCTTCGTTTTCTTCCGCAACTCCAAAATTGAGGCAGATTGACTTGGCATGGCCAATGTGGAGGTAACCATTGGGCTCAGGAGGAAAACGAGTTACCACCTTGCCGCCATGTTTATTACTTTTGAGATCTTCTGCAATAATATTTCTAATGAAATCAGTAGTAACTACCGTCTTTTCTTCAGTCATGATTCTTTGTGTTTTTTGCTGATTAGGTCAGGGAATAATGCTGTATCAAGGCTTAAGGAGTTGGTTCAGTCCAGGATCATTTTAATGCGATCCAGGCACTTTTCTTTACCAAATATATCTACGACTGCCATTAGGTCTGGGCCTTGCTCTATCAGAGTAATTGCGATTCTCATGGGAATCCAAAGATTCTTTCCTTTAATTTTGGTTTTTTTCTGAACCAGTTTCATCACTTTGCCGAAGTTTTCGGAACTCAAGTTTTCTTGAGTTTCCATCTCTTCAAGGAAGGCTTGATAGACCAGTTGGGCTGATTCGCTTTTAATCAGACTCAATAGGCCCTCATCAGTGATTTCCGGGCTATCATGATAAAAGAATCCGAGTTGTTCTTCCACATCGGAAAGCAAAGAAAGACGATCCCGAATGACTAGTACCATCTTCTTCAGCAGTTCCTCATCGGTACTTTTGCTAAAGTCCGGTAAAAAGGGGCGTAATTTCTCAAACAAATCCTCAGGAGACTCATTTTTGATATATTGTTGATTCATCCAAAGCAGCTTGTCCTGATCAAACACAGCACCCGCTTTACCTACACGGTCCAAAGAAAAATTAGAGATCAGTTCTTCCATAGAGAAAATCTCCTGATCATCCTGTGTATTCCAGCCCAAAAGAGCGATGAAATTGATCAGRCAYTCCGGCAGRATTCCCTTCTTCAGRAARTCCTCTGTGGCTACATCCCCTTGCCGCTTGCTCAGTTTGCTCCGGTCCGARTTCAGYAATAAGGGYAAGTGAGCAAATTTAGGTGCTTTCCATCCCAGATATTCGTAAAGCTGTACGTGCTTWGGCGTTGAGGGCAACCATTCTTCACCTCGAATTACATGGGTAATCTGCATCAGGTGATCATCCACAACATTGGCAAGGTGATAGGTCGGGAAACCATCAGATTTGAGCAAAATTTGATCATCAATCTGTTCGGGGCTGAAGTGAACCTTTCCTCTGATTTCATCCTCGATGATGTAGTCTCCCCGATCTTCTCGAATTTTTAACCTGACAACGAAAGGAGCTTTTTCAGCCAGCTTGGCTTGCACAACCTCTGAACTCAAGTGACGACAACGCCCGTCATATTTGGTGGATTCCTTCTTTTGCAGCTGCTCTTCACGCATTTGAGCTAAAACTTCTTCTGAGCAAAAGCAGTGGTAAGCATCTTCCTGTGTTAAGAGTTGGTCCAAATATTTTTGGTAGAGGGCTAGTCTTTCGGATTGAACATAGGGTCCGAATTCACCACCCAGATGAGCTCCCTCGTCAAAGACTACTCCTGTCTCTTGGAGAGATTTGATGAGGTTCTCTACCGCTCCTTCTACTTTTCTGCTCTGGTCGGTATCCTCGATGCGGAGAATAGTTTTTCCTCCCTGACCAGCTGCAAAAAGATAATTAAAGAGAGCTGTTCTTAATCCACCGACATGCAAATAGCCAGTGGGGCTGGGGGCAAAACGAACTCGAACGTCACTCACAGTAACTCCATCGTAAAGTCTAATTCTTAAAAATAACCATCTGGATCTTTGTTATCACGGAACTTCCAAATTATTTGATTGCTTTCTGGAAGTATGCGGTAGGTTGGATTGCCGGATGATCGGTTGCACCTTTTGGGCTATCTGGTGAGCGTAACATTGACCCTTATTTCCGTAAAGCTGGAATCAAAGGAAAGAATTAAGCACTTTATCTAAATAGATCAAAGAATTATATCTATTTTACCCCGATGTGAAGGATAACAGACGAAGGGAAAATTTTTCGAGGAGAGATTGAAGTCTGTAGGGATGTTTAACAGGAAGAGAAAATGAGGAGTCCCGTAGAACCAAGTGAGAAACCAAGGAAAATCTCACTTTAACAGGACCCTCTACCCTTTTATCCCCCATCTTAACCTTCATCCAATTACTGTGGAGAGATTGGATGAAAAAGAAGGAGTGTTGCTTCAAGTTGGAGAAAATGAAACATAGACTAAAATAACGAGAGTTGAAAATAATGAACAGAGAAAAAAAAGAATACTCCATATTCTGCTATGGAATACCTCAATACTTGAACTCGGGATTATTTTAAGTTCTCTACTGATTTAAAAGAAAAATAATTCCTTTTGTACTAGTTCTGCATTACCGATGTTTAATTCGATCAAACGGCGTAAATGGGTTAAGGTATCTAATTCCATTTCACAGAATCTAAATCCCAAGTGATGTGCCTCTTGTTGATAAATTAATTTTGCTTCAATGGGTAGAATGAGATCCGCTTCATTCAGGTGGAACTCAAAGGTACACATTTCGTTTTGACTGAGATCAAATTCCCTGTCTATCTCTACCAAGGCCCCTTTTAAGGAGATGTCCAATAGATGGGCTTCCTGTATGCGATGATCTTTTTTTAAAATAATTCGTGCCTTAAATTTTACTCGGCTGAAGTGCCTTCGATTCTCAGTCATTACGATTCCAGCTACAGAATTTTCTAAATTCCTAGTGTGTAAAAAATATAAAACGTTAAAAGGCCTGCCTCTTCAATTTCAATGCACCTTTATTTTATCACCTCGAACACCTAGGCGTCCAGATTCGCTTATGGAGAATCCATTGCAAAGCTTGCTATGTCTCTCCAGGGCTTGAGGAAAAATGTTTTATGGCGAGTGCCTTAGTATAGAAACACTGCACTGATACGGACCTACTTGTGGAATCAATCGTTGTAAGGAGATAACCTACGCAGAATTTGATAGGTGCCGCTACCGCTAACCCATTCTACGAATGGAGCTTATTTTTTTCCATACCCCTTAGAGGGGCAATCACATTGACAGTCTGCTTGTACAGTAAGTAAAAGGAACGATATGACGGGGGCTACAAACTAAGTTATTTGAGCCGGTGCCGTAGCAATCAGTTGATTTTCAATATCCGGAGAGAAAATTTTGCACGAAGAAGTACAAGCAAGACAGTTAAGGCGAAACAGCCATACCTTCTTAACTATGAAAATGCAGTATAAGATGGAATGGGAGTGGATTAAGACGTTTGACTGGAATGCGGAAGGTTTCAACTTTTTCTTCTCCCTACCTCTTTCTGTCGGCGAGAGCCTTCGGTTTAAGAAAGGAACCAAGAAGTTTTATGGGCGAATTATTTGGTATCATAGTAAGCCAAATAATGAAGAAGCTATAGATATGGCTTTAAATCAGATGCTTTTTGAGCAGCTTTACCTGAGGTCTGATCAAGAGATTGATCGGATGAAAGGGGAAGTTGTCATTTTAGCTCGGGATAAAGGTAAGCAAGATCTGAAACTTGAGTATCTGGGGAAGGAATTTTCTTTTAATGTAGGACCCGGTGTATTGGAGCAGTGCATTCAAAATAGTCAATTTATGAGCAGTCACCGCTTTGGGGTCAAGGTGGACTGTCTAGCTTGGGAAGAGATTGCCCGGGAAGCTTTTCAGCTGTCGATTCTTTGATATCCCCTTCCCGAAGGAAGAGGCCTTTTATAAAAGGATATTAGCCTTCGAAGAGTGTTGTACTCAAATAACGCTCTCCCGTATCCGGTAAAATGGCAACCACTACCTTACCGGCATTTTCTTCTCGTTTTGCTACTTCAATTGCCGCATAAGCTGCAGCACCAGAGGAGATGCCCGCAAAGATTCCCTCGCTTCTAGCCAAGTCTCGGGTTGTAGTAAAGGCCTGCTCATCTGTCACTAAAAAGACTTCATCGATTAAATCCTGGTTGAGTACATCAGGAATAAACCCTGCCCCAATACCTTGAATTTTGTGAGGTCCAGGTTTTCCACCCGAGAGAATAGGGGAGTTGGAAGGTTCGACTGCGATAACTTTCAGGTTTGGATTCCTTTTCTTCAGTACTTCGGATACACCGGTGATGGTTCCTCCCGTCCCGATTCCCGCAACAAAAATATCGACTTTACCATCTGTATCATCCCAGATTTCTTCCGCTGTAGTGCGTCTATGGACTGCAGGATTGGCGGGATTCTGGAACTGTTGTGGCATGAATATGTTGTCGCCGTTGGCAACAATTTCTTTTGCTTTATCAATTGACCCTTTCATTCCTTGTGGACCAGGGGTTAAAACTAATTCAGCACCCAGAGCGACTAAGAGTTTTCTTCGTTCCAAACTCATAGTTTCCGGCATGGTCAAGATTAACTTGTATCCCTTGGACGCCGCTACCCAAGCCAAAGCGATTCCCGTATTGCCCGATGTAGGCTCTACAATTGTCATCCCGGGTTTTAAGTCACCTGAACGCTCTGCTTCTTCAATCATCGCATTGCCGATACGATCCTTGACACTGCCGCCGGGGTTAAACATTTCTAACTTGCCCAGTACAGTACCCTTGGTACCATTTGCAACACGGTTCAGTTGAACTAAAGGAGTTCGACCAATAACTTCTGATAAATTCTTAAAAATTTTCCCCATAGTTTTTTGCTCCAGATCTGATAGATGTCGAGGGTACTGTATAATTCACCCCACAAATTCACTGCTTCCATAGGGATTGTCAAACTAAAACTTGAGTTATCTGATCAAGATTAGGAAAGTCTGGGAGAACAACTAGATCTATTGGATGGGGAGGGGGGTGCTGCAGGGGGTGATTATCTGGTGGGAGAAGTCCATTTTTCGTTCTCACTCCTCACCAAATTTCCATACAGCCATGGTTGTATGCTCCGGCTGATTGATTAAACAGCTTTTCTTTGTGGCATTGATTCATCAGAAGAGCTGGAGATATTTTGTGAAATATCTTCTTGATCTTGCATCAAAGGCTCTTTTGTAGTGTATTCGGAATCCACCAGCACAAATTGATGACCCAAGTTGTTGTTGGTATTGATCACCAAGGGGCCTTGCAGGTTTACGGTTACATCACGAATCTCTGCAGCCATGGTAACAATGCTATATACTTGCAGCCCATCAATCTGGTCTGCTTTCAGCATCTCCAGTTCTGATTTGGTGACGTTGAAATGATAATCCGCACGGATCATCAAGGGGTCCACAACGACAAAGGCCAGTGCTGGATTATCCAGGGACTGTAACATGCGAAAAGGAGCGGCTTTGTCCTCATCAATCAGGGTAAAGCGGGTGCATTCGGGGAAACCTAGAGGTCCCTCAGGAAAGATAGTAATATCTTCTTGCTTGACGTTGATTTGACCAAAGCGGGTAGTGTCGAACTTCATCTTCTGCCTCATTCTTGGAGTTTGCCCCACAAACGGGAGACACGCGAGCATTGTACTCGATGAACACAACCAGTGTGTTCGTATCAAAAAGTAAAAAAGTTATTTCTTTTTCTTCCAAATTTCAGAAAAAGAACTGAGCTTTAGAGGACTCTGCTGAGCCGCTAATTTGTTTTCCTCCTGGATTCGCTGGTAGATCTCCTCCCGGTGAATACTGTATTTCTTGGGGGCTTGGATCCCTAAACGGACCTGTTTGCCTTTGACCTCCAAGACCTGAATCTTGATATCGTCCCCAATGGTGATGCTCTCGCCCACCTTTCTCGTTAAAATAAGCATGCTTCACCCTCCATGGCGAATCTGCGATTAAGCTTTATTTCAAAAAGTTCACCAGTGTTGGCTGGATCAAACGTGCAGCGGAATCCAAAGCCGTTTTATTCTTTACTTCCGCGCTGTTCATATCAATGGCCCCTTTGACGAAATCCATGTCTTCAATCTTTGATAACTCTTCCGACTTGAAATCATGATTTTGAGCGATGCGTTCTTCGGAATCTTCCAACTCTCTAACGATGGCTCCGATTTTTGCTCTACCCTTTAAAACCTGATTCATGGAACCATCAATCTGTCCCAGGCTCTTCATCACTGCACGGGGATCATCCGCGTCTAATGATTTGATGAGTCGTTGAAGCATATCAAAGAGATTGACTGTATCTTCGTCAGCAGGGTCTTGAAAAAACAACTCCCTTGCAGTAACATTTAAAGCAACTTTGATACCATTATCGATCAAAACTTCTTTTTTCTGATCATTTCCTTTATATTCAACAAATTGGTTGCCACTAAAAAAGAGTTCCATGCCTTCTCGAAAAAAGGGATTCACTGCAGCTCCAAACTGTAAGTCCATGTGATCATTGGGTTGACCATCTGGATTGAAGATCTCGGTTTTCTTTTGTAGAATCTTGGGTTGGGACCAGTTTTTTCCGTTGTCATCACTCACAATGAATTGGGCCTTGCCGAATTCTCCTCCTCGAGTAATGCGTACCATGTACTCATTATTGGAAAAGCCAACCCAGTGGGCATCAAAGTCCTCTCGATTTGTTTTAAAGCGGGTTGTCACCGGTCCTCCATTGCCATCCTCATCCTCTGATTCGGGGGAGGCTAGCTTAAAGCCCATTACACTGAGGAAGTCATTTGGAGCCTCCTCATCAGAGCTGGAGAAACCGAAAAATCCTCCGGAATTCTCTCCTGTGATTCGTTCCAGGCTGAGGGTGTAACCTTCGGCTGGTTCTAAAGCTGTGAGGTTATCATCTCCAATGCCTGCATAGACCTTGGCCTGGAATCCCGTAGGAGAAAAAGCGCTGGGTTTATGATTGGATTCGGCAATGGCAGCTTTATTGATTTTCTCAATGGCTTGTTTGATGGACTCCGTCCCATTCAAATCGATGCGGATTTTTGTGGGGGCAATGGGTTCCCCTTCGGGGGTTAATTGCTCCGGACCATGTAATATAATATTAAAGGAACTGGCTTCCAGGCTACCGCCCAGGGGAAAAATCTTTTTGATATCCAGGTCAATCCCAAAGGGGCTTTTGCTCTCTGGTGCTTCAATAGCTTTGTTTTGATTTAAGGGGATGATCTTTTTCGTGCTTTTTAAGGTGTCATTGTCGAGGAACACATCTGCTGTCAAGACTTCCGACTTGATCTCCAGAGGCTTAGTCAGGGTTTTTGTTCCAGCGAAGAGGGATAGTTTCCCCTCTCTTTTATTCCCTAGTTTAACCAAGTCTCGGACGATGGTCCGCAGCTCCATGGCTACGCTTTGACGGAATTCTCGAGTTGAGGTTGAATTGGCACCTTCTAGGGCCAACACCTTGACATGCTGTAAAACATCACCAATCTGTTGGAGTGCGCTTTCGGAAGTATTCAACCAAACTTTATCGGCACCAATATTTCTTTCCAGTGTTTTGGAGCGATTGATGGATGTGCGGAAATCCTGGACACGAGCGGCACCCACCGGATCATCGGAAGGCTTGTTAATTCGCTTGCCGCTGGACATGCCAATCATGGTACGCTGCATCTCTTCGGCATTATTACTCAGATTCGAGCGGACGGCATTTTGTTTGGTAAGTTCAGTAACCCTCATGGCTTTTCCCTTTTCCAGGTTACATGTTAATGATTGTTTGGGTCATTTGATCGATAGTGCTCATGAATTTGGCTGAAGATTCATAGGCACGTTGGTATTTGATCATATTGGCCATTTCCTCATCCAAGTTGACGGATGAAACGGAGTCTCTCAAAGCTTCATATTGTTCCAGCATTTGATTGTGCCCTCTTAAGCCCTTAGAGGCATCTTGTACTTTGAGTCCAATATCTGTGATCTGATTGTTAAAAAACTGATCAAAGGAAATGCTTTCATCTTCCATGGTGGCTTTCCTTTGTAATTCGGAAATCTGTAAAGCCAATTGGTTGTCACCGGGAGTCAGATCAGAACCGGTGGTAATTCGCATTTCATTTTCCACTAATTCCGCATTAAGTCGGATGTCACTGGCTCCTTCTTGGATGTGGAAAAAGGAGTTGAAGCCCAACAGAGCCATGGCACCGGAATCATCCTCTCCATAGATGAACTGATTGCCTAATCCTGAACGAAAAGTAATCCTTCCATCTTCTGCGATCGTAGCTTTGAATTTAGTGTGTTCCTTGATGCTTTCATTGCCCTCCTCATCGATCACTTCATAGGCTTCGGCGGCACGGTTAATTTTTTCCACGATACTTTCAATGGTATCTTCGCCGGCAACTACCTGTACATTGATCACATCTTTGATAGTATTATCCTGGTCCACCAATTTAATCTCGAAGCTGCCAGTTTGTAAAAATGGAAGGGGGCGAGTTCGTTCGTCCGAACCGAAAAGATAAGGTCCCGTCTCAGTGTACCTGGCAGACTTAAGACCTGTGCCCTGGCTATGCACTCGGTTGACTTGAAAGGCTACTTCCTTGATCAAAGAGTTCATCTCTTCACGGTATCGATTGATATTGCCGTCTCTTTGCTCAATGTACTCCTTAATTTTGCCCCCTTTCAATAAGCCGGAAATATCGGTGATTGCGCCAATATCATCTACCAATCCTACGTGGATATTGACGGCATCATCCGAGTCCATGATGGGCTTCAAGGCAAAGTACTCACGTCCCTGCACCAAGTATTGTCCATTCGCAACCTGAATCTCTAAAGTTCCACGGGGGTTCTCGAAGGATTGAACGGTTATTTTTGAGGACAGATCTTGTAAGAGTTGTTCCCGCTGGTCCCTGGCATCATTTGCAGCGAGTCCTCGTGATTCTAACTGTTGCACTTGAGTATTCAGGTCAGCGATACTGCGAGTGATTTGGTTCACTTCCTCAAACTCTTGATTTAAGCGCTCGTTAATCCTCTCTCGAAAATCACCCAATCGTTCGTGAAAACCTTTAAAACCATTCACTAAGGATTCAGATTTAGCCAGCAGAGCTTTCCGCATGGTAACACTTTCCGGTTCGTTGGCAACGGAACTCCAGGCATTCCAGAAGGCATCCAGGTCTCCTCGCAGGCGTTTGCCTTCCATGTCAGAATAGATCACCTCGGCTTCGATCAGGACATCTTTCCGAGTTTCCCAACTGGAAACTACATTTTGCTCGTCAACGACTTTTGCCTTAGTAAAACGGTCATGAATTCTGCGAACACCTAAAACATCAACACCATGCACCTTTCCATCATTAGGGGTACCGGCAGCTTGCAGTACTTCTTGCCGAGAAAAACCTTCCGTACCCACGTTGGCAACGTTGTGTCCCACGACGGACTGTCCCAACTGTGCGGCGGATAAGGCTTTCTTTCCTATATCAAAGCTACCAAAAAGTGACATAAGTACTCTTCGAAAACGAACGTCCCTGTCTGATTCCCAAGGCAGTAAAGATCATGGGAATATGGTGGAAATTTTTTACTATTCAATTGTACCTGTGGCGGTCGGTGTGCCCTTCGTCCTTGAAAGGCTACCCCAAAAATTGAATAGGGTGGAATTTTCGCTAAATTGCCCGTTGCATGACCACAGCCCCTTTCGGACGATTGATCACGCCGCGTTTGGAATAGGTGGTCTGTCGTTTCATTGCCCGTTGAATCTTGGTTTGTACCTCTGTGATACAATTCATGCGGTTTACCGCCCTCTCAGCAATGTCATGGCCTACAGTTTGAATTTTATCAACTAATTCAATGAGGTGACTCCTTAATTCAGTCAAAGAGTTACGCCAACGCTGATCACAGGATTCAATGATTTCTTGCAGTGATAGTTGCTCCGACGACTGTTTTTCTTGGCTATACTTCTTAATAATTTGGATTCGAGTCTGTTCCTGCTTAAAAACCTTTCTGACCAGACGGTCCCGCTGTCGGTGAATAGTATCCAATTCCTTAACCGTGCAATTTGCCGGCAGCTCCGCTTCCTGCTGTAGCAGGTGCAAAAGGGTTTGATGGCATTCGACTTGAGTTTCCAGGTTTTCAATTAAATTATTGAGTTGCATAGCTTTCCTCAGTTGGAGACTTAAACGTCTTCAAGAATGGAGTTTTTTAGGATGTTATTGGCCAGCTTGATATTATCAATCTGAAATTCCCCACTCTTGATTCTTGCTTTCAGTGCCTTAACCCGCTCCATATTCACATCGGGTTCGGCGTCGATTTTGTTTCGGATGCGGTTGGTGGTAAAATCACTACCTGTTTTACCTACTGCCACAGACCTTTTAGAAGCAATCCCTGTTTGTTTTTCGACATCTTTTTCTTGCCCCTTGCCGATATTTTTTTCCTGGATAGGAAGTTTAGGGTATTGTCCATTGATTTTCATAAAGACCTCTAAGATAAAAAGTCGGTAAAGGATGATAAATAGAATTGGCTTTTCTCTTTATCGGCATCCTTCAGCAAAGCTTTAACTCTTTTTTCATTTTTCTTTGGCGTTCTCATAAATTACTTTGCTCAGCCCCAAGGCTCCGCTCTTAGTGATGATCTTGGAGTAATTCTGATCCAGCATATCCCGGAAGATTTCCTCACCTCGCCCACCGGAAAGAAGTCCTGATTTTTCAGTGGAGGAGCGCATCACCTGTAGTAACTTATGAACAAAGACCTCTTCAAAGCCATCACTGGCCTTTTTCAACTTTTGGTTGAACTGCTTCTGCTCTTCAGTCGTAGTTTTCACCTGTTTTGATTGAGTCCAGTTACGTTTGATTTGCAGCTGGGCAAGATCTCGATTAATCGCCATATCTTGTTTCCAAAAAGGGTTACTTGATCACCAGTTCCGCTTGCAATGCACCAGCGGACTTGATGGTTTTCAGGACCTCTAAAAGATCATTATTGGAAATACCAATTTTATTCAAGCCATCAACGACTTCTTTGATATCCACACCACCTTTGAAGAGAATAACTCCATTATTCTCCCCTGTTTCCGATGTTGGCAGTAGTTGGTTGGGATCTTTCGGATCCTTGACCACTGGAGCTACCGCACCGATTTTGATGCTCAGATTCCCGTAGGAGATGGCAATCGGAAGGATACGTACATTCGTACCCATCACAATGGTTCCGGTTCGCTCATCTAAAACAACTTTAGCGACGGCATCCGGCTCGATCTCCAGATTCTCGATTCGTGAGATCAATTCAACTGCCTGCCCTAAGTAACTTGCGGGCACTGAAACTTCTACACTGCCCGCATCTACAGCTCTGGCTGAGCCGCTGCCAAATTGGCGATTGATCACTTTTGACAAGCGAAAAGCTGTAGTAAAATCTGGTGCCTTTAAATTCAGAAAGA
The DNA here is from genome assembly GCA_002401295.1 of SAR324 cluster bacterium. GTDB lineage: Bacteria > SAR324 > SAR324 > XYD2-FULL-50-16 > XYD2-FULL-50-16. Next base: position 22,857 of record NVSR01000010.1, on the reverse strand, counting down.
GTCGGGTTCTGGTATTGAGATCGATCTGTATTTCCCGCTCTACCAAAGCACCGCCTACTACACGGCCCACAGTAGGAACGATATTCCTGCGTGCGTCGAATTTATACTCGGCGGCTCCAATTCGTTCCCTGACGCTGGGCAATTCCACACCCATGGGGATATCTACGATGGGACCCTGAGCAACGGCAAAGACAGTTCGATTGGAAGCTCGTAGTGGGGTCATGATTAACGTTCCGCCACGGAGTGAAGCGGCATCCCCTAAAGCACTGACACTCACATCCAGCTTCTGTCCCTGTTTGGCGAAAGGAGGCAGCGTGGCGGTCACCATCACGGCTGCGAGGCTCCTTCCTCTGATTTCATTTAGATTAATGGAAACTCCCATTCGCTCCAGGGCATTTTGCAAGGGCTTTCTTGCCATCAGGGAATCAGAAGAATCTCCTGTACCATTCAGGCCAATCACAATACTGAAACCGATCAGCTGATTGTCCCGCATGCCTCGAATAGCGGCTAAATCTTTAACACGGACAGCAAAGGCTGTCTGTTCAATCAGGGATAAGGCAACAAGACCTAGCAGTAGGAGTTGTAAGAGCTGTTTTTTTTTCATGGTCTGAATTTCAAGAAGGCAAATGCATTAAAGTCTTAAGTTTACTTGTTATAATGCATGTGCCGTACCTTAAAAGGCCGATTGAAAATAAATAAAAAGGCAGGGGGAAGGGAGAGGGAGAAAAAAGGCAACTATTGCCTCTCTTCTGATCTATTGTGTGGGGATGGCAGTGGTTCTATTATTTGAATTTGCTCTTGTAGCCCTTTGAGCTGATTTGAGTAACCTTGTCTTTCCTCTACCAAGCAACGGAGCTAAGACTGAAAGGTTAAGTTTTTCTCGTTGAACTTGTCGTTTTGTATTCACTTCAGAGCGAGCTAACTTCAAAGCCGATACTTCGTTGGAGGGGGAAACATCTTCAGGACGAATAATCCCTCTAATTTTCGTAACATAACGCACGTTATTCTGTTGTCGATAATCAACTTTTTCCCCTAATATAACCATATTCCCATTGGGTAGAACTTCCGTCACCCTTGCTGAAATCTGTTGAATAGACCGTAGAACACTATTTCGTTCTTTCTCTACATCGGCGATACCTGCTGCTGCACTAAGGGCTTCAATAGCTTGAGCAGCTTGAGCAGCTTGCTCTTCCCCACCTGGAAGTATGGGCTCTACTGGGGTCTTTGACTCTGGCTCAGGGATATTGAGGATATTTTGTATATTCGTGATCATTAAGACATCATCTCGGAATCTGGCACGGTGATCTCGCAAGAGGTTACCCCAAGAGGATTCATCCTTCCAGAGAGATCCTTCATAGCGGCTCTGATCCATAGGAATAGGGCGGCGAGTCCGATAGCTAATCCTGCTGTCATCTATATAAATCAGGTTAGGATTTTTCTCAATTTGCGGTGGGGGAGGTGGTTCTGGTAAATCCATCCGCCGTGTAGCACATCCGGCAAAAAGAATCATGATTGAGAAAACAATACCTATAGTTTTGTACATCACTTTAACCTAAGGGTCTTGGGAGATTATACTCCCCGTTATCGATCAGGCCCTCCCTAAAGAAAGGGAGTACTTTTTTTACCTAGACTCTATTTATAGGACTACTTCTACGTTTCTGCTGTCTACCACGATAGCATAAATGGTTTTCTTGCTTTTGACTGTCCTGACAGGGATTAAGTCTCCCTTTTTACCGGACCTGAGAGCAATGGCTATATTCGTCAAAAAGAGGTTATTCGTCTTGTAGACAAGTCTGACGGGTGAACCTTTTTGTAAGACTGTAGGGGCCTCTACCAAGCGTGAACGTAATTGTTCATTTTTTAAAATATCCCTTCTCGCAGTTTGTCCTACCAGTAAATCGGGCTGTATCTGATAGTTCCAACGTTCCTTGGAAATATCCTTGCGGATTTTGACCAGATCACTGCTTTCGATAGATCTACCCTTCTGGATTTTACCTTTGGCTACCATGACTTCATCMGTCACATCCACTTTAACTCGTACTAAAACCTGCTTCACTACCTTWTGATCCAATCGTAATTGTAGTTTCCAGGTAGTATAGCCACCGATTTGCTTGTTCTTGCCAATCTGTTGCAGTGTGAAGGAGGCCTTCCCCTTGGGGATAAAGACATCTTTTAAACGAGTTCTAATGGTRATYTTGACATCATCAAATGCTTCATAACGCTTTTTCACTTCTTGGGTAACAATCTCTCGAATYTGCTCCTTGCTGACCTTCAAAGAAGCACGGCTGACCAGAGCCCGCTTGGGGACTTGGATGGCAAATTTATAGTTTTTGAACTTCCTTTTCAAACGGGATTGTATCTGCCCTCGGCGGATGACAATAGAGCGCCCCGGCAAGGGAGAACGGCCAATCTTGACCTCTGCTATTTTTTGGATGGTTTCCACGTCAAAGCCATCTAATTCAGCAATATCTCCTAGAACAAAATTCTCACCATAAACCACCGAATCAGGAAGGACTCGAATCTCAATTTGTTGTGGATTCGCTGTTGCCGGGTTACCGACCAATAAAAGCAGCGAAATTCCCAAGAAAACTCGAAAAAGTGTACGTATCGAGAACATAATTCCTCCTTAGCGGATAATATTCACTGCTGTTTGAAGCATGTTATCCGATGTCTGAATGGCCTTGGAGTTCACTTCGTAGGCTCGCTGAGCTACGATCATGTTCACCATTTCATCCACAACACTGACATTGGATTTTTCTAAAAAGCCTTGACTCAGAATACCGGTGCCTTCATTTCCCGGATCAGTCAGGGATGGTTCACCGGAAGCAACCGTTCCCAAGAGCAGGTTCTTTCCAATCGGTTTTAATCCCGAAGGGTTGATGAATTTACTCAAAGTGATACTGCCTGCCTGCTGTGGAATCGGATCATCACCCACCAAATAGGAAACTCTACCATCCTGAGCAATGATCACCTTAGAGGCTTCAGGCGGGAGAATGATTTCCGGTTCAAGGGGAAAACCATCACTGGTGACGATTCGGCCATCACTATCTTTTTGCCAGGCTCCATCACGAGTGTAAGCAATAGTTCCATTGGGTCTTAACACTTGAAAAAAACCATCTCCGTCAATACTAAGATCCAGATCATTACCGGTGTGTACCAGGTTCCCCTGGGTAAAGACTTTCTGTGTACCCACTAATTTTACCCCGTGTCCTTTATGGATCCCTGTCGGGGCCATTGTATTATTCGAAGTAGAGGCCCCAGGATTAATTTCAGTAGAGTAGAGTAGATCCTGGAAGTTATTTCGAGTTTTCTTGAAACCAGTGGTATTCACGTTTGCCAAGTTGTTGGAAATAGTATCAATCTCAGATTGCTGAGCACTCATACCGGTGGATGCAGTAAATAGCGAGGTCATCATAAGAAACTCTCCAATATTACAGTTTCATAAATAGTTCAGCCGGTTATATCCGAGCGATACTGATTGAGCTTTGATCTAGTTCTTCAGTTGTACGTAGTGCCTTTTGGGCGGCTTCATAACTACGGTTTACAGCAATCATTTTAACCATCTCTTTCACCGTGTTCACGTTGGAACCTTCGATGGTTCCCTGTTCCAGGATGAAATTATCGATCAGAAAAGGTTTTTGTTCTGCTGTAGCAGGTGCCAAATAGGAGTTGCCCATTCGGTTTAACTGACCTGGTTGTTCAAAGTTTACTACTTGGATTGTATCAATGATCTTATCATCTACAAGAACTACTCCATCCCGACCTACAGCTATATTTTTTCCAGCCATGAGGATGGGGCCATTTTTACCCAAGACACGATGGCCGGCACTGGTGCTTAGATAACCTTGAGAGTCTCGTAAAAATTGGCCATTACGAGTATAGCGAGCACCATATGGCGTTTGAACCACAAAAAAGCCTTCCGATTGCAGAGCCAGGTCCAGGTCATTTCCCGTTGTTTTGAAATTCCCCATAGCCATTTTCTGTACGACCTGATCTGTGCGCACAAAGGAGGTGGCTCCCCTTGTTTGGGGGGAAAGGAATTCGTGATGCACAAACTTTTCCTCTTCCGATTCCAAGTCTTGTCCTGTGAATTTAGTGTAATATTCTCGGAAGAGTACTTCGTCTTCCTTAAAACCGGGAGTATTGACATTCGCCAAGTTGTTGGACACTGAATCCATCTGGCGTTGCTGGCCTTTTAAGGCGGATAAAAGGGTATAAATAGTCTCCATACAATTCCTTAAAATAAATTAGATGGGAACTAGTGATGCAGAGGATGTGCCAGCTTGGTGGGGAACGAAGGAAGACGGGGCAACCTTACTGCGAATTCTTTGTGGTTTCACTATAAAACCCGCAGCTTAGTCTTCAAAATACTGTGAGCTGGTGAGGCTCAAAAAATACTTTTTTTATTCAATCTGGTGAATCACATTATCAATCAAGCGGACTTGATCAAAAAAGACAGCTAAAGAAATAAGTATTTTTCCTTGAAGAGTGGGGAACTCTTCTAAGGTCTCTCTATCGTTGATGGAAATATAATCGACTTGAGCCATGCCTTCCCTGTTGATCAATTCGGTCATGGCATCTATGACTTTTGCGGTTTCCCTTTCTCCTGCTGCGATCATCTCCTTTGCTAGTTGTAGGGATTGGTAAAGAATGGCGGCTTTTTCCTTCTGCTCTGGGGTCAGTAGTGTATTGCGAGAACTCATCGCCAGACCATTCTCTTCACGAAAAGTGGGACAACGAATCACTTCCACGTTGAAGTTCAAGTCTCTGACCATTTTTTTAATGATCAGTAGTTGTTGAGCATCCTTTTGACCAAAATAAGCTTTGTGTGGTTGTGTGATATTAAAAAATTTACCAACCACTGTGGTGACCCCATCAAAATGTCCGGGTCTGGCGGCTCCTTCTAATTTCCCTGCTAAACCTTCCAGGGAGATTTTGCTGGAGAAGTTAGCAGGATATATTACTTCTTTATCCGGGGTGAATACCATTTCTACCCCTAAATTCTCCAATAGACTGAGGTCTTTCTCCAAATCTTTTGGGTAATTACTGAAATCAGTGGAGTTGTTGAACTGGGCAGGATTGACAAAAATACTCACGATACAGCCATCATTTTCTTGAAGAGCCCTTTTGACCAATGATAAATGACCTTCGTGTAACATACCCATAGTAGGAACAAAGCCCCAGGTTTTACCCGGTTCGCGCCAGCGCTCTGCTCTGATCTTTGAAATTTCTTTTGTTACCAGCATAATCCGTTTATTAAACTAAAGATTCCAAACCAATATTTTTATTTTTCTCCTTCCTCCTCTGGGGCTTACTCAAATTCTCTACATTTGGTGAGGAAAGACTGAAAGCTTACGCTATCGAGCTTTTGAAATTTTGTCAGCTGTGAAATAATTTAAGAAAAAACTCCAAACCTATGTCAGGTTCGCAAGATAGCCTAAAATTCAAATAATCCTTAAGGATTTATATGTTGGAACCCTCAAAAACAATGGATCAAGTTTTTTTATTCATCTCACCGATACCGAAGCCCTTTCATCATGTTGGAGTGCATGCATGGTTCGTCACTAACAGGGCAGGAGCAGAGCTCAGTCGCTGGGAAGTCTGGCAACACAGGTATTGTTGCCCCAGTAGTTGGGGGCATGTGCATAAAAATTTGTTACCCATTGAAATGGGGATGCATTGTTCCCCTTTCCACTTTCATGAGGGCAAACGATGGAAAGGAGAAATCATTGGTATGACTGAGGGACCAATGGCCACTAAGATGATCCGTTACATTTATCGCTATGCTCCCCATTACCCTTTTTCCCACTGGTACATGATTTGGCCAGGGCCGAACAGCAATACCTTCATCCAATGGATTCTTAATTCTTTTCCCACCAGTGGCTTGACTCTACCTAAAGCAGCAAAAGGTGCTCGTTTCAGTTACTTGATTTTTTGAGACCTTGTTTCAGATTTCCTCTTCCTTTCAGCCCCCTTTTCTTGAACTTTAATACATGGCTTCAATCAAATCCTGATAGTTTTTGTAAATAATCTTTCTTTTTACCTTCATGGTAGGGGTGAGTTCACCATCTTCCAGATATAGTCTCTTAGGTAAAATCTTAAATTTTTTTACTTTTTCAATTTGTGAAAGCCGTTGATTAGTTTGGTTGACTTCTTGTTGGATCAGTCGCGTAATCTCAGTATTCCGGGTAAGATCATGATAGGTAGAAAAGCGAATGTTTTGCTTTTGAGCATATTGGATCGTGTTTTCTTCATCCAGTAAGATGAGGCCAGTGATATATTTTCTCTGTTCCCCTATGATGACTGCGTCTTGAATATAGGGAGAAACTTTGAGTTTGTTTTCGATGTATTGAGGGGAAATATTTTTCCCCCCTGCTGTGATCAGAATATCCTTCTTASGGTCAGTGATTTTCAAGAAGCCTTCTGCATCCAGTTGCCCCACATCGCCTGTGTGCAGCCAACCTTCAATCAAAGTTTCAGCTGTTTTTTCAGGATCTTTGTAATATCCCTGAAAGAGCCCTGGAGAGCGCACTAGAATTTCCCCATCTGCCGCAATCTTTAATTGCAATCCGGGGACTGCCGGGCCTACCCAACCGGGTTTGACCTTGTCTTTGGGAGTTAGACTGATTACTCCTCCACATTCAGTTTGCCCGTAGCCTTCYAGCATATTTAAGCCTATTTCATGGAARAAAATTAAGACCTCCGGGGCAATGGAAGCCGCTCCGGTTAGAGCAAACCGCATTCTATTCAAGCCTAACCTTTCCCGCAATTTTCTAAAAACCAACAGATTCGCTAAAAGGTAGAGAATCCTGATACCCCAGGAAGTTCTTCCCTGAAAAATTTTATCATGAGCGTGGAGTTTTCCAACTTTTCTTGCCGCAAGATAAATCAGCTGTTTGAACCAATTTGCATCCTCCATTCGAACTTGGATCAGAGATTGATATTTTTCCCAGATCCGAGGTACGGCATAACCTACAGTAGGAGAAATTTCTACCATGTTTTGAGCTAGTGTATTGGGGGCCTCAGCAAAGTTGACGATATAACCATAATGCAAATGGGCTTGCACGGAAAAGGTTCGCTCAAAAATATGACAAAGTGGGAGGAAGGATAATACCTCATCGGAAGGAAATAGAGGAACAACTTGCCATAATGCCTGGACAATCCAGGCTAAATTATTCTGGGTAAGCATCACTCCTTTGGGAGGACCAGTAGTTCCAGAAGTATAAATCAGCATGGCAAGATCGTCTCCGCCAAGTTTTTGCAGAGAATCGTGCCATAAATTGGGCTGTTCTTGCAGGAGTTTTGTGCCTCGTTTTTTTAGTTCCTCATAGGCTTTGACCTGTGGATCATGGAAGTTTTGCAGGCCCCTCCAATCCCAAAGAACGACTTGCTGTAGTTGAGGGGCGTTACTTTTGAAAGATAACCATTTGTCCAGCTGCTCCTCATTTTGAGCAAAGAGGAAACGGGATTGTGAGTGATTCACCACGTATTCAACTTGTTCGGGAGAGTTTGTCGTGTAAACTCCCACAGAGACACCACCGGCCCCTTGCACTGCCAGATCGATCATGACCCACTGAGCAGAGTTTTCACCCAGAATAGCTACATTATCTCCCTTTTTTAAACCTGCCTCCAACAAGGCACAACCGATCCAACTGACCTCTTGAGCATAAGCTCGCCAACTGATTTCTTTCCAAAGACCATACTCTTTATAGCGTAAAGCAACTCGATCTTCATATCTTTGTGCGTTTTGCTCCAGGAGCAGAGGCAATGGGATGATGTTCTGGTGATTCATGCCCAAGTTCTTCTGTGTTTCCATCGTTGGCTTCCTTTGATGGATTCTTGCTGGTGGGTTCCCAAGTAAAATTCGCCTACATCTGGATTTTCTAATAAATCCTGGGCACTCCCCTTCAAAACAAAATGTCCGTTCTCTAGAATGTAAGCGTCATCCGCGATTTCCAGGGCTATTTTAGCATTTTGTTCGACCAGAAGGATGGTCGTACCCTGTTGATGCACCTTCTGGATTACCCTAAAAATATCCCGAATCCAGCGAGGTGATAATCCTAAGGTCGGTTCGTCCAGTAAAAGTAGGCTGGGTGAGGCCATTAAGGCACGACCGAGAGCYAGCATYTGTTGCTCTCCTCCRGAAAGAGTACCRCCGTATTGTTGGCAGCGYTCCAGCAATTGGGGAAATAGYTCAAAAATCCAAAGTAGGTCTTTTTCAACTTCAGCGCGATCTCGTCGGAGCCAGGCTCCTAGTTTCAAGTTTTCCAAGAGGGTTAATTCTTCAAAAATTTGCCTGCCTTCAGGAACACAGGAAATGCCACTTTTTACGATYTGATCGGTGTCTTTTTTTTCCAGGGATTTTCCCCGGAAAAGAATGCTTCCCTTTTCCGGCTGATTTTTGATTAACCCCATCACCGTATTCAAGAGTGTGGTTTTTCCTGCTCCATTCGTTCCCAAAATCGCGGTAATCTTGCCCTGCTCGACTGCAAAGGAGAGGCCTCTTAAGACACAGATTTGCTCATACCATGTTTCTATATTTTTGATTTCCAAGATTGCTGCCATGATCACTCTCCCAAGTAAGCCCGCATCACTTCCGGGTGAGTGCGCACCACTTCCGGAGTACCGACTATGATTGGCTTGCCGAAGTCCAAGGCTAAGATGTGATGGGAAATCTCCATTACCAGTTTGATATCGTGCTCAATGAGCAAAATGGTCACTCCCAATACTGTCCGTATATCGTGGATTTGGAAGCGTAATTCCTCTTTTTCTTCGGCATTCAAACCGGCACTGGGTTCGTCCAGCAGTAATAGTTTGGGCTCCAGTGCTAAAGCTCTGGCTAGTTCCACTCGTTTTCTTATTCCGTAAGCAAGGGTGGCAACCGGCAGGTGGCGCACTGATTGTAGTTCTAGAAGATCAATGATCTCTTCAACCTTTTTGCGATGTAGGCGTTCCTCTTGTGCGACTAAAGAATGGGGACCCCACATCATACCGCTTCTGAAAAATCCGTATTTGATTGAAAGATGGCGTGCCACCAGGATATTTTCCAATGCATTCATCTGTGGAAAGAGTTCAATATTCTGGAAAGTTCGCGCAATCCCCAAGCGGGCTACTTGATCCGGCCTTTTTCCCTGAATAGCCTGTCCCTGAAACAATAGCTCTCCTCGGTCAACTTGATAGAGTCCATTAATGCAATTGAATAGTGTTGTTTTCCCCGACCCATTAGGACCAATGATGGAAAATAACTCACCTTGTGCTACCTGAAAGCTAATCCCCCGCAACGCACGCACACCTCCAAAAGACAAGTTCAGCTCCTTCACCTCAAAAAACGACATCTTCACCTCAATAGAGGAGTTAAAAAATAAACAATATTTATTGAACTTTGATCCAGGGGGTTAATTGTTTGCTGATTCCGTCTTTCAGGCATTCTATGAGGAATACGGAATCCGTTCCCTGTCGGCTACGGGGATCCAGGGAATCAAAGGGCTTGTAAGTGGTCTCGGCAAAGATTCCTTTGAAGTTCCTTATTTCTTCCATTGCTGTGATTAAACTTTCGCGGCTGAGATCTTTCCCGGCTCGTTTTAATCCTTCAATAAAGGGTTCGGCAAAACCAAAACCAGCTAGATAAAATACTCCCCAGCGTTCATTCTTGGCAGCGTATTTCTGATAGGCCTTTTTATATTTCTGTACTAAGGGGTGCGAGTTGCTCATGGGGTTCTCCACAAAAGCTGCGGAAATCACTCCTTCAAACAGCCCTTTACTCAATTTGTACATGAAGGAGCAATCCGATACCGTACTGGTTGTTAACCAACGAGGTTGGAACCTTATTGCTTTGGAGCTACCTAAAATACGAATCGCATGGCTTGGGCTGACCCAAAGTAGGACCAAATCAGCTTTCTTTTGTTTCATCCGGAAAACATGGGGGCGCATGTCTGTGTCCCGTAGTTCCACAGGGATAGCGTCTACCAGAGATAGTTGATGGACTTGCAGCTCTTTCTGGGCCCCACGCAGTCCTCCTCTCCCATATTCATCGTTTTGATAGATGACAACAATTCTACGCTTCCCTAATCGTTCGACAGCATAACGAATCAGCATCCTGGCTTCATAGAGATAGGGGGCGTAATTGGTAAAAATATAACGTTTTGGAGGGTTTACCCAACGGATAGAAGCTGTACCCGGACCGATCCGGGGAATCTTTCGCTCCATCAGGTAATCGACTACCGCCATGCCGGTGGCTGTTCCCAAGCCACCCACGTAGGCGAACATGCCTTGCCCCTCTTGCAGTTGTTTTACCCCCGCCAAGGTACGAGCAGGGTTATAACCGTCGTCAAAGGAATGGAAAATAATCTTGCGTCCATGAATTCCACCTTCCTCATTGATCATTCTGAAGTAAGCATCCATGCCTCTTACCACAGCTCCCCAAGGAGCACCCGGACCTGTCTGTGCGCCCCAACTACCGATATGAATCTTCGTCTTGGTTACACCTTCTTCCGCCATCAGGTTCAGAGGGACTCCACAAAGAGTCCAGAGGAACAAGCTCCAGAAAACCAGTAGCTTTTTCATGATAATCTCCAAAATTATACTTTTTTCACATAATGGTGCGCAAACAAGCCGCTGGGTCGCAAACAAAGTACTAATAAGATCATTGCAAAAGCGACGACTTCTTTAAACTCAATGGAGAGGTAACCTCCGAACAAGTTCTCGATAATTCCAATCATGTAGCCTCCGATCAGGGCTCCGGGCAGGGAAGTCATGCCCCCCAATACCGCTGCGGCAAATCCTTTCAACAAAGGATTCCACATCATATAGGGGTGCATGGTGAGAGGGGTCAGCAATGAGGCCGCTATGGTCCCTACCAGGGAAGAAATGCCCCAAGTGATCATCAAAATACGTTTGGTACGAATCCCCATCAAACGCGCGGCCCGCTCGTTCTGTCGGCTTGCTTTCATGGCGATTCCTAAGGGGGTAAAACGGAAAAACAGGTATAAAGTTATCACCACCACCAAGGCAACCAGGATGCTGATTGCTTCCAAAAAACTAAGGAAAATATCCTGCCCTAGCATTAAGCTATCGTAGGGAGAAAAGGGAAAATCGATGGTTTTAGGATCAGCTCCGAATTTCCAGGAGACTAAACCGATGAAGACCATCTCCAAACCGATAGTGATCATCATTTTACTGATCACAGTGGACTCCCGAGCCCGGCGTAAAATCCCAAACTCTATACCGGCTCCCAGAAAAAAAGAGAATAAAAAGGAAAATCCAAAAGCGACGGGCAAGGTCAGGCCTTGCTCCAGCAGCAAGAAGGCAAGGTAGGCTGTGAGTAAGGCCATTTCTCCCTGGGCAAAATTCACGACAGCCGAGGCTTGGTAAATAATCACCAAAGACATGGCCATGAGTGCGTAGATGCTACCTGCAGCAATACCGTTCAAGACCAGTTGTATAAATTGACTCATCACTACTTTCCTTGAGGGAGGGGAATTGAGTGCTTCTTTGCTTCTAAAAGGGCCAAGTCTTCCAGTATTTCTTAATCCTCAACCAGATTCCATAGAGGCCATGGGGCTCAAAAAGCATGATGAATACCATGATGCCACCAAACACAATATACCGGATATTGGAAACACCGGTGATGGAGAAGGTGCTCTTCGATAAATCCTCTAACCAGCTTCCCAGCCAGGCAATTTCCAAAATATGACGAAGCTCCAGGTCCAGCCAACTTAAGAGGAGAGCTCCCACTATGGACCCGAAGATGGATCCCAAACCTCCCACAATCACCATGGCTAAAAAAATGATAGACATATAAAGCCCAAACATCTCAGGTACGATGAATCGCAGTACAAAGACGTAGAGTCCTCCGGCTATTCCCGTGTAAAAAGCACTGATGGMAAAGGCCAGAGYYTTGTACCAGAGCAAATTGATGCCCAATGTTTGTGCCGCRATCTCTGCATCCCTGATRGCAATAAAWGCYCTGCCTACCTTTGTGCGCGTGAGATTCACGGCAAATAGAGTAAACAAAATCACTATGATCAGGCACAAAAAATAAAAGTCACGATCACTCTCCAGCCTCCAGGGACCAATTTTTAACTCAGGGGCTCGCAAGCCCTCTCTCCCACCGAAAAAATCCAGACGGCCAATAATTTGAGTGATCGTCAAACCGAATCCAAGGGTGGCGATAGCTAGGTAGGGGCCTTCCAGTCTCAGGGCTGGGATCCCGATCAAAAATCCCAGGAAGGAAGCCAAAAGAGCAGCACAGGGTAAGGCTAAAAGGAAAGGGAATTGGAAGTGCCCCATCAGAGTCACTGTACCAAAAGAGCCCACCGCAAAGAAACCGGAGTGTCCCAGAGAAATTTGTCCCGTATATCCCATTAAGAGATTCAAACCGAGAGCTACCAGCACATGAACGAGTCCGTAGTTGGCCAGATAGATGAAATAGTCCCCCAGAAAAAAAGGATAGGCGATTAAGCCTGCCAACAACATAGCAAACCAAAAAAGCTCAACTCCCGTAGGGAATAAGGCCAGATCTTCATAATAATCTATTTTGCGTTTCATAACATGGGCCTTACTCTTCCACAAAGAAGGAACGGCGGGATATCTTGGAAGGCAAGCGAATACTCCAGCGTTTCAATTCTTTTTTACTCTATGCTACTAATTCTGCGGTGAGGCAATACGTCAGGATAGCATAGCAATTTGAGAATTTGTAGGGGATTACTGGTGCTCAGCCATTACTGGTTTGCCCATCAAGTAAGATGCTCTCTGAGCTTAAAGATGGCACGCAATCTTTGCCCAGCCTGCAAAACCGGAACTTTAGCCTGGTGAAGCAGCATTTGAAGTGGAGGTTTGAAGAGCTAAACGATTCCGGTTACTTATGTTTTGTATTGACATTCTCCTCTATCACCGCTTAAAGTCCTGCTTAGGGTGCTGAAAACATTGAGGTGTTTTTTGTAAAAAAAACAATACCTTAGTGCATAGTTAGTCCCCTCGTTAAATACAGGTTATTATCCTTCATCAAAACGGTTACAGAAGTTAGAGGTTCTTATGGCTAGAGGTTCCTTCCCCAAAGGTCCCAGTTTTGTTCATCCGGAAAAGGCAAGTGCGATCGGCTCCAGGAATAGTATGCATCGCCAAAATCGGGATGAGAACGAGGAATCCCGACAAGTCATTGATGAAGAAGTAGACAAAATCTTGCGTCATGTATCGGCCAAGTTGCCACCGGAAGTTTTAGAAAAACTGCATGTTGGTGGTAATGTAAAAGAAATTCTGCATAACTATTACAACCAGAATTTCCAGAATATGCTCAACCGTTATTTGGTAACGGTGGAAGATGAGATGTCCAAAAAGTTCCACAATATTGTGGATGAGGAAGAAGCTCAAAGTCTGGATAGTTATCAGCCGCGCAGTGTAGGCAAGCTGATTGATCATTTAGGAAATGAACAGCAATTCACCAGTGCGGCAACGGATCAGTCTATTGTTAATATCTATGGCAGTTTGCAAGGGCAGATCCAGCAGGGGACCACTGAGCTGGAACAAGCGACGGACAAACTCTTAACAGAAAGACGAGACATCGGTGCCTTTGTTCAAGGGAAAAATGCCTATAGCATCGTTAAGTGTTTGTTCAGCGACAATCCCTTCAAGCCGGAAACGGTAGAAGATATAGACCTGGTGATTAATATTACTGAGGGTGAACTGCTAGAGCCTATCTTTCATTATCAGAAAGCAGCGGAATCCATCATCCGTGATATCTTATCCGCTCGCATTATCGGTCGGATTGATCAAGAGGTACAGGAGCTGGATTCAAAGTTGAGTGCTGAAGGCCAGGGATTGGATGAAAGCGAGAAAATTTTTGAGCAATTAAAACGCTTGGAAAGCTACATGGAAGGGGACGATGAATCCATCGCTCAAGCCAGAAAAACGGTGGAGGATTTTCTAAAAACTATTAGTGGTTTGAGCTCGGAAGTAGACGTCGATGAGTACGATTCCCTGAATATTCGGGAGAATGTACAGAAGATCATGGAAGATGAAAAACTGCGCACCCAAGGCTTTAATCAAGCTGTCACTGCCATGACGTCTATCTTGGACTCCTCACGCTTGGGCTATCAACACATTGAAACTTTTAAGAACTCACGACAAGTTGTGATTCGTGAATATGAAGATACCAACTATCACGTCCTGCCTGATGAGCGCTACAGCATCACCTTGAGCTATTATGATGATTTGCAACTACGAGAGATGCGTACTGCTTATTGCCAGCAATTGGATGAGTTTGAATCAGAAGCCCAAAAGCTCTGGCAGGTCTTTGAGCGGGTCTATCAGGGGCTAAAAGAAACAGAAGGTTTTAGTGACTATGATAGCGTTACGGAAAACCATCTAGGTACAAAAGGCAGAGGCCACGGTGAAGTCGGAAATACTGAGAAACTTTGGGATGAAATTTCTTTCATACAACCAGAGAAAAGCTCTCAAGAGAAACTCAACGAAACTTTTGCGGAAAAGCGACGCTATTTGACGAACAAGTTTAAAATCCTACGGACCAAAATTCAGGATCTCTTTGTCATGGAGTATCCGGAACATCGAATTATTTTAGATCAGCGGCTTGATTTTCTAGAGGAAGAATTCCGTCAATTCAATCGCTCTCATAATCCATTCCACGTTCAACCGGGCTTACTGGTGAAGGCTACGATTTCTACCATCAAGCGTCAGGAAGTCACTATGAATGGAATGAGTAATGTCTTGAATGAGTTTTTGAATCGTATTTCGAGTGGCTTCAAAGACACAGCCATTGAAGAGCATCACCGTCAAACCATTAATCTGGAACAAGTAAAAAGCTTTTCCGGAAGCCCCGAAGAAGTAACGGTCTAATCAAGCAGTGGAATCTTTTTGATTCCATTGTTCCCTCCTCAAAGCCTACAGAATTTTACTCTTTCATGTGGAGCTTATGCCGTAGATGGCCGACAATGATCAGAAATATTGATTAACCTCTCTTCTTTATAGGGGGTTGGCTATGAGTGAGCATGAAGCTAAAATTTTGGTCGTTAATGATGAGCCCCACAGCCTCTACTTAATGACTCGTTTGATTGAACTTTTATCGATAGAAATCATTGAAGTCAAGTCCGGTGAGCAGGCATTGCAACGGGTCAGACAGCATGAGGTTTTCCTGATCCTGATAGCCGTGCCAATGTCAGAATCAAAGGAAGTGGAAGTCGCAACGACTCTCCACCAGGACCCGGAAAGCAAACACATTCCCATTATTTTTATCACTGCAGGAAACTATCAGAAGCAGTTTCTCCTTGAAGCTTATGAAGCGGGTGCTGTTGATTACATTTATGAACCTCTGGCCGCTCAAATCCTGAAGAGCAAAATAATAATTTTTAAAGAGCTATGGCTCCATAAACTTGAACTAAAAAAAGAACGGGATAATTTACAACAACTGAATGAACAATTGCTCAACACGACAAAAGCACTGAACCTTGCCAATGAGAACCTTTCCCAAATAGCCCTCCACGATACCCTGACGGGACTTGCCAATCGAAAATATTTTTTATCCAGTTTAGAAATGGCCTTTTCCAGAGCGCAACGGGAAGGAAGCCACTTGGGACTTCTTTTCCTGGACCTGGATAACTTTAAAGGAGTCAATGATACCTTCGGCCATGATGCGGGCGATGAATTGCTGCGAACTATCGCCAAGCGGCTCAGGGCTTCCGTTCGCACACAGGATTTGGTTTGCCGTCTGGGAGGAGATGAATTTGCCATCCTGGCGGAAGGTCTGAAAGAAGAGTTGCAAGCTGACCGCATCGCACAAGCGATCCTTGAGCAGATTGCCATCCCTGTGGATCTGAAAGCTCAGAAACTTCATGTGACCACCAGTATAGGCATCGCGACTTATCCCAAGTGTGCGACTGACATGGAAGAATTAATGCAGTGCGCTGATATTGCCATGTACCGTGCGAAAAAAGATGGTCGTAATAATTACCGTTTCTATACGAACAAATTACAGAATCTGGCGGGTGAGTACACCATCTTAAAAAACGAGATGAAAGAGGCTTTGGATCAAGGAGATTTTGAGATCTATTATCAGCCCCAGATCAAGAGTCTGACGGGTGAAGTCGTCGGTCTGGAGGCTTTGTTGCGTTGGAACCATCCCAATCGTGGAATTTTGGCCGCCAGTGAATTTATCTCTGTAGCTGAACATACTGGCCTCATGAGACCTATCGGAGAATGGGCTTTATCCTCTGTTTGCCAGCATTACAACTCTTGGGCCAAAGAAGGGCTGATCAATGGCAATGATTTGACCATTTGTGTCAATATCTCATCCAGCCAACTCCAGGAGCGGAGAATTGTGGAGACCATTTTCCGTATAATGGAGAGTTCCGCATTATCCAATGGTCAGCTAAAGCTGGAAATTGATGAAAATACCGTTGTGGATGATATGGAACTCTGCATGGATGTCCTCAAAAAAATGTCAGATCGGGGGGTGGTTATTGCCATTGATGGTTTTGGTTCCGGTTATGCGTCATTCCGTCATATTAAACGTTTGCCTGTCCAGTACCTCAAAATAGATCCTTCTTTCATTAAAGACATCCCTCAAGATAAAACCTCCACAGAGATTGTCAAAGCCATGATCGGCATGGGCAAAGCGCTGGGGATTAAAGTGGTAGCTTCTGGAGTTGAACGGAATGAGCAGGTAAAAACGTTAACTGCCATCGGCTGTGATTTATTGCAGGGTTACTACTTTTACGAACCCCTGCGAGCGGAGCAAGTCACAGCTCTGCTAAAAAAGCAGGGAGATGAGAAATGAAATTTTTAGGAAAAATAAATTTATAGAATATCCTCAATCCTATCTACCCGCTAGAAGTAAGGAAGAGCATAGATAGTTCTAGATTACTTTGATGGACATATCCTATCCCCCTACTACTCTACTAAAATTAAATAGATATTATGATAGAAGAAAACCTTAGAACTGAAATCCTGGAACTTGAAAAAAAACTCATTCTAGCAGAGAAAAATAGTGATCAGGATTCATTGAGTCAATTGATACTAGATGACTTCACCGGGATTTTAGTCAATGGGAGTAAAATATCAAAAAGCGAATTTATAGCTGCGTTTTGCAGTTCTGATTTGCATTTTGTGTCTTTAGAAATTGAAAATCTGGATATCCGCCGTTCCGGTGAGACTGTCACAGTTGTGGGTCGGTCTATCTTCACGGTAGAGGTCAGTGGCAATCAGATGAATGGCAGTGCAAAATTCTTAGACAATTGGACGCGAGAAAATGGAAGCTGGGGGCTATCTTCCTCTAGCGTAACACCGGATAAATAGTAAAAGGTCTCCGCTGATAGTGCTGTAAAGCGGAGTGTGCTCACCTGTTACAGTCACGGCGAAAATTCTAGAAAATAATAGTCAGACCGGTAACCATTTTTTTTCTTTCAATGAAGTCACTTTTATTAAAGGTGTACCCCATGTAGGGAATAAAATATTCCGTACTCAAAAAGTAGCCAAAATTTACTCCCATAAAGTACTCTAGCTCAAGAATATTGATTATATTTGTTACTGCTGTGTTTGTATTTTTGACTTGAAGATTATAATTATTGATGTTGATGCCAAGAGTAACAATGGAAGCTTCTATATAATATCCAATGCTTTTAAACTGTATATTTTGGAGTAAATAAGAGTCATCTCCAGAGGTAAATGAAACATTCTGTTCTAAATCTATAGAGCCTGCGTAATAACCGATAATCCCATAAAAATTAGGAAAATTTCTTGAATTTGCACTACCGGTAACAAGGGCTACTTTGCTTAGTGTGAAGGATACCAAATCTATAGTTTGTGAGGAAAGGCTTTGATATTCTTCACTCAATAATGGCTCTAAATTGAGTTTTATTGGTTCTCTGATGATTCCAATACCATAAATAATCTCACTTTCTCCTTCCTTTGAGTAGGAAGTTGCCGGCAGGGTAAAAGTGAGAAGTAGAATGATAAAAATATATTTTCTCATATAAACGCTTATTAAATTAATTCCAAAAAAACTTTTCCTTACTTCTAAAGATCTGGTTCCAAAAAACTTCTAAGTTACAGGTCTCTGTTTGAAATAAGGGGTTTGTAAAATACCACATTAACCCACCGGGTGAGCTTGAATTTCCTTTAAGGTAGAAGATGGAAAGGTTTTTTCAGTGAACTCAATAAATCTTAACTTTCTTTCTTCAACTTAGATTCAATCTCTCTCTTGGTATTTCTGGAACTATCCAAATGGGGATGCCCTTTTGGGAAATTAGCTTCCAAAATTTTGATCGCAGAATTGATGAATTCCAAAGCTTTTTCTAGCTGACCTAACTCTTTGAATATCAAACTGATATTATTATAACATGATGCTCTTTGAGGATGATTGATATCCTGAACTTGTTCCTGTATATCCAAGGCTTTTTGGGAGTATTCCAAAGCACTTTCCAGCTGGTCTAGCTCTCTATAGATCAGGCAAATATTATTGTAGCTCATGGCCAAAGAAGGATGCCTGGGATCTAAGATTTCTTCTTGAATTTCAATTGCTTTTTTAGCAAATCCCAAAGCTATTCCCAGCTGACCTAGATTTCTATAGACCAGGCACATATTATTGTAGCTCATAGCCAAATCTGGGTGCTTGGGATCTAAGATTTCTTCATCAATCTCAATTGCTTTCTTAGCAAACTCCAAAGCCTTTTTCGGCTGGTCTAGATTCTGGTAAATAGCGCAAATGCTATTGTAGCATGTGCTCAAACTGGGGTGTTTAGAATTTAAGATTTCTTCCTCAATCTCAATTGCTTTCTTAGCAAATTCCAAAGCTACTTCCAGTTGACCTAAGTCTCTGTAAATACAAGAAATATTATTATAACTCGTAGCTAAATAGTGGTGTTTGGGATCTAAGGTTTCTTTGTCAATCTCAATTGCTTTCTTAGCAAACTCCAAAGCCATTTCCGGCTGACCTAAATCTTGATAGATCAAGCAAATATTATTATAGCTCGTGGCTAAATCGGGATGCTTGGGCTCTAATATTTCTTCTTGAATTGCAATTGCTTTCTTAACAAACTCTAGAGCCCTTTTCAGCTGGCCTAGGCTCAGGTAAATACTGGAAATATTCTTGTAGCTCGTGGCCAAAGAGGGATGTTTAGGATCTAAGATTTCTTCATCAATCTCAATTGCATTCTTAGAAAACTTCAAAGCTCTATCCAGCTGTCCTAGATTCCTGTAGATAATGCAAATATTATTGTAGCTCATGGCCAAATCGGGATGCTTAGGATCTAAGATTTCTTCTCGAATCTCAATTGATTTCTTAGCAAACTCCAAAGCCTTTTCTGGCTGTCCCAAATGAAAGTGGATTAAGACAATATTATTGTAACTAATAGCTAAATCAGGGTGCTTAGAGTCTAAACTCTGTTCTTGAATATTCACTACTTTACTCGCAAAATATAAAGCTTTTTCTAGCTTTCTCAATCCCTGAAAAATCAGGCTAATATTATTGTAACTAGTAGCCAAAGAAGAATGATCGGGAGGCAAAACCACCTCTTGAATTTGAATGCACCGAAGAGCAGATCGTAGTGCTTCAGGATATCGGCCTAAGTCTCGTTCGATTACAGCAATGCTTCTTAGTAATTCGGCTATTTGGTTTTCATCCTGACTTTCAAAGAGATGTGCCAACGATTTAGCCTTTGGAAGCCAAACTGCTTTTCCTATAGGATTCTCTCTTGGCTGAACCTCTAATTTATGAATAAATTTTGTTATTACAGCTTGATGGTCTATAAATTGAGGTGGAGCTTTATAAAGAATATAAGAGCGAATTACTTGATGGCAGTGATAACCACCATCCACCTGTTGAATCCACCCCTTTTTCAGCAGTGAATTGATTTGATTTCCCTGCTCAATATACTCTTCAATTGGAATTGCGAAGAGATCTAAGATCTCTGTTTTTTTAATGGGCTGTGAGGGGAAGAGTGCAAAACGCTGGAGTAGGAAGAGTTCTGAGGGATTAAGTTCACTCATTGAAAAAAGTGCTTCCAGTTGAGGGATAAAGCCTTGATCTTCTACAGTGTGTTCAACTGGAATATTAACGGAAAAAAGAGGATTCTGATAGTCAATGTCATTGAATAAATGAACCAATTCTACAACAGATCCAACAAAGGAGTTATGGAGCATTTTGGCAGACATTTCAATCATCAAAGTATGGTATCCAACTAATTCTATCAGTTCTTTTTGTTCTTCTAAGTCAACAGGGGATGGGTGATAGTGATGAAATAACTCAATGGCTTGTTCTAGGGGCAGTTCATCAATCATAATCGTTGAAAAATTCATCAGTTGACGCGAAGTAATCAACAAATGCCAATTATTAAGGACTTTTGTAATTTCATGTTGTCGCTTTGTATCAGAGAAATTATCAACGACCATCAACTTTTTTCCAGGAAGGTTCTGGAGTTCTAAGATGAGGCTACGGTAGCTTTCTCCAATCGTCCCGTGTTGCTCCATTTGAGGGAAGGCTGTAACTAGGCTTTCTTGCCAATTTGTATCAAAGTCAATCCAAGCACATATCTGATAGTGATGACCATATTGGGCAATGTACTCGCGCGCGGTAACTGTTTTACCAATCCCACCAATCCCTTTGAGTAGCAAAACACTACTTGTTACCTGAAAACTATCGTAAATAGCTTGCAACTCTTTTGTTCTCCCGACGATAACACCCGTGTTTCTGGGGATAGGGGTGAGTGCTTTAAACCCACTTTCCTGCTCAACATTTGAAGAAGGCATCAACTCTAATAATAGAGAGTTTAAAGGAACCAAATGCTTCTCATTGACTACCAGTCCTCCGAGGTGTTCGAATGCATTCTTGGTCTGTGTGGGGATCAGAAATGTATGGCAGTGACTTAATTCGGGGAAAATACTCTCGATTGAATGGTTATCACTTTGTAGAAGGATAGTTTTCTCTAATAGCTGGGGACTTTTTTTAGAGAAAGAGATCAGTCCCTCAATTTCCAGATTTGATAATGGGTCTTTTTTTAGGGGGGGTGTTTGTTCAGTCCAAGCAGAAGAAATTGCAATGATTATATGATCTGCTTCTTCATACGCCGTCTTATTCCAAGCTGAAAGTGAGAGATGTATTGGTGGATTATCTAGATTGGTAATTAGCTTAGGAAAAAAAGTCTGAAGATTCTTCAGAAACTGGATACGCCAATGTTCTGAATTCCTGCATTTATCACTGCAGATAATAAATAGCCTCGGTACACCCTGTGTTTTGATTTCACCGCTTTGAGAAGTAATGTCATTTTCAGTTTCAGACAAGCCAGCACTACTTGTAGGGGAAATTCCAGGAAGGGGTTCCTCATTTTTCGGATCGTCAAGAAAGCCCTGTCGCTTTGCTTCAAACCAGACAAAGGGAGATTTTTTTCTTAAATAGTCTGCACTCACTTCACGAGTCTGGAAATCAAAGAAGTGCTCCAGTCTCATATTGCGGTGTGCCGTATTATCTAACTTAAGAGCCGCAATTGTTTTTTTCGCTATTTTGCTAATTTCCTCAGATAATGATGGATTAGGATAGATGGAGCCATCAACAAAACTTAGATAAAAAGTACCTTGCTCTATCTCAAAGGGATCTAAAATTTCTTTCACCCCTTTTGAACGATTTACAGGAAGGCAACTGAGACGATAATTGTCCCACTCATAACAGAATCGAGGAAAATCTTTTTTGGGCTTAAAATGATCTACAGTGGCATCACCTGCAACTTTATCCATATAGATGCAAGAGTATGCACAGATTTTTTGATAAGCAATCCAAAGTGAATTTGAGGCTTCTTTCCAATAGTTCGGAACTTCCATCTTTCGCTTTAGTGGCTCGTCTAATGAGATTTTATTTTTTTCAAACCACGTAACGCCTGGTTGACGAACCTTTTTATCAAATTCATCGGGTTCTGGTTGAACTTGTACTGGGATCATAAGGTGAACCCCTTTTTTTCTGCAATCCATCTCCAACGGAAAAGATACTTATCTTTTACATTCAGATGGTGAATCAATTCTTGGTACATCGCACTGACTTCACCCTGACTTGGGAATGAGGACTCATCTAATAATCTGGAAGCTTTATGAATGAGTTTATTGATTTCAATATCTCTTGCCGTTGTGAGATCGAAGGCATCACTAGTTAACCATTGGGCAGCATCTCCTTGTGGAGAAAAATCTTTCTTTATTACGGTTACTTCACTCTTGTTTTCCTGCCCCAAATCAAGATCAAACCAGGCATCTTTTGTATGATCAAAAGTTTGCTCCAACGACGCCATAACTAATGGTGAATGAGTTGTGGCGATCAACTGTATTGCAGCCGTGGATTCCAGGTTATTCATGATATTCAACAATGAAGGGATGATTGTCTGTTGCCAGCGAGGGTGAAGATGAGATTCAACCTCATCAATCAGAAAGATGACTTGCTGTACCTCTTCTTCTCCTGTCAATTCACAGGCTTTACGATGTTCTTCAAGGGACCAAACCAACAGGTAAGCGAGAGCGATGATTTTTCGAATTCCTGATGCGGCATGCATAACTGGAATATCCTGCCCGTATGGCATGGACAAGGTGGGGATATCACGGGCATCATCCAGGCTAATTCGCTTCAGTGGCCCCGGCTTGATCGGCTCCTCTGCAGAGGGGGAAAGAGCTTCGAGAATAGAGCAAAGATACTGAAAAGGCGTACTATTCTCCTTTTGCCAGCTGGCCCAATCGGCGATCAGACCATTACAGAGCTGTTTTTTCTCATCTTGCAGTACTAAACCGTCCCAGATTTCACTAGGATTGAAGACATAAGCTGCTTGCCGTTCTTGAATATCCCTTCCGTTATCGGTTCTCCAGTAATTTCTTGCAGGG
>NVSR01000098.1 GCA_002401295.1 SAR324 cluster bacterium | reverse complement strand
CCGAGCTGCAGTGGAGAGCATTAGTACTTTGGGTTATAAAGATCTCTATGCCTCTATTTTAAGTCTTACTGAACATCAGGATCAGGCAGTGGCCGTCGCGGCTATTCATGCTTTAGGTGTGCTGAGAGTAGATGGAGCGAAGGAAAAATTGACCACAATCCTGCATAAAGGCAGTTGGAGTGTGGATTGTCGAGCTACAGCCGCAGAAGCTTTAGATGGTTTTGCCGAGAAAGCGGAACTTCCCTTTTTGATGTATGCACTCAAGGATGAAGGCCACCTTGTACGTTTGAATAGTCTGATGGCTATCGCCGGTAATCAGGAAGAGGCTTCTATTAATGTCTTGCTAGCAGCTTTGAGAGGAGAATTAGTGGAAGCTCCACCAGAGAAAATGGAGGATTCCCCAACTGCTCAGGCTGAAGATAAAGAAGAACAGGTAGAAGATCTTGAGCTTTCTAAAAAGGCTACGGGAGATGTCGCAATGGAAGGCTTGGAAGAACCTTCGGTTGAAGAAAAAGCAGCAGCAGAGGAAGAGGAAGAGCCATCTGGCCCTATGTCTACCTTAGAAGCTATTCAGATGCAGAATGAAGAGACGGCAAAGCACGTACCGATAGAAGATGAGGTTGAGTTTTCCGAAGATGAACAGCATTTCCTGAACTTAGCGAAGAAAAATATCGCCAGGGGAGAGAAACTGCTGACAGGCAAACGCATAGCACCTCATCAAGATATCAAACAGTTTGCTGCCCGGCTCCTGGCACGAAAAAAAGGTGTGATTGTAGTGGATGCCCTGATTGCTGCCTTGCAAGATGAGGCTGAAGTCGTCCGGCAAGCAGCAGCAGAGTCCTTGGGCTTGATTGGCGCACCGACTGCAGTACAACCTTTACTAGACCTGTTGGGAGCTGAGGAGACAGACACTAAAGTAAAAATAATTCGTGCTCTGGGACGAATTGGGGACCAGGCAGTGGTTGAGCCTTTATGTGCTCTGTTGTCGGATCCAGATATTCAGATACAAGTACAAGCGATGGAAAGTTTGCGGGCTATTAGCCTAGACCTTTGGGATTCCACGATCCAAACATCCACCGAAGAAACAGTAGTCAGTCTTTTACAGCATGAGTTGCACGGAGTACGAAAGGCTGCAATCGAACTGTTATTGTATTGGGGGGATGATCAAGTCATGGACTTGGTACTGGATCTAAAAATGCTGGAAGAGGATCGCCTTTGGTTGGATGTAGGACCCATGTTAAAAGGTGACTATGCTGTGGTTGCTACGGAAAAACTACTGGCCTCCCTATCCGATCCGGAGTTGGAATACTATTACCGCATTGCCATCGAACTTTTATTGGAACTCTATAAGGAAACTGAAAGCGTATAAGGGGTTCTTGCCTCTTCACGCTCAAATTCCCTTGCTTATTCCCATGCTCCTGTGTGGGAATACAGGCCAACTCTGAGTCTGAATACCTCTGTATTAGGAATCCCCCTTTTCCTGCTTTTCGGAACTGTTTTGAATTAGTATGCTGGTCGGAAATAATAGTATTTGTTCCTACTAAATAAAATATCAATGTCTTCATCCGCATTAAAAGTATCCATTCAATTACTCCAGGAAGAGCTTCCTGATCTTAGAGGGATCTATTGCTTTGGAAGTTTCGGAACAGAATACGAAACTCAGGAAAGTGATCTGGATCTAGCCATTTTACCGGCAAGCCCAATGAACTCACTCGATCGCTGGCAATTACAGGAAAAGCTTGCCTTCCAGCTTAAAAGAGATGTGGATCTTGTAGATCTGATCAAGGCTTCTACCGTTTTCCAATGGGAAAATCTTCACTCAGGGCAGAGACTTTTTACAGCAGACAAGGATAGCTGTGATTTTTTTGAGAACTTTGTTGATTCGGCCTATCTTCGCTTGCAGGAGTCACGGCAGGGAATTCTGGAGGATAGCCGGCAAATCTATCGAGGCAAAAAATAAATCATGGATAATATTCTGATTAATAAGGCCGCCACTATTGAGCGATGCCTGCTACGCATTGCTGAGGAATACGAAGGCTTTGAGGAAGAACTAGAAAGGGATTACACAAAACAAGACTCCATTATCCTTAATCTGCAACGGGCTTGCGAAGCTTGTTTGGGTATAGGGAATCGTATGATTCGCCTTAAAAAACTGGGGATTCCTCAGTCAAGTCGAAGTGTTTTCGAGCTACTGGAAAAAAGTAGGATTATTGAGCCGAAATTAAGTAAAAACTTACAAGCAATGGTAGGTTTTAAGAATATTGCAGTTCACGATTATCAGAGTCTAAATTTGGAGATCCTGTACTCTATTCTTAAGAAGCGATTAGGAGATTTTCGTGATTTTGCTCAAATCGCGATTCAGTTTTTATGAAGTGCACTCAGCTCTCTTCCCACGCCCATATTTCCTTGTTCTCTTCCGTTTTCTAAGCACAAAATTTTTCTGCCACGACCTGACTATAGAATAGGTGATCATGGGGTCAGCTTGAAACTGATTTCCTGCATTTGTTGAGGATGATACAGAAGAACTCCAACTTTCGAGTTAGGGCAAATAATGTCATCAATTTCGGGAGGTCAATGGATATGCAACGCCATAGGCTATGTCGATCAGAGGTGGTTGTTTTGTTTTGATGAAGGGACGCCTTCGGCTTGCGTTATATTTGGTCATACATTACGCTGGCGCATTCACTTAGGGAGCTGGAAGAAAAAACTATCTCCTTCTGTTAATTTCCCCAAAAAGCAAATATTTGAATTATAATTCTTTTTTGCTCTCAGTGAGGCCGCCACGTAGGGCGGCGCTACCGTTTTTCGATGGGGGATCTTCTCTTCTAACTCCCTTAGAGGGTTGGAAGCAAAAAAGATTCTGTAATTTTTTCCTTAAATATCTGTAGTATACTGTTTTTCACTCGATAATGAGACTGGGACGTAGGCCAATACCAGCCTTTTGTTTCCTATAGCACTGCGATTTTTTGGATTTTTGTTATATTTCATGGGATATAGCATTTTGTATCTTAGGAGACAAGGCATGAGGACCAGGTTGCTTTACACACTAGCGATGATATTTTTGTTGATACTGTCTAGCGGACAAGCAATGGCCGATAAAATTCGAGTGGCCGTAGCCAGCAATTTCACTGGCACTATCAGGAAAATTGCTGAGAGTTTTGAAAAGAGTACAGGCCATAAAGTCATACTGATCTTTGGCTCCACGGGAAAGCACTACGCTCAGATCAAGCACGGCGCCCCTTTCGATGCTTTCTTTGCCGCTGATGCAAGACGCCCCAAACTACTGGAAAAAGAAGGAGTAGCTCTGCCTGGCAGCCGGTTCACCTATGCCATTGGAAAAGTTATTCTCTGGAGCCCCCAAAAAAACTATGTTGATATTGAAGGTAAGACCCTGGAGCAGAAAGAATTTCGTTACCTTTCCCTGGCTAACCCGAAACTAGCTCCTTACGGCAAGGCAGCCCAAGAGATTCTGCAGGGTCGTGGGCTTTGGAAGGGATTGCGGGGACGCATGGTGCGCGGTGAGAATATTGGGCAGACTTTCCAGTTCGTCAAGAGTGGGAATGCGGAATTAGGCTTTATCGCCTATTCCCAGGTGAAGCACCCCGGAGAATCCGTGGAGGGATCTTATTGGAAAATACCTCAGTCACTGTATTCACCCATTGAGCAACAGGCTGTACTGCTGAGGGATAATGATACAGCACGCTCCTTCCTATCATTTGTAAAAAGCGATGAGTCTCTAAAGATCATTCGTGGATTTGGTTATGGGTACTATGGTATTGAGTGAGTCCGATCTGATCGCCTTGGTCATCACACTCAAGCTGGCAGGGATTACCACACTGATCTTGTTATTGCTGGGAACGCCGATCGCTTGGTGGATGGCACGTACCCGTTGGCGATTTAAATTTATGCTGGAAGCGGTGATTGCTTTGCCACTTGTCTTACCACCCACAGTACTGGGGTTTTATCTTTTAGTGGCGCTCGGCCCTCATGGTCCTTTGGGTGGTCTGATGGATTGGTTGGGTGTGCAGAGACTCGCTTTTACCTTCACTGGTTTAGTGATTGGTTCGGTATTTTACTCGATGCCCTTTGTCATTCAGCCATTACAAAATGCCTTTACTGCGATTGGAAATCGTCCTTTGGAAGTGGCTGCTACTCTGGGTGCTTCCCCCCTGGATCGTTTTTTCACTGTAGCCGTTCCCTTGGCTCGTTCCGGATTCCTGACAGCTACCGTACTTGGCTTTGCCCACACAGTGGGTGAGTTTGGTGTGGTATTGATGATCGGTGGTAATATTCCCGGTGAGACCCAGGTGCTGTCGATTGCGATCTATGATCACGTTGAAGCACTTGAATATGGTTCTGCTCATTGGCTTTCCGGCGGCTTATTGGTGCTCTCTTTCCTCATGTTGATGTCCGTTTATTTGCTCAATCGCCGCTTTTCAGTAGTACAGTCATGACCATTACAGCTCGGTTCCGGATCAAGCGGAAAAACTTTGTTCTGGATGTTGATTTGAACCTTCCCGGTAAGGGGATCACCGCAGTCTTCGGACCTTCTGGCTGTGGCAAAACTACATTGCTACGCGCCATTGCCGGGTTAGAAAAATGCCGTCATGGTTTTTTACGAGTCGGTGACATGCAGTGGCAAGATGGC
Organism: SAR324 cluster bacterium; assembly: GCA_002401295.1. Taxonomy (GTDB): domain Bacteria; phylum SAR324; class SAR324; order XYD2-FULL-50-16; family XYD2-FULL-50-16. The sequence goes on along the minus strand of NVSR01000098.1, from coordinate 2,045 downwards.
AAACATTTTGTTCCAGTTCACCAGCGCTCTCTGGGTTATGTCTTCCAGGAAGCGAGCCTGTTCGCCCATCTCAATGTCAGGCGGAATCTCGAATATGGCGTCAAGCGAGTGCCCGTTTCTCAGCGTAAGGTTTCTATGGACAGGGCGATTGCCTTGTTGGGGATTGAGCCTTTGCTGGAGCGCAGGACGAACCAGCTTTCTGGTGGTGAAAAGCAAAGGGTCGCGATTGCTCGGGCCTTGGCGGTCAGCCCCAGGATCCTGTTGATGGATGAACCTTTATCCGCACTGGACCTAACGCGCAAGCAGGAAATCATGCCCTATCTTGAGTCTTTGCATGATGAATTGGATATCCCCGTAATCTATGTGAGCCACTCCCTTGATGAGGTGGTGCGGCTGGCGGATCATCTGGTCCTGCTGGAGGAGGGCAAGTTAAAGGCCGCAGGTCCGATTGGTGAGATGCTGAGCCGTCTGGATTTACCTCTGGCCCATAGTGATGATGCGGGAGTGATCATTCAAGGGATTGTCGCAGGGCATGATGATGACTTTGACTTGACCTACCTCGATTTCCCCAGTGGCCGCTTTTCAGTAGCGCGAAAGGCTTTATCTGTCGGACATGCTGTAAGGCTGAAAGTTGCCGCACGTGATGTCAGTCTGACCCTGGAATATCAATCTAATACTAGTATTCTGAATATTTTTCCCGCGACCATTGAGGAAATCATTCCAGATGGAGGCGCACAAGTAATGGTGCGCTTGATAGCGGGAGAGATAGTCATGCTTTCCCGTATTACACGCAAATCAGCTACCTTACTTGATTTGAAACTAGGGAAAAAAGTCTACGCACAAGTCAAGAGCGTAGTTTTACTAACCTGATTGGGGATTCATAGAGAATTTTTTTAGCCAAAGGAAAAAGGATGGGGAAGGCCCGTCTGCAAAACAGGGCTAGACTTGTAAAAGAAATTAATCCAAAATGCTAGGGCTTTTATCTCTACTTTTCAGTGCATCTCAGTTCTATTTTTTCAAAGGTGAGGAAGAATGATGGCAGGTATTCAGATTCAATCCAAATTACCCAAAGTGGGCACTACCATCTTTACGGTCATGTCCCAGTTAGCGGCGAAACATCAAGCAATCAACCTTTCTCAGGGCTTTCCTGATTTTAGTTGCCCTCAACGATTGTTGGATTTGGTCCGGCAATATATGATGGAAGGTTATAATCAATATGCACCGATGACGGGGGTTCCTGCTCTATTGGAACAGATCCGCCATAAAGTGGCGCAGCTTTATGGGCGCAATCTTTCAGCGACAGATGAAATTACGGTGACCTCCGGTGCTACGGAAGCACTGTTTGTCGCCATCAGTACTGTGGTTCGCCCTGGTGATGAAGTGATTATGTTTGACCCCGCGTATGATTCCTATGAGCCTGCAGTGGAGCTGAATGGGGGAAAGTCCATACATATTCCCTTAATGCCTGAAGACTATAGTATCGATTGGCAGAGGCTTCAGGATTGCATTAATGACAAAACCAGATTGATTATTATCAACTCTCCTCACAACCCGTCGGGGGCAGTTTTATCAGCACAGGATCTGGATAGGCTGGCGGAAATCACCAGGCAACGCGGCATCTTGATCCTTTCGGATGAAGTTTATGAACACATTGTCTTTGATGGAGGGGTGCATCAGAGTGTGCTGCGCCATGAAGAGCTGGCTCAACGCTCTTTTGTGGTCTCCTCTTTTGGTAAAACTTACCATACTACGGGCTGGAAAGTAGGTTATTGTATTGCTCCGAAAGCTTTGACTCATGAGTTCCGTAAAATCCATCAATACGTTACCTTTTGTACGGTGACTCCCATTCAACTGGCTCTAGCTGATTTTATGGCAGAAGTRCCTGAACATTATCTGGAATTACCCCAGTTTTATCAGAAAAAGCGGGATTATTTCTGTGAATTATTGAAGCAARCAAAATTTCGATTTCGTCCTGCCCAAGGTACTTATTTTCAACTGGTTGATTACAGTGAGTTGAGTTCGGAGAAGGATGTGGATTTTGCTCG
>NVSR01000009.1 GCA_002401295.1 SAR324 cluster bacterium | reverse complement strand
TGTCGGGAATTAATCACCGACGTTGCAGAGTTCAGCTCCAATCTGATTCTGGAAGATCAGGAAATGGCAGCTTCCAGGCCCTTTGGGGAGAATGTGGAAAATCTCAGAGACTCACCGGGCTGTGAATCCCAAGGTTGAGGCCTAAAAGAAGATTAGGAGTTTCCTAATCTAAAACACCTGCCCCTTCCAAAAGGAGAAGCCACCGCTCAGGCAGAATCTATATGGGTTTTCAGTAAGAAAAAACAGCGGTTGCTCTCAGACTTTCAATCCTTCCGGAGAGAAAACAGTACTTCCCTATAGGAATCCCTGAGGGGCGGACAATTGAGCTTACAAATTAATCTTGCTGTTCGAGCACTTCTTCTTGAATTTCTGCTACTTCCGTGACGGGATCAACCATTAGCTCCAAGCGCTGATATTCAAAATCAGTGTGCAGTGGCTCAAGATTAGGCATGGTTTTATTGACCTTGGTGGATAGAGTACTGAACCGTTCCACCTTGCCATAGAGTCCTTGCTGACCCACCAGTCCTTTGACGGTGCTGTTGTAATGATTGCTGACAGCATTCAGTGACCGACCCAGCTTATCCAGCCTTTCAGCGACTGTGCAGACTTGATTGAAAATTTCACCGGCTCTTTCACTGATTTCCCTCGCTTCTTCATTACCCCGTTCCAGTTTCCAGAGATTGGCCACCGTGCGAAGAATCGGCATCAGAGTGGTATGTGAAACCAGAATGACATTTTTCCCATAGCCATCATTGAACAGATCTTTGTTATGYTTCATGGCTTCAATGTAGGCGGGCTCAATGGGCATRAACATCAAAACAAAATTKGGRCTRCGCATGCCRATTAAGTTGCTGTAATCYTTCTTGTGAAGATCATCAATGTGATTTCGAACCGCTTTAACATGGGAATCCAGCGCCTTCTGTACTTCAAAATCAGTTTTGGCTGAGACTGCTTGATCATAAGCAACCAGGGAAACCTTGCTGTCGATCACCACATGTTTGTTATCGGGTAACTTGATCACGAAATCCGGGTAGTTATTTTTCCCCTCAGCGTCTTTGAATCGCTCCTGAGACTCATAGTGATCACCCTTGACTAAGCCAGCCAATTGCAGGGTTCTTTCCAGTTGGACCTCTCCCCAGTTGCCTGCAGTTTTCTTTTCGCCTTTCAAGGCGGTTGCCAGGCTATTGGCCTCATCGCTCATCTTGAGGCCCACATCAAGCACCTTTTTAATTTCCGATTCTAGAGAAGCATTGCCTTTGACGGATTCAGAATGCACCTCATTGACACGCTTTTGAAAGGCTTCAATTTGTTCTTTGAAGGGTTTGAGCATCACAGCCAGGGACGACTGGTTGGCCTGACTAAATCTCTTCCCTTTTTCCTCAAATACCCGGTTTGCCAAGTTCTGAAATTCTATTTTRAGCTGTTGCTTGGTTTGCTCAAAATTTTGCTGTTGCTCCTCAAAGTTGGCKAGTTTTTCTGAGAGGGTCGTTTTCAGCTTCGTGTGTTCGCTRCTCAAACTGGTATATTTTTCATTGAGTRATTTATGATCRGACTCCCTGATTTCCAAYTGCTGRTCTCGCTCRGYAAGGCGTAYATTCATACCATCAATATCAGCCTGAGCTTTGGTAAACCTCTGCTCCATAAAATTTTTCTCCCCCATGACCTTGCCATATGATTTTCTTTCTCGCTGCAACTCCTCCGTCAGTTCAGCTACTCGATGCTGCTGCTGTCCTAAATTTGCCTGGGTTGTTGTAATTTCCGCTTGGAGTGAGGGGATGACTTGTTTGCTTCTCCATACTGCGGCAATGAAACCAACTAACAGGCCAAGAATTAACATCAGTCCCGCAACAAGTTCCAGGGGTAAATCAATCATACTCAGTCCTTAATATATGAGTTCTTCCAGTTAACTACAGCATTTCAATCCAATGGATTGATACTGAGTCGGAGACGCTGCGCTGACTACAACCTACCTATAGAGTTATCAGTCTTGAGCGGTGGGTATTTTTCCCCAAGTCATTAAGATCCCTCCCACTGGTTGGGATGACACAGAGCAAACTCCCTGTTAACTACTTTTCCAAAATATGAACAGTGCTATCGTTTCAGGCATAGTTAACCTAAATATTTCATAAGCGGATGCTCATAAAAGCTCAAGGGGAAATGGAGTTGGGTGGTCATCTGCTGAATATCAATGCTATCCAGCAGTAGTTCATTGGCGATCTGTTTATTGTATAAGTTCAATCTCATAAAATAAGGACACAATACCCTGGCCTTGAGTGGGGTTGATGCTACCCAGTGAAAATGGTACCCGTGAGATCAAAGTGCTTCTGGGAATCCTCCTGAAACACAACATGAGCCTTTAATTTTAGTATATAAAGAAAAAGAATGAAAAAATTATCTATTGATATCATGTTTGATACAGTCTGCCCTTGGTGCTGGATCGGTAAGAAAAATCTAAGCAATGCTTTATCCCAGTTGGATAATACGGAAGTTACAATTTCTCATCACCCTTTTATCTTGAATGAAACGATTCCCGAACAAGGGGTGAATTTAGCCACTTACCTAAGCGAGAGATATGGACAAGATTTTCAGACTATCTTTGCGGGACCGATTCAAGCGGGAAAAGCAGTTGGCCTGAATTTCAACCTGAAGGAAACGATGCTTTACCCCAACTCTATTCTTTCCCATAAGTTGATTAAACTGACTCAAGGTGCGGGAAAAGAGGCAATGATCGAAGATCTTTATCAGAGTTATTTTGAGGCGGGTCTGGATATCGGCAAGGTGGATGTCTTACTTAAAATAGCGGAAAAACACGGATTGAATAGAGAAAAAGTAGAAGCTTTTTTAGCCAATCAGGAAGCGGAAGACAGTATTCTTGAACGCTCTCGCCAAACTCGAGAGCTAGGCGTGAGCAGTGTCCCCACTATTTGTTTGAACGACAAAATCTTGATCAGTGCTAACCAGCCAGATTTGTTAGCACAGCTGCAAAAGGCCGCAGCCGAATAGCCAACGGAAGCTACTCGACCAACGCGGATTTCATGAAAGGGATCAAATAATCAATAAATACTCTCACTTTGGCCGACAAGTGCCGGGAGTGGGGGTAGACCGCATAAATTGCAGCATTGGAATGCTCAAAAGACTCCAGTATGGGAACCAACTCTCCAGACTGAATCGCACTCGCTACAATGAAATAAGGTGACGCAACAATACCAAACCCAGAAATGCCCAGATCCCTGGAGACAATCGCGTTGTTTGTTCGTATAGGACCTTGAACTGCAACGGACTCTTTTTTCCCATTTACCAGGAAGCTCCAACTCTCTGGTGTTGGAGAATTAGCATACAAAATACAGGCATGATCACGTAGTTCTTTAGGCTGCTGCGGGGTTCCTTTTTGTTCCAGATATTTAGGTGATGCAGATAAAAGGAGACGACAAGGAGCCAACCTACGGGCAATCAGACTGGAGTCTGGCAAATCAGCAATCCGAATCGCCAAGTCGTAACCTTCGTCAATCAGGGAGACAAAATGATCACTCAAATTAAGGTCTACGGAGATATCAGGATAGTCAGACATAAATTGTTCCAGAACGGGAACCAAGTATAACTCACCAAAAGTTTGAGGTGCTGTCAGGCGAAGCTGTCCTCTGGGGCTACTGTGTTGAGTGCTGATTGTACACTCTAGTTCATCAAAGTCCTCTAATAGTCTTATACTTCGTTCATAATAAGCCTTGCCTGTTTCCGTCAGGTTCAAGCCACGGGTTGTCCGATCCATAAGCCGGACTTTCAAACGCTCTTCCAGTTGGCCGACATATTTACTGACTAGAGATTTGGACATTCCCATCTTCCTGGCTGCTGCGGAAAAACCTTTAGCCTCCACTACTTTGGTGAAGACACGCATTCCTTCTAAAGTATCCATAAACCTTGCTTTTTTGCTTAAAATTAAGTCACTTAAAAACGATCATCACGAATCTCCAACTATAGGAATGTCTTTGATTCAAATTAGAGTGCTGAAAAACTGTCTTCGTTTTGTTGACAATGTTTCCATAATATAGGGGATTGTCCGATGAATGAGAAGGCTATACTTTTGAATCACAGTTTAGGTGAGTATTCACTCATTAGATTATAGCTGAAGTTATTACTACCAGTTGAGCCAAAAACGATTTTACGAGAGATTGTCATGTTTAAGAGATTCGCAGTTGTTGTTCTGAGCTTTTTAGCCTTATCCACCTCCATGGTTTCCGCTGCGGAGTACAATGTGGATCCAGCCCATTCCCAGGTAAACTTTTCCGTCAAACATCTGATGATGTTTAAGGTACGTGGTGTTTTTTCTGATTTTACAGCCAAGCTTGAAGCCGATGCTGCTACCCGTACCTTGCAGTCTGTCAGTGCTGTAGTTCAAATTGCCTCCTTGGATACGCAACAACCAAAGAGAGATGGACATTTGAAAAGCCCTGACTTCTTTGCTGCCAAGCAATATCCTACGATGACTTTTGTCAGCAATCGAATCCAGGGTAAGGGAGATGACATTAAAGTCTACGGAGACTTAACTATCCGTGGAATCACCAAAAAAGTTGCTTTCAAAGGTGAATTCATGGGTGTTAATACTGATCCTTGGGGAAATGAGCGCGCTGGTTTTGAAGCAACTGCAAAAATCAGCCGAAAAAGTTTTGGTCTGGAATACAATCCTGCTCTGGAAACAGGCGGTGTTGTTGTTGGTGATGAAGTAACGATTACTCTGGAAATCCAAGCCATTCGCAAGAAATAAGTTGATCTGGCGGGAATCTCCCGCCATTCGTATCTCCACTCAAAATCCCCTCAGTTGACGTCGTTGAATCGGCTCCTCCATTCCTGCCTAGCTTTTAGAAGTCGAAGGCGTTGGTTTGTTAATATTACGTTTTTCCGGCGACCAAAGTTCCAATCTTGCCTTTCCACAGATGATGTGGGAGCATCCCCCCTTTGAGATCAAGATCTCTCCAGTAATTCTTTTCTCTCCTTGCAGATCACAATTATGTCTTTAAACAAGGCGCCCCTTTATCAAAGGATTTATGGGCTGGTAGCACAAATTCCCTCTGGAAAAGTGGCTAATTACGGACAAATCGCTGACTTCACTGGAGCTTGTACTGCCAGAATGGTTGGTTACGCCATGGCGGCTATCCCCCCTGAAGTGGATATTCCCTGGCAGAGGGTAGTGAATAGTCAAGGAAAGGTGAGTCCCCGACGTTCTGGTGATGGCAGTCTGATCCAAAAACAATTGCTTGAAGCTGAAGGCATTCCCTTCAGTGCAAAGGATAAAATCGACATGAAAGTCAATCGCTGGCAAGGTCCGGATCCAGAATGGGCTATGCTTCATGATTTTTTTATTGACTGACAATGCCCACCTGCAACCCCAATCATTCTGTAAGTTATGCCCGCTCTAACCATCTCCATTGAACTCTTAGCCTTGTTATTTCTAGTAGGGCTGATGGCAGGATTCATTGATTCTATTGCTGGTGGTGGGGGTTTGATTGCCTTACCGGCTTTGCTTTCCATCGGTTTACCTCCACAGATCGCTTTAGGGACCAATAAATTGCAAGGAACCTTCGGTACTTTCTCCGCAACTTGGAACTTCCTGCGAAAAGGAGAGATTTCTCTGTCTGAAGTTTGGAGAGGCGTGATCTTCACTTTAATTGGGGCTGGCATTGGTGCCTGGTCCATTCAACAGATCGATGCGGGCTTTCTCCAGCAGATCATTCCATTCCTGCTTTTGGGGGTATTTTTACATACCTTACTTTCCAAAGATTTGGGTTTTAAAGAGCGACCTGCCCGACTAGAATCACCCATTTTTTTCTTCATTTTTGGTCTGCTTCTCGGTTTTTATGATGGTTTTTTCGGCCCGGGCACAGGATCCTTCTGGACAGCTGCGATCTTATTGCTTCTAGGCCTAAACATGACCAAGGCTACAGGAATCACGAAGGTGATGAATTTTAGTAGCAATGTGATTGCTCTGATTTTATTTATTCAGGGAGGCAATGTTGTCTACTCTGTAGGACTCAGCATGGGTGCCGGGCAATTGATTGGCGCTCGCATCGGCTCAGGGCTGGCCATCAAAAAGGGAGCAGCTTTTATTCGCCCTGTTTTTCTCAGTGTGGTATTTGTGACCATCCTACGTCTGGCCTATGTGAATTATCAAGGTTCATGAAGCTTTCAGCAGGGGGCTTTCTCTAGTAGGTCGGAGTCAGTACAGCGTCTCCGACTCTAACCAGCTTACTTCAGAACCAGCTTACTAAGAACCGGTAGGTTCTGCTGGTTCATCAAAGGGCTCAATTTCAACGTCCTTTTAGCAGCCCAAGAGTCTTTTTTCCAATAGAGTGGGACAAAGGCTACGTCGTCATAAGCAATCTTAGCAGCAGCCTGTAAAAGCTTGATTCTACGCAGAGGATCCACTTCACTGCTACTAGCAAGCACCACGGCATCCAAGATCGGGTTAGAATAATTTCCACTATTATATTTTCCTAATTGTTTGTCTGCGTTGGGAGTTAGCAGCATGGCTTGATAATAGTCGGCAGCATTCTCAGCTTGGGGGGCCCAACTGATCATTTGCAAATCAGCCTGTTTCAGCAGAAATTGCTCCAGGTAACTTTGCCGAGGGATGATCTTCAAATTCACCTTAATTTTCACCTTGCCCAGCATGGTTACAATTTTTTGAGCAATTTCCTGATTGTCATCCGCAGCAATCATATCAAGAGCAAATCCCTGATCCAACCCGGCTTGTTTCAAATAACGGCTGGCCCTTTTTAGGCTATAACGACTTCTAAGCTTTGGATTATAATCAATCGATCCCTTGGGTGGATATTGAGTCGCAGCCTTCGCCGCCCCCACTAACACCTGCTTAACAAGTCCATGATTCCGAATCGCGAAAGCAATAGCCAAGCGAACACGTAAGTCTCGCAAGGACTCATTCCGAGTTTGATTGATCTGTAAACTGACAACTTGATTACTATCAGCGGAAAATAATTTAACCCTTCGACTCCTGCGCAATCGTTTGTGTTCTTTCAATGGAATTGAGGAGATTAAATCTGTTTTACCAGCAAGCAGTGCTTCCACTCGAAGATCTCCCTGGGCAATTGAGGTGATGATAATCTTTTGCACATTCCCTTTAACCTTTTGATCCCAGTGCTCCGAAAAGACCTCCATCACTACTTTTTTTTCATCCTGCCTCTGAGTGACCTGATACTTGCCTGTGCCTGATTCCAACAGAGCTTCTTGAGATTTTTCTGCAGCTTGTGCTTTCTCATAAAAGCGTCGATCTGCCGGATAAAGGTAAGCGGCTAAATTCAGTAAAAGCCCACTCTCCGTATTACTGGATAACTCAATGGTATGATCATCCAACACTTTGGCTTGCAGACTATCAAAGCCCTGCCCTCTAGAAGCACTTTCTTTTAACTTTTCCAGAGTCCAGGCCACATCCTTAGCGGTGAAAGCATTGCCACTATGAAAGACCACATCTTTTCGTAAGTGAAACCTCAAGGTTGTGGGGGAAACCTGTTCCCATTTAATCGCTAATCTGGGTTCGATTTTCTGCTGTTCACCACGTTGTACCAGGGAATCAAACACCCATTGGGAATAAACTAACTCACCACCTGAAGTACTCATCGACCAACCCCTTGCTTGTGGAATGGACTCCAAGGTCACTCGTAACGTTTGCGCCCCAACAGTAGACAGGAGACAACAAAAACTAAACAGTACAAAAATTAAACCTTTTTTAATCATTTTAACCTCACAAGTTAATTCTAGTTATTAAAATGCGTTTAGGGGGTCGCATCTTAAATATTCAATATTGGGAAAGATTTTCCTCAGTTTAGTTACGGCTCTCCATTTAATATCTTTCCTTCGTTCCCAATTAGTAACTTGGAAATGAAAGCGATCCTTCGATATTCGACATTCTAGATTCAAAATAATATCAAATATCGAACAAGGAATGTCGAATGGTGAAGTGAAATTTAAGATTTTGCCCGGAAAAGCAACTCTGACTAAGTACTAGTCTACAATTGATATCTTCATTTCAAACAAGCTACTTAAATAAAGAATGGAATTATAACAATAGATTTTATATTTTTGGAAGTTATTTTTTTACTAAGGCTCAGGCATCAAAGATTGGGGGGTCTTTATCAAGATCATATCCTCCTACTTCGCCCTCTCTCTGGAAGAGGAGGAACAGCAACTCTCAAGAGCTAAAAACCCATTAGGTTAATTTACACATCAGTGTTTGAGGGTTCACTTCACTACGGAAAAACCAACTATATTCGGATCAGTCAGAATCGTTTTTCCATTCTTATTAACAGCATCGATAATATCCGTGCCTTCGGTAATCTTGCCGTCACGATTCACATCAACGATAACATAGTATTTTCCTACACAAGGAGAGTAAAGAAGGAGGCAGCAGTGGAAAACTACAGTATAGTCGCAAAGTTATAGACATAAATAGCCCCAAAACAACTCTTCAATCGGCCCACTCCTGAGCACTCCCCTAGACTAAAATCCCCGATTTCACCCTGGATGGAGCTCCATCCAGGGTAAGATCGGGGATTCCCCTTTCCATTTTTTATTTGCTTGCTCATACTGGGAGCAAATTTTCAGCCTATGAGGCTGAGGGAATGACATCTAAGATCCTATTTGAGTATAAAGAAGTGAATTTTGAACATATATCCGTTTTACTGGACGAAGTATTGGAGTACTGCCCGGAGAACGCAGAGTCGATGATTGATTGTACCTTGGGGGGAGCTGGCCACTCCAAAGCATTATTGCAACAAGTACCGGGTCTTTACCTACACGGTGTAGACCGAGATGAGCAGGCCTTGGCCGCTGCCGACAAGACTCTAGCCGACTTCTCAGGTCGTTACACTCTGCATCATTACTCCTTTGCGGAAGGAGTGCGGCGACTGCGGGAGCAGGGAGTCAAGGTCGACTATATTTTGGCAGACTTGGGCGTTTCATCCCACCAGATTGACCAGGAAGATCGCGGYTTTTCCTTTCGTTCCGATGCGCCCTTGGATATGCGCATGAATCARCAGGATGATTTTTCRGCAGCTGACTTAGTCAATGAAACMGATGARTGGGAATTGACCCGCATTATCAGGGTGTACGGTGAAGAGACCTTTGCGAAGAGGATCGCTCGACAGATCGTCAAGCAAAGACAAGAGAAACCCATCGAAACAACCTGGCAATTGGCAGACTGCATTCGAGCTGCGATTCCTAAGAAATTTCAGTTTGGTCGTTTGCACCCCGCCACCAAAACTTTTCAGGCCCTGCGTATTGCAGTGAACCATGAATTGGAGGAGCTGGATCAATTGCTCGAAAACGCGATTGAGCTCTTGAATTTTGGCGGTAGGCTTGCCATTATTTCATTCCATTCACTGGAAGATCGGCCAGTGAAGAAACAGTTCAAAAAGTGGGCGGACCCCTGTGAATGTTCCAAGAATATTCCTCACTGTATCTGTGGTTTGAAACCCAAGGTAAAACTGCTGCATAGTAAAATAATCAAAGCCACACCCGAGGAAATTGAGCGGAATCCCCGCTCTCGCAGCGCTAAATTGCGAGTGATTGAAAAAATATGAAGGACTACCCAAAGCTTGGCAAAAGCTCCAGCAGTAGGCTGGTTCGTGAATTACCGGAAAGTGAGTGGAAAATCACCCTCAAATTATTCTTATCTGGATTGATTTTATTGATTGTTGCCATGTTTTTCGTGAGCCAACGAATCGATTATATTCAGACAGAACGGCGAGTACGAAAGCTAAGCTTGGAAAAAAGAGCAATTCTGTCCTCTCTTCTGCCCCTGCAGTTGGAAGAACGTTACCTGAGCCAGTTGGACAGGGTAGAAAACTTTGCCAAGCAACAATTGGGAATGGACTTTCCCCAGGCAAAGCAAATCATTGAAGTCAAAATCTACCCAGATCCGGTGCCGGAGCCAGAGTAGCAATCCACAGGCCTAGGGGTTTCCGAAATTACTCAAGAGTGAACTGATCCAAATTTTTCCAAAGGTTGCATTGATTCGTTTTACAAACCAAATTTTTTCGCAAAGTTTTTCCCAAAGAGTTACCTGGATTCAACGGGTCTTCTATTTGGCTATACTTTGTATTGTCCTCCGGGCTTTGTATCTGCAAGTCATTGATCGGCCAAATTTGGAGGCACGCTCAAACCGACAATACAATCGCAACCAGTCCGTCAAAGCACAGCGAGGCGCCATCCTCGACTATGATGGAAATTACCTGGCAGTTTCTCTACCTTTAAAATCCATTTTTGCCATCCCTCCAGAGATTAAGGACAAGAAAAAAGCGGCGGCCCAACTCAGTAAAATTTTAAAACTAAAAGAGAAAACAGTTTTAAAAAAGCTTGAGGCTCCTGGTACTTTTAAGTGGTTAAAACGCAATACCAAACCTCAAGTGAGTGAGCAGATTAAGGCCTTGGGCTTACCGGGTATTCATTTTATCAAGGAGTACCAACGCTTCCACCCACAGCAAAATTTTGCGGCGCAGTTGATTGGTTTTACAGGAACCGATTCCAGAGGTCTGGAAGGGTTAGAGTATTTTTTTAATGATCACCTCATGGAACGCAAGGGACATCAAGCTCAGTGGAATCCCTTCACCGCACGAACCTATCGGGATATTTTTTCAGGCGGGAGCCTGCGATTGACCATTCGCAACAGGTTACAACACTACGCTGAAAAGGAGTTGAAAAAGGGTATTGATGCCATGAGTGCCAAGGACGGGGTAGCCATTGTGATGGAATCCCAAACAGGAAGAATCCTGGCCATGGCCGTGCAGCCGGATTTTGATCCCAATCGCTTTGCCAAGTTCGATAGTATCTCCTTTTTCAATCGGGCAGTCGGGGCAGCCTACGAACCGGGATCGACCTTTAAAGTGGTGACCCTGGCCGCTGCCCTGGAAAGTAAAGCTATCACTAGGGATAATATCTTCAATTGTGAAAACGGGACTTATCAGATTCACGATCGTACCATTCACGATACCAGCAAATATGGCTGGTTATCCTTGGAAAAAATTATTCAGAAATCTTCGAATATTTGTGCCGCTAAGATTGCACAGTTGATTACTAAGCCTATCTTTTACAAAATGATTCGTGATTTTGGATACGGAACAAAAACAGGAATCACCCTTCCGGGAGAAGTGACTGGAAAGGTTTATGAATATCAACGCTGGTCGGATATTGATGTAGCCACCATGTCTTATGGCCATGGAATTTCAGCAACCCCTTTGCAAGTAATCACGGCATTGAATACGTTTGCGACGGGCGGCTTATTATTACAACCCAGAGTTGTCGAAGAAGCTCGCAGGGCAAATGGAGAGGTCGTCGATATGAATTTCCGGGAGCCAAAGCGGATTATATCTGAGGAGGTAGCCGAGTTAGTCAAAGGATATATGATTGCTGTGACTCAGCGAGGTGGCACGGCTTACAGCGCTCGCTTAAAAAACATTGCAGTGGCTGGAAAAACAGGGACCTCACGTAAGTTTGATCGGAAAAAACGAGAGTATTCTTCCAAAAATCACATTAGTTCCTTTGTTGGTTTTTTTCCTGCGGAAGCACCGCGCCTGACTATTCTGGTTGTCATTGATGAACCCCAAAAAAAATATTTAGGGGTCAAAGGCGCTATCCCAGTTTTTCGTAAAATCGCTGAGCACGCCCTACGCTTTTATCCCAACATGGATTTTGAAAAACCTGAAAATAATGAACAGACGCCCCTTGTGGAAAATACTGTATTCCATGCCTCCACAGTGGACTTGACAGAAAAAATCCAAGGGAAGAACTATTACAAACAGCTTACTAAACTTCTAAAAAATAAGACCTTACGTGAAACTCTAGCCATTGCGGGCCGAGAGAATGTGCGTATTCACACGAAGGGGAGTGGCCGAGTTTTCAGTGTGACCAAAGACAAAAAGAAAGAAGATACCTTCTGGGTCGAACTTCGGTAATTCTCTCAATCTATTCTGCGCCTCCTTGGCCTAATTTTGATCAACCATCTCTTTTCCTCGAAAGCATGTCAAAAACTACAGAACCTGAAGAAAAAACAATCATTGCATTTTCAGCGAAGAGGTTGTTCGCATTTATCATAGATTACTCGTTAATCATGCTTTTTTTAATGGGAGCTCACCCTCTCTTTCTGCCTTTGGAGTGGGACCTGCTCCCCTACGAGGAGGTCTTAAAACAATTGCTTCCCATTTATTTAATCGGCCTGACCTTATTCCTCTGCAAGGATGTTGTGGGTGGTGTCAGCCCGGGTAAAGGATTGTTAAATTTAAGAGTTGCCAGAGTGGACGAAGGCTTTCCCCAACCATCGATCGCAAAACTGATTTTACGAAACTTCTTTATTATCCTTCTGCCCATCGAACTGTTTTTTCTTTTGATGGACAAGCATTGCCGCCGCTTAGGGGATAAATACATGGGAACTATGGTGGTTGAACGGATTCGTCCCGCAGTAGTTCGTCATCTGACTGTTAAAATGATGGCTGTCATGTTGGCCTTTGCCACCCTCTGGATGACCTTTACCTTCTGTACTCCCTTTGGCATTAAAAGAAGCAGTGGTTATCTCATCACTGTGGAGAGTATCCGCAACAGTCCCGATGTTTTTGATCAAGTTGGAGAAATTGAATCAATCGGCTATTGGCCGGAAGTGAAATACACCAAGAATAAAATCAATTATAGGCTCAAAGTGATTGGCGAGCGTGGGGAGAAAACGGTCCAGGTGATCCTTGAATCTAACATTTCATTTGATAAACTGACGACGACTCCAACAGTCCGCAACCTGAGAGTACTCTCAGAGGAACAGGAAGAGGAATAAAGGAATCAATAAAAGCAGGAATATTATGAGTACAAATCCAACAGAACTAGAAGAGCTAGGCAAAAAACTTCTCTTTGAAAAAAAATGTGGCTGGCAAGATATTTCCCAAGATGAGGAAAAGGAAATTTTTGAGCTTTCCGAGCAGTATAAGCAATTTCTGGATACCAGTAAAACGGAACGGGAAGCCATGGTTACCATAGAAAAAATGGCAACGGCTCATGGTTACGTACCGATTGAAAAAGCTTCTAAAGAAGATAGAAAATTATTTCTGAATTTTGACGATGTCTGTGGTGCCTTAGTTTATATTAATGACCCCCAAGAATTTTCTGAGGGATTTTTAATGAACGGTGCTCATATCGATGTGCCTCGCCTGGATCTCAAATCCTTCCCCCTCTACGAGGCGGAAGACATGGCTTACATGAAAACCCATTACTATGGTGGTATCAAGAAGTATCAATGGGTGACTCGTCCCTTGGCTATGCACGGTGTGGTGATCACGGAAAGTGGTAAAAAGGTGGACATTGTAATCGGTGAAGATCCAGCTGATCCGGTTTTTACGATCAATGATTTGCTGCCCCACCTTTCCAAGGAGCAGAATGAGAAGCCCGCAAGCAAATTGATCGAAGGAGAGCAGCTCAATATTTTGGTTGGTTCCATTCCCTATCAGTTTAAACCTGGGAAAAATGCCATCAAACTCTGGATTCTGAAGGAGCTGCACGATCGCTACGGTATTGTAGAGGAAGACTTTGTCAGTGCTGAAATTCAATTAGTACCTGCCGGTCCGGCCAGGGATGTCGGCTTTGATCGCAGCTTTGTGGGCGCTCATGGCCATGATGATCGCATCTGCTCCTATTTGGGCATGCAGGCGCTTTTTGATATTGAAGCGGACAAAACAAATAAGAACCTGATGATGATTTTCTTCGATAAAGAGGAAATCGGTTCTATGGGCAATAGTGGGGCTCAGTCCAACTTGCTGGAACGCATGGTCAATGCGACCTTGCTTCATTACGGATTCAATGATCACAGTCTTTTGATGAATTCACTGGCAAATTCCAAGTTCCTTTCTTCTGATGTGAACGTGGGCATCGATCCCGAATGGAAATCAGTGAACGACCCCTTGAATGCCGGTAAAATGGGATATGGAGTTTGCCTCACAAAATATACAGGTGTACGAGGGAAATCCGGTTCCAACGAAGCTCACGCTGAGTTTGTGGCAGAAGTTAGAAGAGCCTTCAACCGAGACCAGGTTCTGTGGCAAACCACTGAATTAGGAAAAGTTGACCAAGGTGGCGGGGGAACCATCGCCTCCTACCTGGCCTACTACGGTATGGATGTTGTTGATTGTGGTACGGCTTTATTGTCCATGCACTCTCCCTTTGAGGTTGCTTCGAAAGTGGACATCTATCACACTTATAAGGCTTATAAGGCCTTCTACAAATACCTCTAACCTACAAATCACTTTACCTCCCCGCCCTGAAAGACAGGGAGGTAAGGGGTATCTCGATGAAACTACCTGGGAGAGTAACTTGCTGTCTAAACAAAATAAGACTTGGGATCGACAGGCTATCGATCAGGTTTACGAATCACTCATCGATGAAGTCCGTCATTTCCTGGATCTGATCGCCTTAACCGGTTGCCGTTCATTTTTGGAAGAAAAACCCGCATTGCGCCTTTATCTCCATTTGATTGAGGAATTGGAACAAGAATTATTGATCCAGTGGAACATCAAACAAGAACAAGGCCTGGAAGCACTCTTTTCTCGCCATAAGCACTGGTTAGGAGAGGAACTGAGGAATAAAGACAGCTTCTTCGAAACCTGGAACCACCTCTGTGCCTGTTTGTGGAAAAAAGCAGAAAAGCCTGCCCTGCTACTCACGGCTTCCCCCTGGCAATCTTTAATTTTACAGACCTTCACAGATCAGGATTTTTGGAAAGACTTCCGTGGAGCACTCCATACTGACCAAAAGCAGCCACTCTTAACTCACGTTTGTCAACTATTCGAGTTACTCTACAAGCTGGATCCACATCACCAAGCCTTGAGTTATCTCAACCTGATTGAAATCGGAGTCGAGCACCGCCCGGAAATCTACGCCATCGGAGAAACAAGCCAAAAAGCTCTGGAAAATCCCTGTTTGTCTCTGATTCAGGATCATTTTTTACCGGATATACAGCAGGATCATTGGGAAAACATGCCCGATAAATTGGTAGAGTTTTGGGCAAACAATTCCGGTGGGATTTACAGCCAGTACCCTACTTTTCGCCTCGATAGCGAACTCTCTATTCGTGGGTTCATACCAACCAAAGCAATAGAAAAGTTACAGCCCGAGACATCCTCATCCCCGCAAAAAAGGTTGATGGAAGAGCTGGAGAACTTTGTGCAACAAGGCAAAGGGAACAATATATTGCTCACAGGAAACAAAGGCAGTGAAAAACAAAGTAGCCTGCTGACTGTTGTGTTCAGTCTTTTAGATCAAGGCTTGCGTCTGATCCAACTAACCCGAGAAGATTGGCCCCTCTTACCTAATTTGATGGCTGGTCTGGTTGGCAAACCAGAGAAGTTTGTACTCTATGCCATGGGAGCCAGCCCCAGCTTTTTAAAAGAGCAAAAACAGTCTCTCAGAGAACATTTGAATCATGGTCCTTTTCAAATTGCGGACAATGTTCTGTTAATCGCCGACCTGGAGACTACGACTACAGAAGAGAACAGCAGCCTTCAGGAAGCAATGGACCTCTTCGATCTTGTCATAAATTTTGATTAAGTATTAACATCTTACCCACTCAAAATGAGGACGAACCAATCTTTTATCCTGACACTATTCTTTTGTCTTTGCTCGATCTCCAGCTTATCAGCAGGATCTCATGAGGCAGGCTATCAGTTTCTCGATGATATTCGGGAATCTGCCGCCATGATTCCCCTCAAATTTAATAGTGCCTTGGAGGATTCATCCAAGAATCACGCGGATTATCTAGCTGCCAATCGTAGAAGCAGCCACCAGCAAAATAGGGGATATCGACATTTTACCGGTAAAACACCAGCAGACAGAGCTGTCTATACCGGTTATCTGAGTCGAAGTGTCCTTGAGAATCTTTCTTCGGGACAAAAAAATATTCAGAGATCCGTAGAAGGCTTGATGGGGGCGATCTATCATCGCTTTGGTTTTCTGGACTTCACTATCGATGAGATAGGCATCGGTGTCAGTCGTAACCGCAATACCAAATATTTTGTTTTTAATATGGGCAATGAGCGGTTGAATCAATTTTGCCGCCATGCTCCCTCCGTCAGCCGAGGAGCCTATGTAGCTCATGCCTGCCAACATGTGGAAAAAGTCTCGGCGAAAAAGTTTCGCAAGATCAATCAGGATACAGAACAGAAAAATCCCCCATTAGTGCTTTGGCCTCCTCCTATGTCGGAAGAGATCCCCACCACTTTTTATGAAGAAACTCCTGACCCCTTACCGGATCGGTCTGTTTCGGGCTATCCCATTTCCATTCAGTTTAACCCTTACTATTTTAAGAAAGTAAAATTGAAGCGTTTCAAACTCTTCAACGCTGATTATGGGAATGAGATTCGCCCCACTCGCCTGCTCAACAGTCGCAGGGATGTGAATCGCAAATTTACAGACCTGCAGTTTGCCTTGTTTCCGTTAAAACCTTTGCAATGGGGCACTTATTATCGTGTTGAAATCACAGCTATTGCCAATGGAAAAACATTTGAAAAACAATGGTTTTTTCGAACTCAGGACGCAGCCAAATCTCTGTTTCTCATCAAGGGAAAAGATGAAAGCCTGCAAGTGCAAGCCCGGAAACAATACAGTATTCACCTGCCACCCCAGGGTTATTTACCAATAATTGAGAATCTTAAATGGCAATCTACGGGCAAGCTCAAAGTATCCGTAGACTGGCAGGATAAAAATACAATCCTGGTGAAGCTACAGGGGGATCAATGTGAACGAGCTGATTTTTCTTTGAATGGAAATCGCCGCTTCAGCGTTCAAATCGCGGAGCGAGATAATCTTCGTGAAGATCACTTTTATCCCATGCAAGCACGAACTCCTTGCCTGCTTCCCATTCAAAAGAAGCTATCGGGATTCCGCGTCAAGGCCAGAGGCGAGCAACTCAAAATGCGGAGTGGACAAGATTATTGGGTTGAGATTAATTTACGCAACGAGCTAATCGGCCAGCTGAATGCTCGCTACCCTCGCAACGTACAAATTAAGGTACAACAAATCACCCCTAATTTATTCCGAATTAGGCTCACAGGTCCTGCGAGAGAGAAGGTTGATTTTCAGCTACCACAACGCCGCCGTTTTTCGGTAACTTTAACGAAATGATATTCTTGCTATAACTAAGAAATAAACGATCTCGACCTTTTTATTTATTTGATATTCCCATCTTTTACCAAGCAAATCATGCCCTCAGAATATTCTCCCATTGCTCTGATAACGCTGCATTCCAGCTATAGCCACTCTTCACTGGCCCTGACTTCCATCAAGGCTTTTTGTAAGGATGAAAGCTTTTATCAGCAGATCTCTATTCACGAGTCCCTCACCAACACCAAAWTTGATGGGCTGTTGGAAGAAATTGAGACCTTGGCACCYAAGATAATCGGMTTTTCCACCTACCTTTGGAATATCCAACTCAGTTTRCGYCTGGCTGCCTTACTAAAAAAGTTGCTGCCTGAAACAGTGATRATTTTTGGTGGCCCYGAAGCCGGACCCAGRGGAGAAGAACTCTTRCGACAAAATAATCACTTGGATTATGTCATCCATGGGGAAGGRGAGGTCGCTTTTCGAGATTTGATGCGATAYCTCGTACTGCAGGAGGGGGATGATAGTAAAATTGCAGGATTGCTGAGACGGAATGGGGAGGGGAATATATTGGTAAATCCATAACAGGATTTTCCCCTCGCGCTCTTGGAATCCCCTTTTCAATTAGGCCTGATTGAGCAGAATAAGCGCCTGCTTTACATGGAGACCTCTAGAGGCTGCCCCTTCCGCTGTCGTTTTTGCACCAGCAGTGAAGATGCTCCTAGAATTTTCCCCATAGAGCACATCCAAAAAGATTTGGAAGTCATCAGCCAGATGGAGTCCAAAGTAGTGAAAGTACTGGATCGCAGTTTTCATATGGGAACAGGGCGGACCTTGAAATTATTGCGGGCTTTCATGGATACTCCCGCTTCCTTGCGCTTTCACCTGGAACTCAATCCCGATCGGATTTCAGAGGATGTGATGGAATTGTTTGCTGAGGCACCTGCTGGTAAGTTCCAGTTTGAAATCGGCCTGCAAACCCTACATGAAGAAAGTCTCAAAAAGATCGATCGCAGGATGGAGGTAGGGAAAAGTCTGAAGAATATTCGTCAACTGATGGACTTGAAAAAACATCATGTCCACCTGGATCTCATTGTGGGCTTGCCAGATGAAACCGCCGCCATGTGTGAGGATTCATTGAACCGTGTTTTTACCTTACACGCCCATCACTTGCAATTGGGAACCTTAAAGCTATTGCCGGGCACGAGTTTGTTACACCTAGCCAAACAGTATGGGTACCTTTGGGATCAGGAACCACCTTATGAAATCTTGAAAAACTCGACACTGAATTTTCAAGACATGATGCAATTTAAAAAGTACGCGGAACTGCTGGAAAGACTTTGGAATAGCGATCTCCTGTTCAATTGTATGACTCGATTGATCACTCATTATTACGAAGATCAAGTGGTCAACTTTTTCCGGGAAATTTTGGTATTCAGTGAAGATAAGCTGGCAACCCAGCATTTACAGACAGACAGTATTTTCACCTATTTTGTTGATTTTCTCCTGGAGAAAAACTGGTTGGAGCAGGATTCTCTTTTACGAGAACTACTGCTATGGGACTACTTGAAACTGATGAACCCTAGCAGCAAAAGCCACCCCTGGTTACGGGAACAACTGGTCTTCCAAGCAGTTTCCTGGGAAGAAGCGGACAAAAAACGTTTCCCTATCCTGGAACTATCAGAAGTCGCCTGTGAGATGATTAATCGGAGACTGCTTTCACCCATGATGGCAGGTACTCATGCTCTCTGGTTGCAAGTACACAAACGAGGACGACCTTTGAAAACGCTACAACTACAGCAAGAGTTGGCCAATGGCACAATTAATTGATGCCCACGTTCATTTAGATCGAGTCCAAAGTTTTGATAGCTTTTATCAAAACCTACGTTGCCTGATTCCCGGTGTGAACGGAGAAGATCATCGGCACTTGGCAACAGATTTTCCTCAGTCTTTTTGGGCTACAGGCATCCATCCCATGCATGCAGGCCAGGAAGTCGACTGGGCAAGATTGGAAAAACTACTGGCTAGTGGTGATTTTGTGGCTGTTGGAGAATGTGGTCTCGATCGGCGATGGAAAAATACAGAACAGCAACTATTTGTTTTTGAAAAACAAATACAACTGGCCAAAAAGTTGGACCTGCCCTTGATTATCCATGCGGTAGGTCACCTGGACCTACTGCTGGAACTCTACAAAAAGTATCATTTCAAAGGAATGGTTCACTATTTTAATTTCAAAAGTTTACCTGAGATCCTGCTCAAGGGAGAACTTTATTTTGGCTTCTGTTCCAAGTTACCACCCAACAGTCGAGCCCAAAAAATCTTTCCCAGAATCCCCCTGGATCGCCTCCTGATCGAAACCGATAGTGATGAAACGGGAACAGCTCAGGAGCAAGAGCTCACTCAAGCCTACCAACAAATGGCAGAACTCTATGGAATTACTGGCGAGACCTTGACTTTGCAAGTGGAGCAGAACTTTAAGCGATTATTCCGAATAAACTAAAGCATTTTCAGCAGGTCTGGGATAATATCAACTTGATCACGAAGCCCATAAAGGGGAAGAATCAGATTCACCACGAAGAGCACGAAAGTATTTAAGAAGTACGTTAACAGAAACTATCTGTTTTTTTTATCCATCACATTCTTCATGCTCTCTGTGATCTTCGTGGTGGATTTATTTTTAGGGACTTGTTTGAACTTATCCCAGGAGGGAACTATGGAAAAGTACGTTTGTACGGATTGTGGTTATACCTATTTTTTGGACGAAGGCGATCCCACCGCAGATATTCATCCCGGAACCCCTTTTGACGATCTGCCCGATGACTGGGTTTGCCCTGATTGCGGTATGACTAAAGATGGTTTTCGGGTATTTACCTAAGCTTTTTGCTTTGCCCTCAGCAGCCGGGATGTCTCTTTGATGATCTTCGGATACTCATCTAAAACTAATTGCTTTGCTCTATCTAAATACTGTTTTAAATCAGTATCTAGAGATAGGGGCAACTCGTCCTCATCCAGGATTTCGGCAAGCCGCTCAGGAGTAATGAGAATATCAATCACCAAATCCCGCCAGTTGAACTGATCTTGCTGCAGCTTTGTGGAGTCAGCCAGGTTGAAGTAATTCCCAATCTCTCTTCCCTCATAGATCCATTTATACAGATTGTAAGGTCGGTTCTCCCAATAGAAAGCGTAGGTAATTGTGCCCAAAGGCAGGAACAAGCTACCCACCTGATGACTGGATGGGGAGATGAATTTTAGAATACCAAAGCCTTGTTCCCAGTGAAAGCTTTCACATTGAAAGGTCTGGGTATCCCCTATAAGCTTCTCCTTTATTTCTTTGCAAGGTTTTATCATTTTTTTATTTTAAAACCTCCTATTTCATTTATAAATCTTGATCCTGAGACCTAATTTTTATTAACGGCCTTTTGAATCTCAAGAGATATTTTTTAAATAACCTCAAAACATCCCATCATCCCAGCGTCTTCATGCCCAAGAATATGACAATGCATCATGTACATAAAATCTGTTCCCGCACCGGAACCAGCATTTGATCCCGAGGCATAAGCTTTTTCATCGAACTGAACCAAAAACACAATAGGACTATTTGTATTTGCTGTTCCATTCTGGCTATCAACCTCAAAAACATCTTTCCAGCCCTGCATTTCATCTGGCACAACGGAGTTTCCTCCAATGGATTTAATCATTGCGTGACAGCCATGTAAATGGAAGGGATGGTTTGCTCCTGTGATTGTCCATTCTTCTGTATAATTTGCCGTTGTTTGGGTTGATGTTGAAACAAAGTTAGCAGTAGTCGTGTCTAAAGTCACTTGAACGGGAGTTGGGGACGCCGTTGTGGATCGTGCCGAATAAAATGGATTTGCTCCACCACGTAAATCAATTGCCACATAGGCATCGGGTGTTTTTGCCATTAGTGTGGTGCGATCCGTAGCAAAGTTGCCATTTAAAGTTGTTGGCACTGAGTTACCCGAAGTTTGAGATGTTTGTGCAATGACAGTAAATGTCATAAGAGTAAAACTACCTAATCCTGTGTTTGAGTTATCAACACTTTTTAAGGTAAGTGTATCACCAGCACTAAAATTTGAAAAATCAACGACGATTTCATTGCGCTCTCCTGGCCCCATTCTTAATGAGGTGAGGTTAACAGGCGCAGCTAAAAATCCACCGTCAGTAGCAATCTTTTGAAACGAGACAGAGATACCATCGTTATCGATTGTAAAATCATAAAAACGAGCGTTTGAAGCATTCAATATTCTAAACCGATTGAGGCCAGCTTCCACTTCAAAAATTGGGGATACAGTTCCATTCACTAAGAAGGTCTCTCCTGCAAATCTTCCGCCTGTATTACTAGAATCCAGTACACTATTTACAAATTTCTTATCTTGAATGATCAGGGGGATATCATCTACACCATAAGTGCTTGGCAGTCCTGCTGCGTCCAATGCTTTCGAATTTGTGTCATCAATAATAAAGAGCCCGGCCAGCCCCTTATATACATCGATCGCAGTAGTTCCATGAATGTGAGTGTGGTACCAATTCATACCAGCCTGTTGATAAATCGGTAAAGTTGGACTCCACGTTGATCCAGCAGTGATGGCATTGTATGGTCCTCCATCTACGTACCCATCTATATGTAAGCCATGCCAATGGGCACTGATTGTTGTACTCGTATTGTTGGATATCGAGAAATTGACATTATTTGCTCCAGCTTTTTGTGTTCCTTGATCCACCATTGGGGTCCCACTAGCCGTTGAGTTAGAATTAGTACTACTAACACGTATCGTTGGCCCTAAATAAGCTGTACTTGCCGCATTATTTACATCAACAAATCCCTTAGTTACACTGTCAAATCCAGAATAAAATTGGGTTGTTCCCTCATTGGCTTGTAGACTAATATTATTTGATCCATCGGGAGTGACAACAGGTGGAATGAACAAAGTCGTATCTGATGTCGATGTCGAAGTAGATGAAGAATCACTATCCTCAGAAGCACACCCAATTAGGGTGTGCCCCATGTAAGTGACTGCCAAAAATTTTGCTGTTGATTTTATAACTTTTCTTCGGGATATTTTTTTACTCACAGTAGTCCTCCTTAAAATTTAAAAAAGCGGGTAGTGTTAATTTATATATACTGCATTCAAATCATATTTAGAGAATGAAGAACCTGCTCACCATGTGCTGCCAAGCATCCTTTCTGGAAAAAGTAAAATTTTCATTATAGATCGAATACTACGTTGTCTCAATGTATCATTCCAACATTCTATATAAAAATACGCTCAATCCTTCTCATCTCTCTTTAGGACAGAGAACTTTAGGTTCAAAAATCTGTATTGAAGGTTATTGGAACAAACCTTGTAATATTTTGATATCACTTGATTTATCTCCATATCCAGCTGTACTTAAAATCTTGCAATTTCAGTGACTTATATTATTTCTGCAACAGGCTTTTTTGTAATTGAAGACGACATAAAATGATCCCCGAATTTATGTCTATATTCAAGGGGCTGTAGATAATTAATTTTCTTCTTTATTCAAAAATTTAAGTATTTTTGATCCACAAAGTTAGCAAGGAAAGCTTAGGTATGCTTTATTTTTCAAATAATTACGAATAAAAAAATAAAAAATCCAACTTCGTCTTGACAGTTCGCTGAGTGGTCCGTAAAAGTTAGTGCTTCAGTTGTTTGACATTACAAGCGAGCATGGTGGAATTGGTAGACACGCAGTCTTGAGGGGGCTGTGGCTTAACGGTCGTGAGAGTTCAAGTCTCTCTGCTCGCACCACACACAAAACAACGAACCTACCCATTAGATTTTCCCAGAAGACCATAATAAATACGCATTCCTTTTCTTCTCCCAGATCAGAGTTATCGATTGAATCGCCCTAAATAGTGATATTAAATACTATGTTTTTTCTCTGTCCTCGTAAGAATAGAGTGAAAAGGTTGCTGCTACTCGGAAGCTGTTTTTTACTGCTCTGCTTGCCGATTATCGGATTCCCCCCCGTCGTAATGAGTGAGACCTTATCCCTGGATGATTCTCAGGTGATTACCTACGCGGACTATCTATATAAGAGAGGGGAGTATTATCGTGCCATATCCGAATACAAGCGGTTGCTCTACTTTTTCCCTAAGAGTTCTTTTACCCCCCGAGCCAAGTTACAGATAGGTCGCTCCTATATGGCCGGTGGAGAATTAAAAGAAGCGATCGATTATTGGGAAAAGCAATTACAAGAAAAACAGAATCAATCGGAATATTTTACAGTTAAAACCTTATTGGGTCTTAGTTGGCTGGATCAAGATAGCGTTAAAGTTTTCCGCTTGCGTAAACAGAACTTGCAAAAAGCCAGGCTGCAGTTTTCCGAGATCGAAGTAAAAAGTAAGCAAGACCAATACATCCTGGATTTTATGGATGATTGGGACGACCTGTCACAACCGGAATATAAATCCCCTTGGATTGCAGGTTCGCTCTCTACCTTGATTCCTGGAGCAGGAAGCTTTTATACAGAACGTTACGTGGAAGGTACCTACGCATTTTTGATTACCAGTTTGTTTTATTTAGCGACTAGAGATGCCCTGGCTCAAGATCAAAAAGAACTGGGATACCTCTTCGGATTTTTTACAGTTGCTTTTTATGGCGGTAATATTTACACAGCTGTTAATGGTGCCCATAAGTTGAACGATCAGATGGATTCGGATCAGCTCCTACAGCTAAGAAAGAAACATGGAGTCTGGTTCATCCCGGAAACCAATCGAGGGCCGGGACGTTTTTAATCCGTGGCCGACACAGGACTCATTGTCCCCACCAAGACCCCTTACAACGACCTAGAAATAGTAAAAACTCTTCGATGAAACAACTGACAAAACAAGACCTGCAAATCATCAAGGATGAAGAGAGCGCTCTCGAACAATTAAAAGAGCTTGCTCCCCAACGAGGATTTTCAGACAACCGGGATAAGTTACTACAACAGATTTTTGAACTGCGTGAAATCCTACCCGATGTGAACGAGGATGACGTAGGACCTCTCACTGAACAGATTAGTCGCTTGACTTTATTGGTAAATCTGGCCGACCGTTCCGAGATCACCGGTGTTGATATCAAGAATCCATACTTCGCCCATATTGGTCTGGAAGAAGATGACGCTGTCCGGGATCTGTATTTAGGCACTCAGGTCTACCGCTCCCCAGACAAAAAGTTTCAAATTGTGGATTGGAAATCCTCCCCCGTCAGTATGATCTATTTTCGCTATGAAGAAGGCGAAGATTACGAGGAGAAACTCGGTAACCGCTGGGTGGAAGGTGAGGTGACTTTCAAGCGTATCCTCAAGGTGCTGGATGGAGAATTGGTTCGCATCCAGCAAGGGAAAACAATCCTGGAGAAAGACGCGAAACAAGGATGGATCACGAAGGAATTTACCCTGCATAGTTTGCATGGTGGTTCGGGAACCGCAACTAGAGCGGAACATTCCAGAACCGGTTCTCCCCGTTTGGGCGTGGAACGGGATAGCGGAGCAACCCCCAAGAAATTCCTGCCCGAAATTACGGCTTTGATTGACGATGAACAGTTCGCCCTGATCACTAAACCGGAAAACGGTGTAGTCGCTATTCAAGGAACTGCTGGCTCCGGTAAAACAACGGTTGCCCTGCATCGAGTCGCCTGGCTCCATTTTCAGGATAAAAAACGTTTCGCCGCACACCGTATGATGGTGATGGTTTTTAACAAAGCCTTAGCCAACTATATCTCCCGAATGTTGCCTTCCTTAGGTGTGAAGGATGTGCAGATTGATTTCTATGAGCAATGGGCGTCTCAAATCCGCAATCGTCTCTTTTCAGGGGCCTTGCCACGTCAATATGCCGAGAATACGCCTGTTTCCGTGATTCGTCTGAAAAAACATCCAGCATTATTGGAGATTATCAACGAATTCGTTGAAGAAAAAAATCAACAGTTCAATCAAAGTTTCGACGAGCTGCTGGCCAGCCAAAAGGTACACAATTTCCCTCTGGAATCTATACGGAAATTACCTTTTATTGAACGTCTTTATACTTTATCCGACTGGATTAAAGGCAAGAAAAAATTTCGCAAGCAACACAACCCTTTTCCCGCAGAAGCTGCCGCGATTCTACGCCGTATTATTGAGGGCTTCATTGATACGTCCATCTCCAAGAAGATGACCTTTGTGCATCTATGGGAGGAACTTTTTTCCGATTTCAAACGCTTAGAGGATAACTTTACCCGACTGGCAGGGGAAGAAATCACCCCTGACTCGCTTGAAGAAGCCATTGACTGGCTAAAACAGCAATACGTTGGTCTGCAGGATTTTCATTGGAGTAAAGGAAATAAAACAGATGGCCCTATCAATGCCACACTGGATTATGAGGATGATCCTATCCTGTTGTTGATGTATCAAAAGCTTGCCGGTGATCTACCTCGGTTAGATGGAAGACCCATCAAATACAGCCATCTGATGATTGATGAAGCGCAAGATCTGAGCCCCATAGAGATGACAACCCTGTTGAATGTGTCCCACACTCCTCACAGCATTACGTTGGCAGGAGATGTGAACCAGCAGATGATCCAACACAATGGTTTCAGAAACTGGAACTTCATGTTCGATTACTTAGGGCTGGAAGGGCAGCAACTATCCGCCCTGAACATCAGTTATCGTTCCACTAAAGAAATCATGACCTTTGCTCTGGACATCCTGGGAGATCAGGCAGAGGGCAAAGATGTCAAGACGACTCGTCAAGGGCCTCCTGTAGAGCTATTTCAGTTTGCCCATCAAGGAGAATTAGCCAGCACACTGGCAAGCAGCCTCAAAGATCTGATGCTGGAAGAGTCCAATGCCAGTATCGCCATTATTTGCATCAGCCCTGAAGTAGCCACAAGTTACTATGACTTGCTGCAGCGAATGGAAATCCCACGTTTGCGCTTAATTGTCGATCAGGACTTTTCTTTTACGGCGGGCATCGACATCACGGACATTAAGGAAGTGAAAGGTCTGGAGTTTGATTATGTCATCCTGCTGGACGTGGATACGGTTAATTACCCCACAAATTCCTATACACGTTACCTGCTTCATATTGGCGCGACCCGAGCGGCTCATCAACTTTGGATGATGAATTATCGAGTCCCCTCAGAGCTGTTACCCGCTGCTTTACTAGAGCAGCACGGATATTCAAAATAAATCCAGTTTCAGGCTTGACCTTTTAAGGTAAGGGTACTAGCTTTATGTTTCATTTGGTTGCCGAGGTGGCGGAATTGGTAGACGCGCACGGTTCAGGTCCGTGTGAGCTCACGCTCATGGGAGTTCGACTCTCCTCCTTGGTACCAAATAGGAAGTTTTCATCGATCATAAACTTCCATCCTCAAAATAGATCCCTAGAGACCACTTTTATTTTCTCTCTGAAAATCAAAGTACTTAAGTGCCAAGGTGGCGGAATTGGTAGACGCGCACGGTTCAGGTCCGTGTGAGCTCACGCTCATAGGAGTTCGATTCTCCTTCTTGGTACCACATCTCAATATTTTCTTTTCTTTTTGCCTCAGCTCTCCTATTATTTTCTCAAAGGCGAAATCCTCAGAGCAACATACTGTGCTTTTGGATATTTTTTTGTGATTTCTGGACGTTCTATCATTTTGAATTGTTTTTGGAATCCTTATTGCAGAGCCTCTCCCGATATTAATCTCTAGTATTTAGCTTATAGCCTATTACAGGATTTTTCTCCTACCTGGCAGCACACGGGAATATTCATGCCTAAGATAGAAAATAATAAAATTTGGGCAATCGCCGGCGGTAAAGGCGGTGTTGGTAAAAGCCTAATAAGTAGCAACCTTAGCGTTAATTTAGCCAAACAGGGATATAATGTTGTCCTGATCGATGCAGATTTTGGTGGGTCTAATTTGCATACTTTTCTCGGGGTGAACTCTTCAAAAATCAGCCTGTCTGATTTTATCCGCCACCCGGAACTCAAGCTGGAAGATATTTTATTACCCACAGGAATCCCTAACCTGCGTTTGGCTAGTGGTGCCCATGATGTACTTGGTATGGCTCGCCCTAATGCAATGCAAGTCAGCAAATTAGTCAAGGCGATCAAATCAATGCATGCGGATTACGTATTGATTGATTTAGGAGCTGGTTCACCTCCTTACATTCTCGATCTATTTTTGATTGCCGATACGGGTATTCTAGTCAGCGCTCCGGAACCAACTTCTGTAGAAAATACATATCTATTCGTAAAATCAGCATTTTATCGTAAGCTACGTACTGTTATCCAGCATCCGGAAGTTCGAGGATATTTGGAATGGATTACAGAAAATAAAGATGAGAATATGCCACGTACTCCCGCTGACCTCATCTCAAAAATCACTAAGATCAATCGACATGCCGGTGATGCGCTAAAATATGAAATTTCTCAATTTGTTCCTAAGTTGATCCTGAATCAAATCCGAACACCTTCCGATGCTCGAATTGGTTTTTCCATGAGGCAGGCCTGTGCGAAACATTTTGGAATTTCTTTAAGTTATGTGGGCTTCATCGAACAAGACAATGCAGTGATTCAATCCATTCGACTCCGCAAGCCTGCTCTCTTGTATGCTCCCGAGTCTAAAGCCTCCTGTAGTATCGATCGGATTGCTCAAAACCTTCGACAAGATTACCATTTGATTCCTACGTAAACGGGATAATGTGTTAAGATACAATTCCCCTGACAGCCTTTCGGGCATCAACAATTTCTCCATTTCATAGAGGAAGAGAGCAATGAAAAAATTATTATTCCTAATCCTGCTTGTCGGCATCGCCGTGGCTGGAATCAAATATGTTGAGCCTGTCAAGGATATGGCGCGTAACTATTTACCTGCGCAAGTCTTGGAGTTAATAGGTGAAACTCCCAAAGGGATTTTGGAACGTGGTATGGATCAAATCAAGGACAAAACCCAAGAATTACTCAATCAGTAATTTTTCTCATTCCCTAAAGCATTCTAAAAGTCATTCTTAATGCGGTGAGTGGTTGCAATAAATTTTTGTTTTTTTTATCCTGATATTCCCGAGTTCAGTTATAGAGAGCACTTCTTGCTGTTCCGCCCCCACTCACTGATTTGCCCTTCTCTTTTTGAGCGGATATCAGGCATTAAGTGTGACATTTACGAGACCCTTTTAAAGAACAAAAATCATGACTGTTTTGAACGTCTTAACCTATCCTCATCCCATCTTAAAAATAGTTGCCAAGCCCGTGACGGTTTTTGGTGATTCCCTGCGTCAATTAACGGAGGATATGATTGAAAGCATGTATGACGAAAAGGGACTAGGCCTAGCTGCCACACAGGTGGGGGAGGACAAGCAATTATTTGTCATGGATGTGTTCTACAACGAGGAGACTCCCCTGGAGGAGAGGAACCCACTGGTGATCATCAACCCCAAGTTTACCTTGCAAGAAGGGGAACAGAGTATTGAAGAAGGTTGCCTCTCTGTCCCGGAATTTCGTGCTGAGGTAAAAAGGTTCAGCAAAGTGTCCCTGGAATATCTGGATATCCATCAAGAAACCCAGACCTTGATCGCCACTGATCTAATGGCAATCTGCGTCCAGCATGAGTTCGATCACCTGCAAGGAAAATTATTCATTGATCGCTTGCCTCGACTCAAAAGGAATATGATCCAGACTCGCCTCAAGAAACTTGCGGCAAAAATGGCATAGAATGAGATCTAAATTCCTTTTCCTTTTCTCCTTTCTTTTCTTGTTGGCAACTATCTCAGGGCAAGCTGCCGAGCAACGGAAGCTGCTCTTAAAAAGGAATCTTTCGATTGATGTCGAAGTCGTGACGACAAGGGAAGACCAACGCATGGGATTGGGCAACCGAGACTCCCTCGCGAATGGCCAAGGCATGTTGTTCCTATATCGAAATAGTGGGGAACATCGCTTTTGGATGAAGCGCATGAAGTTTGCCATTGATATTATCTGGATTTACAGGGGAAAAATCGTTCACATCGAAGAAGCTGTGCCTCCTCCTTCCTTCCTAACTCCGGATCGCCTCTTACCGATCTACGGTTCTGAAGTAACATCTGATATGGTCCTGGAAGTCCCGGCAAATTATTCCACCAAAATTGGATTGACTATTGGCGATACCATTCAATTCAAACCTTAACGGATCTTATGGAAAAAATTATCGAACTGGGGATTGATGAAGCTGGGCGAGGTCCAGTACTGGGGCCTCTTGTTTTAGCTGGAGTTAGCCTGCCTAAGGAACAAGAATCTCTGCTGCGGGAATGGGGTATTGATGATTCAAAACGCTTTGGGAGCCAGAAGAAAGGAAAAATGATGCGCCAGGCTCTGGCGGAGAAAATCAAAGCCCGTTTCCCATATAAAATCCTCGTTTTTTCTCCTCAAGAAATCGACCAATATATCCGGGAAAAAAGTTTGAACCGCTTAGAACAAGAGGGAGCCAAAATAATCCTGGACGAACTACCAGCTGATCAAGTGGTGTTGGATGGAGAAAATTTATTCAAACCGCTGGCGGGGAAAAATATTCTGGCAACCAACAAAGCAGACGCAACGTACATGAGTGTGGCTGCAGCCTCCATTTTGGCGAAAACAACTCGAGATGATATTTTTGAGGAACTTTGTCAGCCTTTTGCCGAGCTATACGGAGAAATTCGAGGGGGTGGCTATCCTAATAAACAGACTCTTCACTTCGTCCTCTGGCATCACCAGGAATATGGTGAGCTGCCTGATTTTTACCGGAAGAGTTATAAGTGGAAGCAGTTGCAAGCAAGCTTTTAGGGAGTAGGAGGAATCTCTTCCTCTTCTTCATCCTCTATTTCGACCTCACCAAAGTCCGTCTCAAACTCCTTTTTTTTACTGTTTGAATCCAGAAAAATAAGGTAGCCACTAATTACGACAAAGGCACTGGCTAAACTACCGACAGTCTTAATGAGTATTCGTAATACCCTGGACTTAAAGATTATACTCAAGAGTCGAAGCATATATAATTACCATTTTTCAGAGACTAAAAAGGTCAGTAGAGTTCATTTTCTCCAAAGGGAGTTTTCTGCTCATTCCTTGTCTGGGTAAAACTTGTTGTTTCCTCAACTGAGAGCTTTCTTTTGGGTAAAAGGTAGACAAAATTTCTTCAGTTGATTTTTTCAAAAAAGGAAACACCCTTTGAGGGTTAACATCATTTATTAAATTGTCAATATCCAACCCTCAATAATTTAGAGGTAGACCTATTTTTTACTAAAATCAAAGTCCTTTTTTCAGAATCGACTTGAATTTAAGGGTGACTCGCTGTTATATACAGTTCAACCAAAGGATAGCCAGCAAATTTTTTTTAAAGCTAAACCTATTCAACTCTCTAGCATTATGAGGGACAATCTTATCTAGTTATTTAGTATGAATTACAAATTACTAAAGAGTCTATGTTTTCTAGTCACAACCTCTTCCTTAGTGGCGTTGCTTGCCGGCTGTAGTACGGACAAAAGCACAAAACCTTGGGACTCTGCCGTTCTCGGTAAAACTTCTTTTAGTTTTCAAGATACGGATCCCAGTAAAGGAAAAATTGGTGGAATTTTAAAGCTTGCAAATGCCCCCAAATTAAATGAGCTGGGCATGAAAAGCTTTCTGATCTATTGGGGAGATAGCGCCGACAACTCCGGTAAAAAGAGCCTCTTGAAAGAAGTGAGTGACACTCAGTCAGATAATTCCCTTTATAAAATCCCACACGGAACGGATATTAAAGGTAAATATTTTCAGCTATACGTTAAAGATACTGAAAATAAAGAAAACTTTGGTGGCCAAAGTGTAGCTGTTAAGGATTTGATCAAAGCGGAGCCAGAGCCCGCTAATTTGGATGCTAACCAGCCAAAGCAGGTCGTACAGCCCCAGCAAATTTCACAGCCGGAGCAACTCGTACAGCCAGGACAAGCCGCACAACCAGAACAGGCCACACAGCCAGAACAAGCCGCACAACCAGAACAGGCCACACAGCCAGAACAAGTCGCACAATCGGGTGATGTGAAGCAAAAGAGTCTTCTCCCACCAAAAGAGGGAGAAAAATCTATAAAAGATGTACAGATGATAACGCCAGCAGTGGTAGTACCTGGCATTGTTTCAGCACAACCGGGAACACCAACCGCCAATGATTCCGGTAGTATTTCGACTATCCCCTTAATTGTGATTGAGAACGCTTTGTTTGCTTTCGATCAGTCATCATTGCAGGCAGATTATAGGCGAGAGCTTGAGGAAATATTAGAGCCCCTGGAGAATAAAACTGAGAAAAAACTCTTAGTTTCCGGACATGCCGACGAGAGAGGTTCTAATGAATACAATTTAGCTTTAGGAGAGCGACGTGCTCATGCCGTCAAAGTATTCCTGATCAGCTTGGGATTTCCCGAGGAAAACATTACAATTGTATCTTTCGGGGAAGAAAAGCCCTTGTCTTCCGGCCAAAATGAAGCAGCCTGGAGCAA
This sequence comes from SAR324 cluster bacterium, assembly GCA_002401295.1. Lineage (GTDB taxonomy): Bacteria > SAR324 > SAR324 > XYD2-FULL-50-16 > XYD2-FULL-50-16. Next base: position 18,850 of record NVSR01000009.1, on the reverse strand, counting down.
AAACCGACGAGCTGAGACTGTTGAGTTACCAACAGAATAATTTCAACTAGGACCTCATCTTCCCCTTCTCGGGGAAGAATTCCTTCCCCGGCACAAAACTCTGTAAAAAATACACTCCTATATCATTTCGATCACTGAGTTACGCGTCGCTGAAAGGAACGATCTTTGTGGCTGTCTACCAGTCAGCTAGGGGTACATACCTCATGGACAGAGGAACTAGGCTCATATCCAGGGCTTTAAGATTTCTAAATAGATAAGGTTTCGGAGTGTATCTACCAGGAAGTGTTTTTAGCAACTGTTGTACTTCCTCAGCCAATTTCGGGTCTTCCATTTTGTTCATGAAGAGGCCCATGGTAAAACCAACAGTATGAACTCCCTTTTTCGCAGAAGCTTTGACCACTCGATATCGCAACCAAGGAGCAGCTCGCTGAAACTCTGTTTGTAAGTCCGGATGAAGACTCAGAAGACGGAATTCCGCCCCCCAAGTTTTCTTCAAGTTCTTAATAGGCCCTGACATTTCATAGAATAATACTTCGTCGCCTAAATTCCTTGCAAAGTCCCCCAATTCTTCCGTACGCAAAAGAATCGTTGTATTGCTCAAACGTTCTTTTTTCCTCTCCAGGTATTGAGAAATCATGGATGAATTTTCAGAGGCATACCACGTGTTTTGATCCTTGGTACTCACCTGCTCGATTTTTTCTCCACCTGTAATCGCAGCTAAATACACATTCCATAAAGGCGTAAGAACCCGAATGGGGCGATCTTCAGCTTGCTGCTCTGTCCAGCTAGTAATGGGAGCAATCACAAATTTACTTAATCCTTGCTCCAGTCGTAGGAATCGTTGCTCTAAATCCGCTATATAATTTGGAATAAAAACGGATTCCTTTTCTGGATATTTCTGTTGCCACAACTGAGAAAGTTCTTGCGTAAACCTCCATGAGGCACTGGTAGCATTACCAGTATCAATCTCCATCACACTCTCCGCACGCACCACTGGTGACAAGAAAGGCATAGCCAAGAAGCAGCAAGAGAAGAAGAGATTTCTTATTTTTGGCAATGAGGGCATAAGAAAGTACTCCGTTGATTTTGTTTTATACGAATAATAAGAGTGGAACAACGAACGCAAGCAGTCCCAGTCTTTCCATAAACTTTAAGAAAATGCTGAAACTCACCCGTTTGATCATCAACACGGCGATAGTCGGAGATAGACGTACCATTATGGATCAAAGCAAGGTCCAAAATTTTCCTGATGGAGAATACAAGTTGTTTCAGCTGATGTAGGCTGAGCGAATTCGCTTTGCTTTGAGGATCAATCGCCGCATCGAATAAAATCTCCGCCGCATAAATGTTACCTAGGCCAGCAATGAGTGTTTGATCCAATAAGACCGTTTTAATGGGTGACCGTCTTTTTTCCAACCGTTGTCTCAAGCTGGATGCTGTTAAATGGGAGGACCAAGGATCCCAACCTTGTCGATTCAAACCGATATGATCTTCCAAAGTGGATAGATGCTCCAAAGTACCGAAGCAACGAACATCACTAAAAATCAATGATTTGCCATTTTCCAACGCAAATACGACGCGATCGTGCGGGTGAACCTTAATTGGCGCCTGCTGAAGGATAAACTTCCCGGTCATTCTTAAGTGAGCTAGCAGCCAGCCCCTCTCATCTAGAGAGAAGAGGATGTATTTCCCAACTCTCTTCACGGAAACGAATTTTGCTCCCACAACTATTCTGACAAATTCCTGGGGAGCTGTCCTCAGCACAGATTCACGATGAATGGCACAGCCCAGGATTTTCTGTTGTGAGATTTCCGGTGCAAGGTCATTCACAATAGTTTGTACTTCTGGTAATTCCGGCATAATTTTACAGGGTATTGGGGTTTGGCTTATTTTGCTTGATACTCCTGGCCAGCCAAGGCATGAATCTCTTTTTCCACACTGCGTACTAGCTGCGCCCTGCCAGCACGACCGAATTGAGTCGTATCAATTTCCTTACCAACGTGAACCTCTACAGCTACACCTTTGTTGATTTTTGTGGTTCCTGAAGGCAAAACTTTATCGATTCCTCGAATACCCAGGGGAATAATAGTAGCTCCCATTTCCAAAGCGAGGTGAAAACCTCCACGCTTGAAAGGAAGAATTTTCCCATTTTTAGAGCGGGTACCTTCTGGCGCGACCCAAACTGCAACTCCCTGTTCCATTATTTTTTGTGCTTTTTTCAGGTCACTACGAGCTTTGCTTTTATTATCTCGATCGATTGAGATAAACCCACATGCTTTTAATGCCTGGCCCCAGATAGGCACTCGGAATAGTTCTTTCTTCGTAAACATGCGGATACTGCCGGGTAAGGCTACGAAGGTTAAGGGAATATCGTAGAGGCTGGAATGGTTGCACATAATGATGTAAGGCTTTCCCTCCTGGATTTTCACCTGATGTGGATTGTATATTTTGTAAGACAAATCAATGAATCCCAATAGTTTCTTCGCCCACCACTGTATACGCCGATCAATCCTCTTGAGGGTTACCAATCCGAAGGGTAGTTCCAATACTGTCAGCAAGGAAATCCACAGAGTCATCGTGATGCCATGGCAAAGGGCAAGAAAATTGGAGAAAAATGCTTTCATGGTCTTGATTCCTTAGTAAATGATCAGCTTTAGAGGGAATTTTTTACTCAAGGGCAATGAACAAATTTTGTTATCGCAGACTTGATACTTAAGAATTCCCTCAAATTGGTGAAGCCCTTTAGGGGCATTTTTTGCGACCTTAAAAGTCTGGTGAATCCAGAAATCATTTTGGTGCACTAATAGTTTACTATCAAAAGCCTGATCCACAATGCTAATTGGTTCTGACTCCTGGAGTTTGCCTTGAGGTTGTAACCAAGGCAAAGTCACCGAAAGTTGAGTTGCTTCGGGGGAAAAACCTTTCTGGGGGATGACGGAATAGATATGCTGGAAGGCTGATACCCGCCCCTGAAGTTGGAGCTTCAACTGTTCACCAGGTTGTACACGAACAGCATCCAATTGGGCGAAGAGCTCCACTCGCTCTCCGGCTTCTGTACTATTTTCTTGACTGCTAACGTAATTCTCAAATTCACGATAGTTAAATTCTTCAGCAATGACAAGAGTTGCCAGCCAAGGCAAGCAACAGAATGCTATGAAAAAATAGGTAGATCTTCTCATTTGATTAAAATAAAGTTACGGTTAAACCTGTAAGAGATAGGACCTATCGGCATCGTATAAAAAGCTTTCTGTGAACTCATTGGTATGATAGACTGAACACCATTCATCCAGAGATAAAAAAAGTAAATGGCAATTTCGAGCCTTTGTCACGCCTATTTTTAGGGGGAAATTGAGGCTCAAGAATATTTTTATTAAAAAAACTTTTGGAATCATTGACTTCAACCATAAACATTCTTATGATTTGTAACTCGGCCTGACAATATAGGAAGCGCCGTACTTTTTTGTTGGATTGTATGATGGCAGGAAAAGGCTGTCTAGTCTCTGATGTGGTTTTGTGAATTTTTAACTATAAAAAACTACGAAGCGGATTACAGACAGAATTTTTAAAAAGGTATCGATTTCAGTTTACTTTTTTTAAAGAAAATTGATTTCAGCTTACCTAGCTTATAAAGTTCTCATATAATTTAAGGCAGCCTGAGGGAGACCTTGTGGCTTTTGACGATTTTGAAACAAAGGTTAGCGATAGTTTGTTATCTGAGGTACGTGTTTTGCAAACTAATCCTTTAAAGGCCCAAAATGACAAGAATTAAAGAAGACATTATTCGTGATGTGATGACTAAAATCACTCTGGACCGCAAGTATGCCAAAAACTTAGTGGAGTCCATTTTGGATATTATTAAAGACTCTCTGGAAGGTGGAGAGGAAGTAATGATTTCCGGCTTTGGTCATTTCAAAGTTCGCCATAAATCAGCTCGTGTTGGTCGCAACCCTAAGACTAAGGTGGCCTATGAAATTTCCGAGCGTACCGTGGTTACTTTCTATCCTTCGAAGGTATTTCGTAAGGAGTTAAACCTTCTGGACTCCTAAGGAATCTTGGGGCGAGAGCTATCTCGCCCCATACAGGAGGATCTTATCCAGCCGGATCTTTATTTGGAATGAATGTATGGTATTGCAGATACACCGATATTTGATTTGTAGTTTGATTCTCCTTTTTTTATGGATCCAACTTCCCGCCGCTTTTGCTCAAGAAGCCGCCCCTGAGTTAAATGTACCTCGAGGGAAAGCTCCCATGGAGAGTATATTTCACAATGTTCTTTGGGGATCCTTAGCAGGAGGTGTCGTTTACAGCGGACTCTTACTCGTTGATGATTCCAAAACTCGCGAGGAACGCCAAAAGGCTGCCAACTTAACCACGCAGTTTGTGATTGGCGCGACCGTGGGTGGTTTGATTGGATTGGGTGCCGGGGTTTATTTTTCTCTCTTTGGTATCACTTTTGAGGAAGGAATAGTCTCCTTTGTCCCCCCCAGTGAATCAGATTATCACGGCCAACAGCGAAGATCTTACGGAAACTCTCCACAAACCGCTTATAATCAGCCCGTGTTTTCTTTACAGGTTCAGTTCTAAACAGGGCTCAGCAACAAGGCTCTCTAGGCCTGCTTAACCTCCAAATCTGGTTCTGTCATCAAACAGAGTACTCAAACTTCTCTGGAAGCCGTAGCTTCCACGATGGATATAGCCCCGGTTAGTCCTTTAGTCTATCTGGCTTTAGGTAGTAATCTAGCTCCCCGAGAGAAGTATATTTTTGAGAGCATCCAGCTCCTTAAAGAAGAATTCCCTCAGGATTTCCGCACATCGTCAATTTACGAGACCCAACCCTTCGGGGGACTGGACCAACCAGCCTATTACAATTGCTGTGTCAGCTTTCGGTCTTCACTGACACCACAAGAGTTACTCCAACGAATCTTAGCGATTGAGTATCATTTAGGGCGCCGCCGTAGTGGCAAACGTTGGGAATCTCGTGTGATCGACATTGATATCGCACTCTTTGGTCAGGAAATCATAGAAGAAGCAGACCTGATCATTCCCCATTATGATTTGCGAGAAAGAGATTTTTTCTTGATTCCTCTGCTGGAGTTAGATAGAACCTTAGTGAATCCTAAAACTCAACGGTTATTGCAAGCAGAATTGAAAGACCTTGCGACTGCCACAAAAACATCGCCGGTCAGGCTTCCCCATATTATTCCTTAATCAATGGTTTCACGAGGGGCCGAATGGAACATCTCATCGTCAAAACAGTCCCCTATTTTGGTGATAATTTCTGCTACTTGATTCATTGTAACCAGACGGGAACGACATCCCTCATTGACTGCGGTGAGGCGGCACCCGTCTTAAAAGCGCTGGATCAGGAAGGCTGGACTTTACACAATCTATTTATAACCCACTACCATTCAGATCACTCTGCTGGTATTCCAGATTTAGTCGCTGCCTTTCCTGAATTGAACCTTTTTAAACCACAAGGAGAAGAGCGCCTAACCTTTTCAGGCAAAGAACTTCAAGATGGTGAAGAGGTGGCTATTGGTACATGCCGACTCAAAGTTTATAGCGTTGTTGCTCATACGAAATTTTGTACGGCTTTTTATTTTCCAGGGCATCTTTTCGTGGGGGACGCTTTGTTCTCAGCCGGATGCGGCCGTCTCTTTGAGGGGCAGCCTCTGGAACTAGCTACCACTTTAAAGCGACTTGCTGGCTTCCCTGATGAAACCAAGGTCTATGTGGGACATGAGTACACCTTGGCCAATTTAAAATTTGCTCAGACCGTAGATCCCCAAAACCAAGCGATTTCCAGTTATGCCCGCGATGTGCAAGTTTTGAGAAATCAGGGTAAATTTAGCACGCCTACCAGTATTGCCCAGGAAAAAAAAATTAATCCTTTTTTCCGAGTGGATCATCCCCATCTCATTAAGACGCTGGACCCACAGGGAAAGCTGAACCACGTGGGACGAGTTGGCTTATTACGCAGAAAAAAAGACCTTTTTTAATCAATGCCAAAGACATAAGTGACAATTCCTTTTGGCATTTTTTTTATAATCCTGTATAAATTAGAAATGTTTCGCGGATGATAACAAGGAGTGTTATTCAACCGACTTTTTCGTATCTAAAGTACGACTAATTATTTACGATTATAAAGAGGATAGGTATGGATGTAACAATCTCAGCTAAACAGATGGAACTAACGGACGCCCTTCGCAACTCTATTGAGGAGCGGGTTGCACGGTTAACCAAGTTTTCAGACCATAACCTCATAGCGGACGTTCACTTAGGAGTTGATAAGCATCGTCATCACATCCACATCACTATTAAAGGCAATGGTTATTACTTTAATGCCGATGCGGAAGATCCCTCTACTATGTACAAGGCCATTGACATGGCTGTTGATAAGCTGGAAAAACAATTTCGGCGGGGCAAGCACGACCATCACAACGCGAAACGTGGTAAAGAAGCACTGCGACAGGATGAGCTGACCACAGACATAACTGCCGGGCAGACTGAAGAAACTATTGAAGAAGTAAATTAATATACTTAAAATTAGCGGGGAGAAGGAACTCCCCGCTGATCTCCTCCCTTTTCCTAAAAGCTCCCATTCCATAATTCCCTGTGCCCAAGTCTAATCGTTACGAACGACAACTTGAAAACCTGATGCAAGTTTTTCAAGAGATTCACAGCTGTTTTTTACAACAGCGACCAGTGGACCAACATTTATCCCGTTTTTTCAGACGCAACTCCCAGTTTGGCTCCAGAGATCGTCGCTGGATTTCAGCCACAATTTTTGGTTATTACCGTTGGTATGGTTGGTTAAAACAGCTTAGCGAGCAGCAACTAAAGCTGGCACTACTACTCGGATACTTATTAGACGGGAACGAAGTCAATGAACTGACTCTTCACTGGGGCAAACAACTAGGATTTGAAGCGGATTGGTTTTTACGATTTGAGTCCCACTCTTCCTTAGATCTGGAAAAAAAATCGAAGATAGTAGCAGAGTTCATTCAGGATTCTACTGTTGATTCTTTGAACCCTAATTTTATTCCGAAGTTGGACCTACAACTGATTACCAGTCTGCAAACAAGGCCTCATTTATGGATCAGGCTGTTGGACGCTCAAAACCAATCATTTCCCAAATTCCTGGATAAAAAGGGCATTAATTATTCTGCTCATCCAACACTGAAGAATGCCTTAGCAGTACATGCCCCGGTAAACCTTCATGAATCCATGGATTTTAAAAAGGGAAAACTGGAAGTACAAGACCTCTCATCTCAGATAATCGGATTGATTTGTAAGCCCCAGCCGGGTGAAAATTGGTGGGATGTCTGCAGTGGCTCTGGAGGTAAAGCACTACACTTAGCAGCCTTGATGAATGGCACTGGAAAGATCTATGCAACTGACATCAGGCATCAAGCGCTCAAGGAGTGTGCCAAGCGAATGAAGCGGGCAGCCTGGAAAAATATCACCCCCCAAGTTTGGGATGGGCAAAAACTCCCGGAAGCCTTGCCGGCACTTGATGGAATTCTAGTAGATGCCCCTTGCAGCTGTTCAGGTACTTGGCGACGTTCTCCTGACATACGTTGGAGTCTCAGTAAGGAAAAGGTCCTGGAGTTTGCAGAGCTGCAATTCAATATTTTAAAACAGGTAGCGCCAGTACTACCAGCGGGTAAAACCTTAGTTTATGCAACCTGCTCGATTCTTCCCGAGGAAAATGAGCAGGTCATTGCTCGTTTCCTCAAAGAGTTCCCTGAATATTGCCTACTGCCTATGACCCACCCTTTGACTGGGGACATTACTACAGAAGGACTTTACTTATTACCCCCTGAAGTTGATGGGAATGGAATGTTTGTAGCAGCATTGACGAAAAGATAGGGATTTCCTTCCCCGAGCATCACATGTTACCATCGGGATATTCTCTTTATTATTCTATATTTCACACAGTATCTTCTGTGCTCGGAAGAAGGAAGCAAGAGCAATGTCCCACCCAATCCGACATTTGCTGGAAACCTTATGGGTCCTTAGTTTTCTATTGATCCTGGAGTGCTCGGGAGAAGCCCGTGGGGAGCAGGATAAGAATCAATTGACATTGTTGATTACCTCTGACCTTCACGGTTGGCTCTCTACATCCAACCTCTATCCTCGTCAAAAGTCTAAAGGGCTGCTACATTTGGAGCAAGCAATACGTAAGGCTAGATTAGAAGATCCTGATGCCATTTTATTGGATGCGGGAGACCTCTTACTTGGCTCACCATTAGCACTCTATTACAATACAATAGCCAAAAACCCCGCCTTTACTAATCCCTTTTTTCAGCTGGTTAAAGACCTACGTTATGACGCGATTGTGGTAGGCAATCACGACCTGGAGTTAAACCCTCTTTTTGAGAGACATTACGTACCAGCTTCAAACTTTACATGGCTTGCTGCTAATTTAAACAAGACCTCACCTTCCCCTTTTGTTCCTTACCTTATTCTACGACGAAAAGGGCTCAAAATTGCTATTTTAGGCTTGACCACACCTGGAGTCATGATGTGGTTGGATCCCAAAAAGTGGGCACATTTCCAAGTCACCTCCCTATCACAAAGTATAAACAAATGGGTTTCCCTGATTCGGAAACAAGAAAAACCAGACCTTTTAATTGGTATTTTCCATGTAGGCTGGAATGTTCTGCGGGATGATGAAAATAGCAAACTAAACCAAATTCCTGCTGCTAATGGTCTGATTAGCGCTTTGAATAAAGCTCCACCTTTTGACTTGCTGATTTCTGGGCACGATCATCGCTTGTTTCCCTCTCGGGACGGGCAGCCATTAACTTATTTCAAGAGTACACCTATCATTGGGGCTGGTTACTGGGGAGAAGCATTAGTCCGACTCCGCCTGAAGATCCATGAAGGCCAAATCATCCAAATTCGCCACCAGATTTTCCGTGCATCCCAGGATGCATCCATCAAACAACAGTATCAAGAAATTTTAAGCCCCGCCTACCGCTCTTTTCTCTACGAAAAACTACCTTGGAAAATTACAACAACGGATAAGAAACAACTGAAGGAGTGCTTGAGCAAATTAAATGCCATTGCTCATTTGGAAGGCGTTGATATGGGAAGTCTTTTTCCCCCTCCAAGAGTCAAACGAATCAGAGCTTTTTTGGGAAAACAGTTGAATCGAGCCTTTTTTTTAGAGTGGTTTCGCTATGATAACAAAAGTATGACTATTTATTTGAGCAAACGAGATCTGCAATTGTTGCAAACTCCTCAAAGTCATTCTAATCGCCGGCGCATTCCCTATAACCGAGTCCTTTATCCCTTCTATCGCTCATTTCCTCTCCCCATAGATTATAGGAGAACAAGCTGGTGGCTGAATAAGGAGATTTTTCTTCGGCGTTTTCAAATTAAGATTAGTGACTACCACTTTAACGGGGGTGGAGGCTTGAGGGGCATAATCTTTTGGTCCTCCCAAACTCCTATTCAAATCTCGCAGATAGGTATGAGAGAACGCCTTTTCCAATTTCTCAAACGTCCTCATCGGCCTCTTCCCCCAATATGTGACTTTTTAAAGCCGATGCCCCTCTAAGGAAGCACAACACAGGAGAAATTACCGAGGTCGAGTGAGGGATATTCCCACGTGGAAAAGTGGGAACAAGAGGTGAGTGAATTACGGCAGGTCTACTTTTGGCAAGTTTTTAATGGATTGCTTGATTGCTTCTTCCGGGTAGGGAGCATCCTCCAATTCATTGGCAAAGTACTTATCATAAGCAATCATATCAAAGTGCCCATGTCCAGAAAGGTTGAAGAACAAAGTCTTAGGTTCTCCAGTTTTCTTGCATTCCAAGGCATCATCCATCATCGCACGAATCGCATGGCAGGACTCGGGAGCAGGAATAATTCCCTCTGCTTGAGAAAATAGAAYACCCGCCTCAAAGGTCGCAACATTGGGGACCGCTCGTGCTTCAATATGTCCTTCGTGATATAATTGGGAGACTAATGCGGAGTCTCCATGGTAGCGCAAGCCACCCGCATGAATACTCGGAGGAATAAAATCATGGCCTAGGGTATACATTTTAGTCATGGGTGTCAGGCCAGCGATATCTCCAAAATCATAGGCATAATGCCCTCGTGTCAGAGTTGGGCAGGAAATCGGTTCCACTGCTACCAAACGGATATCTTTTCCTGCCCATTTATCAGTAAGGAAAGGGAAGGCCATACCACCGAAGTTTGATCCCCCCCCACAAGGCGCATACATAATATCAGGGTAATCACCAGCCATGACAAATTGCTTTTTCAATTCCAGGCCAATGAGGGTTTGATGCAGCAAGACATGGTTCAAGACGSATCCCAAGGCGTAGCTGGTATTTTTGTTACTTGCCGCTTCTTCTACGGCTTCGGAGATGGCAATACCTAGAGAGCCGGGGCTATTGGGATCTTTTGCTAAGACAGCACGGCCTGAATTCGTCTGGTTGGTTGGACTGGCTAAAACTTCCGCCCCCCAGGTTCGCATCATGGATCGGCGGAAAGGTTTTTGCTGAAAGCTGACATTGACCATATAGACTTTAACATCCAAGCCAAAATACTTGCCCGCATGAGCGATGGAACACCCCCATTGCCCGGCTCCAGTCTCCGTAATCAAGCGCTGAATTCCTTGCTCTTTATTGTAATAGGCTTGAGGGATCGCAGTATTCGGTTTATGAGAACCCGCAGCACTACTCCCTTCATACTTATAGTAAATTTTAGCTGGTGTACCTAGCAGTTCTTCCAGGCGTCGAGCTCGAAAAAGGGGAGAAGGACGCCAGGCAGCATAGGCTTGGCGCACAGCTTCAGGAATTTTGATCCAACGTTCACTGGAGATTTCCTGCTCAATCAATGCATCAGGGAAAATGGCCTGCAGTGCATCCGGGGATATAGGTTTGCCATCCGGACCTAAAATCGGAGCAGGTGGATTCGGCATATCAGCTACTACATTGTACCAATGCGTGGGTATTTCCGATTCATTTAGCAAATATTTTATCTGTGACATGAGACCTCGTTAGAACGTCAATATCTTTAGAATAAGGTTATACTAGAGGTTGCATAGCACTTTTCCCCTTATTTTTCTAGCTTAGATACTAAAAAAACATTTTTAAAAAAAGAATTATCCATTTGTTCTTGTTTAATCTCAGGAGGACTTGACGCACCCCTGTGCACTTAATTCCCTAATTTTTCCTTTTTACGGAGGAATCTCGATAGTTAGTATCTCAGGATACTTTTTTTCCATTTACTCAAATCAGGATTGATTCGGAACTTGGAAAAAATATATCTCAGAAGTAGGTCGGACTAAGGAGCGAAGCGTCTAAGTCGGAGACGCTACGCTTACTCCGAGCTATCTGTAGAATTTTCAGTCTTTCGCGGTGGTTATTTTTCCCAAGCCCCTTAATTTAAATATACTAAATATGTTTCCACTGCATCCAAGTCTCCATAGAAAGTTCTTGCTCCTGATCATCACCTTTCCACAGACCCACTTCAAGTTTTTCCAACCATCCCAAAAATTCATCTATTTGATTTTGCTTGAAAATTGATCCATGTTGAGGACAGATCAGATCCGGCTGAATCATACGAACTCGACGAGTCCAAGCCCGGAGTGCTGCCTGTGAAGGCATCCACCTTTGATGAAATCCCTCCATATACTGAATGTGGGATTGAAAGTTTTGGATAAACAAATTGCTTTCATCTGCCGGTAGCAAGGCCGCACCAATATCACCGGAAAAGAGGAAGTTTGAAATGGGGTCAAAAAAAGAGAAATTTCCCGACGAATGACAATAGTGTGCAGGCACCGCATAAATGCTAGCTTTGGTTGTACCCAGAGGGATGGATAACCCATTATCAGGGATAGGAATCAGCTCCATCTTAGTTCCCATACCAAAATGTGCGATGAAACCGACCCACAGCTTAGGACAATAGACTTTCACATGAGGACAAAGATCAAGCCACAATGCCAATGAAGAAACAATATCAGGATCCTGGTGACTAGCAACAATGGTGGTAATATTTTCGATCTTCACATACCGGGTGATCTCCGATAAAACTTGAGGGAAAATTTCCGTTCCCCCGGGATCCATTAATAATGCCTGATCATCATGAATAATGAAATGTTCATTTGTATCAATTATTTGCTCTGGTTTTTGAGGGTCTCTTCCAAGTACAACCCAGCGATGTCCTCGCTCATTAAAAATAATTTCACTTTTCATAGGATTTCTCCTTGATCGAGTTGTTGCAGGTATCTATTTCCCAAGTCGATATGCTCCAAAAATTCTCTTTGTTTTTGATCCAGTTGATTGACCAGAGTCTCCATATTTTCACTCAAACCTTTAAAATGATCTGATTTTTTTTCCAAGGTATTAGCATTCACTGCAATGCAGCCACTAATATATCTTGCTGTTCTAGTGACCATGGTTATCTGGCGAATTTTGGTGATAAAAGACCGGAACATTTCTGAGACTTCCTCTAAATTTTGTCTCAGCTCCATCAAATTGATACTGCTTTTTTTTAATAAATAGCTAAAATTATTTTTCTCAATAGAATGCAATGCATGAGGCAGTAAAGGCAGGATGATTTTTTGAAGTTCTTGAGGATTTAAAATATTTTGCTGAATTTTTACTTCATGCTCTTTAAATTTTTCCCCAATAACCTGAGTACACCAAAGTAGAGAGGCATTCGTATATTGATAATAACGCTTGGCTGCCACAAAACAGATAGTAGTAATACGGGATAACTGTTGGCACCCTCCCTTCAAACCTTCGATTTCTGGTATCATCTGACGATGTAAGGTGGAAAGGCTGGCTCCCAAAGTCACCAAGGGTTTTCCTTCCACACCACTAATTTTATTCGCTTGAATGACTCCATTGATGGCGTGTAGTTCCATCTTCTGCAAAAGTTCATCAAAGCTTCTCGCAAGATTGAGAATTTGAACGCCTACACCAAAAATTCCTGTAATATTCTTTTGATAATTTAGTAGGTTTTCTTCCATGATTCGATAAAGGGGTGGGAGTGTTGCTTCAATCGAGATTAAAGAATGGTAATCATAACAGACTGCTTACATACTTCAAAGGAGAATTCCCCCCTTGTAGCCACGATGCTGACTTTGATTTCCACAGAAAATTCAAAATAACAACTATAACAAGTCGATATTAGATTTTTCACTCAATCTCTTAGTGAGGGCGGGACGCAACTCGGCACTACTATTTTTTGTGGACTATTTACCCCTCACCAATTCCACAGCTGCCTTCAGAATCCGTTCTTTATCGGGTAAGACATACTTCCAAGCTTCTCCCAGAGGTATAAAGGAGTCATGTCCCGTCACTCGCTTGATTCGTGGTAAGGGATCCATCTGCTCCACCAGCATGGTCACCAAGGCTTCACTGAGGGAGCCTGTTTTTCGGCATTCATCAACAATCAAAACAGACTCACAGCCTGTTAACTCCCTGGCCAATGCGGCTTGATCAATGGGTGCGATCCAACGTAGGTCAATCACTTTACAATCAATATCATGCTGATCCTTTAACTCCTGAGCCGCTTGCCTGGAGAGATAATACCCATTGGCATAACTGATAATAGCGAACTTTTTGTGGGTACCATAGACCGCAAACTCACCGGGAGCAATGCTTGCGGTAGGTACTGGATAATTTTCCATCCACTGATTGTCGCCAGCTTGGTGAAGGTCCCTCACATTATATAAGGCAATGGGTTCTAAGAAAACAACCACCCGCTTTTTCTCCGCAGCTAGAGCCACACAACTCCTCAACATCTTAACCGCATCGGAACCATTCGAAGGAGAAGCKATAATCACACCGGGAATATCTCTGAGYACCGCAATGGAGTTGTCGTTATGAAAATGTCCTCCAAAGCCMTTTTGATAGGCATAGGCCGCAATCCGAATAACCATAGGGTTGTGAAATTGTCCTTTGGAAAAGAAAGATAAAGTGGCAGCTTCTCCACGTAACTGATCTTCCGCATTGTGCAGATAGGCTAAGAATTGGATCTCCGGAATTGGCAGGAATCCATTATGCCCAAGCCCCATGGCCATGCCCAAGATAGTCTGTTCATCCAGGAGAGTATTAAAAACCCTGCGCAAACCAAATTTTTTGCTCAGCCCCGCAGTGATATGATAAACTCCGCCTTTTCTCGACACATCCTCCCCAAAAATCAAAGCATTTGGGTATTGTAACATTAGGTCCGTCAAGGCTAAGTTGAGCAAAGATGAAAGGGTTCCTTTTTGGTCTAATTTCTTATAATCTTTGTCAAAACATTGCTTTCGTTCTGCTTCCTTTGGTAAGGGCATCACTGTATTTTGAGATAGAGGAGGCACAATGGAAGCCATGATTTCTCGCGCACTGGATAATTTGGGCGTGGATAAGACTTCCATCGCAACTTTTGCGATTTTTTGACGTATGTTTTCATAGTATTCAATGATTGCCGGGATACTCAGAAAATCATTTTCCCTTAGGAATCGAGCCGTATGTAATAAAGGATCATGGAACTCCATTGATTCCACCTCTTTTACACTGCGGTAATAAAGCTCAATATCCGATCCCGCATGCCCCATGAGGCGCACCGTTTTCATATGAAAAAAAACAGGTTTCCTTTTTGCTCGCACATAGGACTCCGCTTCCCTAGCTGCCCGGTAGATATCAGGTAGGTTAGTGCCATCACATTGGATATATTTTACTCCCTCACAATGACCAAAACGCTGCTCAATCCAATTGGTCGGTGTTTCCACTGAAATGCCGAATCCATTGTCTTCACAAATCATAACCAATGGCAGATAAAGCTTTTTATGAGCAATCCACTGCATTGTATTCAGCGCTCCCACAGCTGTAGAATGATTGGCGGAGGCATCCCCAAAACTGCAAAGAATCACACTCTCCTCAGGCAGTTGTGCCTTGATGCCCATACTTTTTGCTAAGGGGAGTGAAAAGGCAGTACCGACTGCTTTGGGTAAATGAGAAGCGATAGTACTGGTTTGTGGGGGTACATAGAGAGCATGGCTGCCCAGAACTTTATGCCTGCCTCCCGAAATCGGATCTTCTGAAGAGGCTACAAAGGAAAGCATCAAATCTCTGATGATGTCGATACCATCCACTTGTTTCGACCGCTGCACTAAAAAAGCACAATCCCGATAATGCAAAAAAGCCAGATCTTGATAATGAAATACCTTACCCAAGACAGCATTGCCTTCATGCCCACTGCTTCCAATTGTATAGTAAGAGTGATTCTGCTGTTTCAAGATTCTTGCTTGTAAATCCAAATGCCTACTGATGAGTTGAGATTCGAATAAATCAATGGCAGTCACTCGATCCAAACCAACTTGCTCTGCCTGCCATGAAATAGCTGGTTGAGGGAATTTGTTTTGTCGTACAAAATTCGTAAAATTTTGATCAATAATCTGGGTCCGATTGTAAATGTCAGTCATTTCTCACCTCAAACGGGGTTTCTTAAATTTATGACACCGATTCCAGCCATAAGTTTCATACTAAAAAAGTACGTTCTCTGGTCAAAATCATGAGTAACTCTAAAACTAACCATGACCTGTAAAATTCGTAGCTCCACAATGAGATAAGTATAGAAATTATTACAACAAGATAGTCATCTATTCAAAGTCAAAAAATAGTTCTTATTTTCCAATTATGGAAAATTCACCAGCATGGAAAGGTGCTTGCTCTATCGAATCTTGTTTACTTTTGATTCAGTATTCTCTTCAAAAGTGCTATTCTGGCCCTAATATCTGTTTTTCCATTGTGCTTTTTAAGTACTCGAGGGTGGTAACTTCTCCTGTGTCATCCCAAGCGAATGTGAGGGATCTTATTGAAAATCTGTTTTTTAAAAGATCTATCCCTTTGGCCGAGATGACAAGCAGTCATTCATATTTTCAGTTAATTGAATATTCCCCCTACTCCCGAGTTAAGTAAAATATAACCTTAATGAGGAGAAACAGGATTGCTTACGGGTAGGCAGTTTTGAAGCAGCTTGTACGTCTAATTATTTTTTTGGGGTCTAAGTGGAATCACCCTGTCATAGGTTGCCTATTGATTCCTTTCCCCCTATGGCTAAAGCCAGTTTTTTTTACGGAGTATTGGATGAAACTACGCACGTTAATTTTAATTTTATTTTTCTATTGCTGCTCCCTTCCCAGTATTGCTTTGGCGGAATGCCAACAAGGAGACTGTGAGAGCGGTGTAGGCACCTATCTCTGGCAAGATGGGACCCAATATCAGGGAGAATGGAAAAACAACACTCCATCAGGTAATGGGACTTATCTCTGGCCGAATCAATCCCAATATTCAGGACACCTGCTCAACAATGTTTTTGAGGGACAAGGAACACTACAATGGGCTGATGGCATGAAGTATAAAGGGGAGTGGAAAAAGCATCTGCCATCAGGCAATGGGACCTATACTTGGCCGGATCAATCTCAATATTCGGGAACTATCCTCAATAATATTTTTGAAGGACAAGGAATATTACAATGGTCGAATGGTGTGAAATATGATGGAAACTGGAAAGAAGATAAACCTCAAGGCAAAGGAACCTTCCACTGGCCTAACCAGGATAGTTACGAAGGAGAAATCAATAATAATCTTTTCAATGGCCAAGGGACCTACCAATGGGCAAATAAAGTAAAATATTCGGGAGAGTGGTTGAATAACCTGCCCCATGGCACGGGTTTTTATCAGTGGCCTGATTACTTGAAATGCCAAGGAAATTTTGTTAAAAATAAGCTCTCTGGTCAAAGCCTCTGTGAATGGAATGATCAGTCTCGCTATGAAGGGAATTGGCAGGATGAGCGTCCCCATGGATTTGGGATCATGGCTTGGGCAAATAGTGTTCAATACACTGGAGAATGGGTGAAAGGGATTCCTGATGGTGAAGGAAGTATGATTTGGTCTGAAGGCACTAGTTATTCTGGTGAATGGAAAGAGGGAATCCCCCATGGCATAGGGACACAAAAATGGTCCAACGGAGAAAGTTATAGTGGTGAATGGAAAAAGGGGGTCATGGAAGGTAAAGGGACTTTCATCCAAGCCAATGGATCCAGTTATATGGGTATCTGGCAAAATAACCTTCGCAATGGAGCGGGGATTCAATCATGGGCAAATGGTACCAGATATGAAGGTAACTGGATAAAGAACCAGATGGATGGAAAAGGGAAACTTACTTTTTCCTCTGGAGCCATACAGCAAGGAACTTGGATCAACGGAAAATATCAATCTCCATAACTACATATGATTTTAAAAATCGGTTACTCCCTTTTGAGTTGCCTCTTACTTCTGATTGTTATGCTACTTTTATTTCAGCACAAACTGATTTACCATCCCAGGCCATATGATGCCCGTTATGAATCTTTCCGGCCCGGGCAAGTCATTGAATTACAGTATCAAACAGGAGAAGGGCAGCAACACGCCTATTATATTCCACCTCAAAGCGGTGCCAGGCAATTGCCTGCTCAACTTTGGATTCTCTTTGGCGGCAATGCTATGTTGGCCTTGGATTGGAGTGATTTTATTCGTAACTATCCGGGAACAAACATAGGCTTTTTATTAATCGATTACCCCGGTTATGGGAAAAATCAGGGGACTGCTTGGCCGGATACTATTTTGGAATCTTCAATCGGTGCCTATCAAGAGTTACTGGCCTTCCTGGAAACCACTGCTGAGAATATGACGCCACGCTTGGGCATCCTGGGGCATTCCCTGGGGGCTGGGGCGGCACTACAATTCGCTAATCAAGTTCCAGCGCGCAAAGTAATCCTTACCGCTCCTTTTACTAGTTTGAGTGCCATGGCTAAGTTAATTGTTGGCTGGCCCTTGTGTAATTTGGTGCAAAAGGACTTCAACAATGAGCAGCAACTCCGACAGTTACTACATCAACAACCACTGCCAACGATCACCATTTTTCATGGGCATCAGGATGAAATCATTCCCATCGAAATGGGACGCCAGTTATCCGCTTTGTCTCCGAGGCAAATTACATTCATTGAGATTTTCAATAGTGACCACAATTCATTAATCTTTCATGCGCAAAATCAAATCTACTCCTCAATGATGCCTTGAGAAAAAAAATAGCTTTACTCGATCACAAAGCTTGTTGATAAACTTTAGAGGCGATGCTATTCCTAGGTTACAAACGCCAACTATTCAGGCCTTTATTCGACGACTTAGGAAACTATTGCGATGTTACCCAGACAATCTACCAAAGCAGAACTCAGAGTAAAAGAGGGGCAAGGTTTTAAGAAAGGCTCAGATCGCTCTTGTGCAAAATGTTTTAATGTTTTTTTAAATCAGGTGACAGGAACGTTTCGCTGCGAACTGGGACATTTCGACGTTGATGCTCAGGACTGCTGCGATCAGTGGGTTACATCTAAGGAATGGGTTGCATCTAAAGAGTAACTTAAAGAAGACCAAGAAAAGGAAAAGAAGTGAATCCAACGGAATCCAACCAAACTTTGGAGACTCCTACCGATATTGACTGGCAGGCAGAGTCTGAGAAATTAGAGACAAAACAACAGGAACTCTTTGACCGACTCGTTCGCTTGTTGCGGCGCTTCGATCAACTACAGACAGTCAACCTTTCCCAATTATTAAAAAAAGTAGAGCAGAAAAAGGAAACAGGTGATAAGTTTGCTCAAAGTATCAAACGGATCATTGATCAGTATGGTGAAATATTTCCTCAAGCTTTGACGGCTGCGGGCCTTGAAAATCCTATTCCCACTTTTGCCTTCAAAACAGAGCACACAGTGGAAAGTGCGAAAGCAGCGGCAGAAGAAGCCGGGCAAAGTCAGTCTATTGAACATCAATCTCAAGATACAGCTGATGAGAGTATCAACTCC
>NVSR01000097.1 GCA_002401295.1 SAR324 cluster bacterium | reverse complement strand
ATATATTAAATTGTTAAGTACCTAAAGGACATAAATAGTTTTTGCTACTCAATTATGTTTATAACCACCACAAATCACACTTTTTATTTACTCTTTTACCCACTCAAGTAAATTTAATATCAGATAAATAAACTAATTATGTTATTTTAAATTAAATATTAATATAATTCTACAACTAAAATATAGAAATAAACGAGGCTTGAATGTCAAATACTTGTATTGTTGTAGAAACTGGCGTTATCCAATGTGAACATGGAGGAATTGTTAAATTAATTAGCAGTGAAGGAGTTCATGTCATTGGTGGATTAAAGCCAATGCATGATATTGACCTAATTGGAGCTGTTATTGATGGATGTACCTATAATATAAGTGTAGGTGGACAATGTACTTGTGTTGCTTCTATTACATCAGCAGTAACAGAAAGTAATGTTGGTGCCTCAAGTGTAAAATATCTTCTTCGTGTTGATGGATGTCAAACGGACAAAGGCGCGGCCTTAGTCCTTGTTGACCCAGGACAAACCAATACTGTTATCCCCGTAAAAGGGGGAGGAAGCCCAAACCCCATTTCAGCTAAAGAACTTGAAACCGCGCAAGTAGATACTAAAGAAAACATCAAACAAGAAAAATACCGTATTTATCCCCTTAGAAAAAGTGGTAAAAACATAAGAGCCTTAAGACCTGCAAGAGACTTTAATCTTCTAAAAAACTATCATCACACCTTAGACTTGAGTTATACACATGACAAAATAGTGACGTACACACAAGCGTACCTCTATGTAAAACATAATGGAGAAACTAAAGAATATAAAGTAGTAAACAGAGGGGATATGTTAAACCCCACTATCCAAAGTGTTCAATTTAAAGATACACAGACTAATGTTATCAGAAAACACATACCTATTTATGATGACTCAGGAAGTGTAGAACTCGTTTATTCAAACCTAAAGCTCGCTAAAAGCGAGCAAAGTAAATTCACTCCAATAACCGTAACCCTAGGAAGTTCAAACAAACATTTTCAACATCATAAAGAGTATTCTAAAAATGTAAAACATACTCAAAAAGACCTAGCTAAAAAGAGCACCACTAAAGAAGAAATCACTAAACAAACAAGAGCATACTTAAGTATAGTCGTTGATATTGATGACCCAATAGGAGAAGTTGAAGATTTATATAATGAATATGAATCAAGCTACCACAGACATTACGGAATGAACAAAGCCTTAATAGATGACATAAGAGCTAAAAATCAATATCCTTACGCTATCGCTGATATGATTGACTACCTATATGTAAGTGAAAAAGAAAGAGAAAAGTTTAATTCTCAAAGAGACAAACTTCAAGAGCAGTATAAAACCCTTGTCACAATTATGAAAGAAGATATGATAAGTCATATTGAAAGCAATATGATAGGAAACAATATTGTTCCTGCAATGGAATATAGAATTGCAAATGAGTATTATGAAGAACTAAAATTTCTTGACAGAGACTTTTTCAATGGAAACTACTCTTTTAGTTTAGACCTAAGCTCAGGGAAACATACGTGCACAACAAGTAGACGCGCTCCAAATAAGCGTTTGTTAGTCAGCAGTACCAAACACAAAGAACTAAAAAATAGCCCTATAAAAGCATTAGCCTTTTTAACCTTTTCAGTATGTTACGGAGAAAAATATAAAGACAGTCTAAGCCCAAGACTAAAAGAAGAAAG
Source organism: SAR324 cluster bacterium (assembly GCA_002401295.1). Taxonomy (GTDB): domain Bacteria; phylum SAR324; class SAR324; order XYD2-FULL-50-16; family XYD2-FULL-50-16. The sequence continues at coordinate 5,216 of NVSR01000097.1, read as the reverse complement.
CGAGAAGTTCTACTACCTTCTAAAAAATGCAACACCACTCCCACAAATGAATGAAAACAGCTTAGATGAAGTGGCAAAAGAAATTAAACATCAAGAAGACTATAAAAAGATATGTTCAGGAGAAGATCCTCTTTTAGATGAGTTTGAACAACTTGATATTACTATCAGAAAAATTGCCTACGACCCAAAATTTGCCAAAGATAAACTAAACCCTAAAAACGCTTACGGGTTTGAATCTTTAAAAACAGGAAACAGCACAAGAGAAATATTTTACGATAAACATCTAAGAACACCAAAAGAACTAGCCGAAGCACTAGGCAAAACCTTAGCCAGTTCAGACTTAGCTGATGTTATAAAAAAGTATCAAGAGATAAAAGCCTTTGAAAATGAAGACGAAGAACATAGTTACTACAACTATTTACTAAACCTAAGCACGATGTTAATCGCTCCAAGAGCAGAACTAGACAAAGAGACAGAAGAACTCTCAGTATTTAACCATAAAAATGAAGCCATAAAAGACTTATTAAGTTTCATCACAAAACAACTAAACAGCATAGGTGAAGAAAAAGCAAACAATCTTCATAATGAACCAATCAAAGAACATTATCTAAAATCAATATACACCTTAATAGCCCATGCAAAAATAGAAAAACCAAACCAAAATTTCCCAGAACGAAAAGTAAAAGGAAAACTAAAAACCCTTTTCATGGCACCATCATTTAAAGACAAGGGACGAGAAGATAACGCAACAAGCTTCTTAAAAGAGTTTGAACAAGATATTCCAAAACAAAGCGTACAAACAAACAAACTTTTAGATAACAATTTCGCAAAAGACCTAAAAGTAAAAACAGATACTGAAAAGCTTTATACAAGTTTACAACAGATAGATGGGGTTACTTTTTATTTGGATAAAGCGGATGGGACAGTTACTCAAGTTAAAGAAAAAAAAGGGCTTGGTGGAAGTAAGGACGATATTAATAATCAAGGGTATCGAAATAACTCAAAATATGAAAAACTTCTAAGCTCTACAAAAATGTTATCATTTTTTATTACCGTAGCAAAAATGGGTGAGTATATTCAAGGCAAAGAAAAACTAAAAATTCATAATGTAATTGGCTTTATGGGAGATACATTATCAGCATCACATTACATAGCCGACCTAGCTAAAAACTCAGGAAATGAGATTCCAAAAGCCAAGTCACTATCAAAAAGCCTAGAACACATAACAAAAATAGACAGAGTTGTTTCTGCTTCTAGCATGAAAGTAATAGTGCGTTTCGGTTTAGTCGGAGTAATGGCAAATGCAGTTAATGACTTAAGCACCATTGACCCCGAGAAAAATGAAGATTATTTTATAGCCGTTGGTGTTAAAAATGCTCTTTATGTAGCCCTACTATTTACTCCAGCACTCTTTGCCTTAGGAGCAATAGCAATTACAGAAGTAGTGTGGTTCTTTTTAAAAGACAAGATAGAAAACTCCAAGCTAGAACTTTATCTTTATGATAGTTTACTCTTTAATGCACAAAATCATAACGATGGAAGATGGTTTAATAGCATTGATAGTAATAAACCTTATACAGCAAACCTCTTACTAGAAACCGTAAAAACACAAGGTGGAGTTTATAAAGTAAAGACAAATGGAAAAACAGAAGACATTCAAGCCTTAAAAATTAATGGTTTTACAAGCATGAACCAAACCAGAGAATTTATAGCAAGTAATTATGAGCAAAACCCAAGCCTAATGGAACACGCTTTAAAAAATGAGATTTCAAGATTAAAATCAGTCCTGTACAACATAGACATCACAATAAATGACGACAAGCAAACTAAAATTGTTACCAATAACAGCTATGATATTTATCACATATATCCATATATAGATTTACCTAAAAAACTAGGCGACAATGTAAAAAGATTTTTAGTTCTAATTAATGATGTAGTAGTTCAAAATGGCAGAGCATTTGAAGTAGATGAAAACAATGTAGCAAACTTTAATATCCTTCCAAGTGACAATCTAACAGGTGTAGAACAAGTCGCAAATTCTGATGTAAATATCCTTGTTCAAACAGATGATGACATCTGTTTGAAATATAAGATAATTTATGACTATTCACAAACCCCTTATGGGCAGATGAAGGCTTCAGCAAACCAACCAATGATAATGCTTAAGAACTTAAAAATTAAAGAGATAAAATCTATTGCATTAAGCGAAGAAGATTACCAAATATTAGGATTTTAGAATGAAAAATATATTACTTATACTACTATTTATAACAACAACGCTATATGCTGAAGCAAAATTTAATGACCCCAGACTATTAAGATACCCCGAAGCTAAACAGTGGTCTAAGGACGCGGATACTAATGGGGAATCGGCTTATAATATTGGGGTGCTTTATCAACAAACTATAAAAGATAATAAAAAAGCTATTGAATGGTATAAAAAAGCTTATAAAATGGATGACGAGGGTGCTTCAATAGATGCTTTAATAAATCTTGGAAATATTTATAAAAAATTGCATCAATATAATGATGCAATTTTTTATTATAAAAAAGCCTATGAAAGACATAGTATGGATGCTGCAAATGGATTAGGGTATCTTTACGATGTTATATTAAAAGACACAGAACAAGGTATAAAATGGTATGAAAAATCAGCAAGTAACGGTAATTCAAAAGCTATAAATAACTTAGGCAAGACATATCATGAATTAAATAACAATACAAAAGCATCCGCGTATATTTTAGCAATGGTAAATTACGGTTACACAAAACAAGAAGTTTTTAATTTTCTAAGAAACGACTGGAAAATAGACCAAGCCACAATAAAAAAAGCCTACCAACTTCAAAAAACACTAGATATCCCAAAACACTACTATGATAAAGATTTAGAAGACACACCACCAAAGAAGAAAATAGGAAGAAGATAAGCCCATGAGTATGAAAAATGTAATGCAAGACCATGCAAGTTACAAAAAAAAATTAATAACAATAACAGGTAAACGAAATGTAAACGCAATTTACTTTGATGTTACTTTAGACTCCGTTAGTATAGATGATGTTTTTACAGGGATATCAACGTTAGCAACGACTTTACATCAAGTAACTAAACATGAGTATAAAGATATTGCGGTAAGAGCCATAACAGATATTATTGCGGCAGACCCTAACCCTAATAAAAATAGCATCAAAGATATTATTAAACTTTTAAAAAAATGGAATAAGGAAAACCTAAAACAAAATTCAAATCCTATTCATGTAACAAAAGTAACGAAAACAATGTAAACTGACTTTTAAATATATCTTGATTTTCTAAGGAACAAGCTAAAATACTTAACAAAAACGAGGAACGAATATTTTCCCCAAGGGCGGGTAAAATATCGCTCACGACAAACGTTATGAGTCAATTACTAGAGGAAGCAATCAATAATGAAAATTTTATTAATAATATTATTACTTAGTCCCTTATTTCTTAACGGAAAAAATAATGAAAGTTTACTGCTTGAAAAAATCAATGCTCAAGAAAGTCGAATAGATAGTATTATTGATGAGTTTAATAAAGAAAATGATAATTTAAATAAAGAGCTTTCAGATTTAAAAGATAAATATGAATTTCAAAGTAAAGTTAATGAATTAACGATAAATAGTATATCTAATCAATTAACCGCTGCTTCATATAACCTTACAATTTTTGGAATTTTATTTGGATTAGCTGCGATAGGGGTAGGTGTTTATATTACATTTGTTGAAAGAAAGATTATAAAAATTAGTGAAAAAAATGTATTATTACTTTCAAAAAGCCAAGCTATCAAAAAAGAAGTAGAATCAATTAATAAACTTATTCAGGATGATATATATGGTTTATTCTTAAAAATAAAAAGAGAAGAAACGCTTCATATATTAAATAGACTTTTAAAAGTCCCTAAAGATATTTCTAACTTATTAGATGAATTATTATCAAGAGATTTAGAAAAAGAAGACTATAACATACTTAAAAAAGCTTATTTACAGTTAGATAACTCTGAAAAAACAAAAGCATATACTGAAAAGTATGAATTAGTATTTTTTCAACAATTTTTAGATCTTATCCTAAAGGATGAAGATATTGGAGAAAAATTAATACCAACATACCCTAGAGGGATCAGATGTTGTTTTGACAATGATATTCTTAAATCAACAAAAGACTTTATCAAAGTAATTATCAACTTAGGAATTGACAAAAAAGAAAAAGAAATAAATAGCTATTTTTCAGGATTATCTAATTCATCATTTAAAGACTCTAAAGAAATATATAAAATCTTTTTTGATGGACTGTTAACTAGGGAAAATCAATTTACTTTTTATAATATAATATCAAATAATGACAGTACAAAAGTAGGGAAAAATAACTTTGGAACACTCTTAAAAGTATCATATGAGAAAGTAGAAGACTTAACAGTTACTGAAAAAGCTATATTAGAAGAAATAACTGAAGCCTAAATGACGACTAAAACATCATAACAAAACGCAGGAGCCAATATTTTACCCAAGAGCGGGTAAAATATTGCTCTCCTCAAACGTTATCTTACATTGAAATGGGTAGTAAATATGGAAAATGAAAAGTTAGTAGATTTTTTTAAAGAGGTATTTCATGAGTTATCCTCTATTGTTAAATATACTCCTCGGTCTGAACTTATAGAGAAGTGGAAAAACAAAGTATTGCCTCAACTAGAATCATGTAGTAAAGTTAAAATGAATCGTTTAGAAATCCTTATAGCACCTGCAAATCAATATTTACATAATATGGATATAGATGATCATGCATTGAAAATTGCAGAAACTATTTTAAGAGACTCTGCTTATAAATTCTCAAGAAAAAAGTCAAAAGAAAGCCTTGAATCATTAAAATTATTGAAAGCAAGGGAAGAAAATATTGACTTTGAACTTCAATTATCTGAAATGATTTGTGGAGATAATGATAAGTTTCCTTATAGAACATCTCATCTTTTAACAGAGTTTTTTCAGAATTTAGGACATAACTTTACCCATAATGGTGAAACTAGAAAATACTGGGTTCAAGAAAGATTAGAAGAATTAAATATTAAAGAAATCCATAACTTGATTTCGAGTGGATTGTTTAAAAAAAAATATTTTATTGAGTGGTCTAAAGCAAACTCACTTGATTTAAATTTATCTTTAAAAAAAGCTACAAATGAATTTACAGAATTTATTCAAAA
>NVSR01000096.1 GCA_002401295.1 SAR324 cluster bacterium | reverse complement strand
AAATTGGAGACATTGAATTCTACTAACATATTTTTTGTCTAATTTGATCACTATATTTGCGTGAAATCAGTAAAAAGCAACTTACTAATAGATTTTACATCTATCTTGTCAATCATTTTTGCTACAGTTACGGTAAAAAAGTGTAATTTTATAAGTTCAGCCAAATAGGCTCCAAATAACGGCAAGATAGGCTTATACTTATGCCAAGATCAATAAATAGAGATATTTAAGATAGCCTACATGGCTACCCATTACTAAACAGACTCATCTGTATACACAGGTCAATTTGTGGAAATTAAAATTCAAATCCATAACTTGACTAACCTGATCAACATAATATACTTTATTCCTTTATCTAACAGCAGATAATGAAAAAAGCAGTTTAATCAAATAGCTCCATCAAGTGATCACCAGTGTAAAGGGTATAGTTCATGGACAAGTTAGCAATCTATCAAGAGCAGTTAGCAGGGCGTTCCGCCGAAGAGATCCTTCGTTGGGCTCTCCAGGAATTTGGTCGGGAAGAAGTCTCTCTAGCCACCAGTTTTGGCATTGAGGATCAGGTATTAACCTATTACCTCTCCCAAATCGATGCAAAAGCTCAAATCTTCACCCTGGATACGGGAAGAAACTTCCAGGAGACCTATGAAGTGATGCAAACAACCATGGACACCTATGGCATTCATTTTGACGTCTATGCTCCCGAAGCAGCGGCAATTGCCGAGATGGTTTCCTCTAAGGGACCGAATCTCTTCTATAATAGTATCGAAGATAGAAAACACTGCTGTGATGTGCGCAAACTACGCCCCCTGGCTCAAGCCTTGAGCAAGGTCCAGGCATGGATCACCGGATTGCGGGGTGAGCAGTCCATTACCCGTTTGGGCACCAAGGAAATTGAATGGGATGCCATGCACGGGATTTACAAGATCAATCCCCTTTGCAGCTGGTCGGAGGCCCAAACTTGGGAGTTCGCCAAAGAAAACAAGATTCCTTACAACAAATTGCACGACCAGGGATTCCCTAGTATCGGGTGCCAACCTTGTACCCGCGCCATCAAAGAAGGTGAAGGTGTCCGAGATGGACGCTGGTGGTGGGAAAAACCGGAAAGTAAAGAGTGTGGGCTGCATAAACGTTAGCCCAAGTCATGATCAGCTCACAAGAGTGAGCGAAAACTAGAATTAAAGCCACAATTAGCCAACTATCAAACAGAGTAAAACTCATGGATCATTTAGATAAACTGGAAGCTCAAAGTGTTTATATTTTAAGAGAAGCTTACCGGGAGTTTAAAAATATCGTCATGCTATGGTCAATCGGCAAAGACAGCACAGTCCTGCTCTGGTTGGCTAGAAAAGCTTTTTTCGGCCATGTGCCCATTCCCTTGTTGCACATTGATACCCATTATAAAGTTCCTGAAATGATCCAGTACCGGGATCGTTTTGCCAGGGAATGGAAACTCAATATGATCTACGGTGAAAACACGGAAGCATTGCGTCAGAAACAAACCTTTCCTGATGGCAATGTGGATCGTCTGACCTGCTGTCGTAATTTGAAAACGGAAGCTTTGAAGCACACCCTCTCTGGTGAGTGGCCAAGATACCGCATGAATCATGATACGGGAGAATATGACCTGGACTCCAATACGGAAGCCTATACAGGTGTGATTGTGGGTGTGAGAGCCGATGAGGAAGGCAGTCGTTCCAAAGAACGTTACTTCTCTCCTCGTGACCAGGATAATGACTGGGAAGTTGGGGACCAGCCTCCTGAACTCTGGAATCAATACAAAACAAATTTTGCTCCAGGAACTCATCTGCGCATCCACCCTCTGCTGGACTGGACGGAGCTCAATATTTGGGAATATATCAAGCGGGAAAATATCCCCGTTTGTTCCCTCTACTTTGATCAGGGATGCGGTTCCAGGAACCGATCTTTGGGCTGTGCTCCCTGCACCACCCCGGTAGAGTCCACGTCAACGACTGTAGATGAAATCATTGATGAGTTAAAAACAGGAAAGTTTGCCAACATTGCGGAACGCTCAGGACGAGCCCAGGATAAAGAGGATGGAGGTGGATTGGAAACTTTGCGCCGGGAAGGATACATGTAATCCCAAGCCCTGACAGCGATTCAACCAAATTCACCACTTGAACCAACTTTAAAGAACTGTTTCCCATGGAAAAAGAACGACTAAAAATCGTGATCGTAGGTCACGTCGATCACGGTAAGAGCACGGTAATCGGACGCCTTCTGGCCGACACAGGCTCATTACCCGAAGGAAAACTGGAAGCCGTAAAAGCCAACTGTGCCCGCAATGCCAAACCCTTCGAATACGCATTCCTCCTGGATGCACTCAAAGATGAGCAGGCTCAAGGTATTACCATTGATAGTGCCCGCTGTTTTTTCGAATCCGCCAAGCGACATTACATTGTGATTGACGCGCCGGGACACATCGAATTTTTGAAAAACATGGTCACCGGAGCAGCCAATGCTGAAACGGCGATGATTGTGATCGATGCCAAGGAAGGAGTTCAAGAGAATACCAGGCGACACGGTTACCTGCTCTCCATGTTGGGAATCAGGAAAGTAGTCGTGCTGGTCAACAAAATGGATCTGGTCGATTTCGATCAAGCAACTTTTGAGCGTACTGCCAAAGAATACAACGAATTTCTAGCGCAACTAAACCTAACCCCTGTTTCTTTTATCCCCATCAGTGCCTTTGAGGGAGATAACATTGCTTCCAAATCACCGAATCTTCCTTGGTACAAGGGATTAACGGTTATGGAGCAATTGGATGCTCTGCCCAAGAGCACGGAAGAAGCAAACCTGGCCTTACCCTTCCGTTTTCCTTTGCAGGATATTTATAAATTTACAGAAGGCAAGGATGACCGCCGAACTTTTGCGGGTACCGTAGAAACGGGATCCATCAGCATCGGGGAGGAAGTGATTTTTCTACCCTCGGAGAAGCGATCCAGAATTAGGTCAATTGAGACGTTTAATACAGCCAAACAGACAACCGCCCAAGCGGGGCAGGCCATTGGTTTTACTTTGGAAACCCAGCTCTACTTGCAACCGGGTGAGCTGATGGTCAAAGCCGAGGATGAGCTGCCGAATATCGGGCAACGCTTTCGCTCCAATATTTTCTGGATGGGTAAGGCTCCTTTAATCAAAGGGAAATCTTACCTCTTAAAAATTGGTACCAAACGCGTGACGGTGAAGCTGGTAAAAATCCTGAACATCCTGGACGCTTCCGAACTCAGCTCCATTGAGAATAAAGAGCAAGTCGATCGACACGATGTGGGGGAGTGTATTTTCGAGACCAACAAACCCATCGCCTTTGACTTATCTGCGGAAATTGAATTCACCGGACGTTTTGTCATCGTGGATGATTATGAAATTGCGGGTGGTGGAATCATCCTGGAAGCTATTGCCAGCCAGGAAAGTTTGCTCGCCGGTCAGGTTAAAGAGCGGGAGGAAGCCTGGGAAACAGGTCTGGTGACAGCTAATGATCGAGGAATTCGTTTCCAGCATCAGTCCAAGTTCATTCTGATCACAGGGGAACATGGTGTCAATAAACGAGAAATCGCCAAGAATCTGGAGAAGCAACTCTTCAATAAAAACTATAATGCTTATTACCTGAGCCTCTCAAACCTTAATCTGGGTTTGGATCGCAGCATTCCCCGTCATGTGGTGGAAGAGAGAGCCGAACAAATTCGTAAGGTAGGTGAGCTGGCTCGTATCATGACCGATGCGGGACAAATCTTCATCACCACTTTGGCAGAAGCCGATGATTATGATCTGGAACGTTTGAAACTCTTGAACGAACCCCATGAAATCTTAGTGGTTAATGTGGGAGAAAACAGGTTTAGCAAGTATCCTGTGGATCTGTGCCTGGGATTGGAAGAAAGCCCGGAGCAAGCCTTCGAAAAGATCATTGACCTCTTGAATAGTCATTCCATCCTGGAATACTATATTTAAAGCCATCCCACAAGATTAGTGCTTGTTTCTTTTTTCAGAAGCAAGCATAATTATTCCTTTTTTATTGGGACTTTTTGGAGAGTTACAATCCTCTCGGTCTGATTAATACCCTTCCCCATCAGTAATTCTATGACTGACCAGTTAAAAACACTTACAGGGAAACAAGCTCGCTATTTGCGTGGCTTGGCCCATTCAATGAAACCCTTGTTGCAAATGGGAAAGTCCGGCCTGACGGAGACCTTCATCCAGCAGTTGGACTCCTCTTTGGAACATCACGAACTCTTAAAAGTTAAAGTGATCAAGACTTCCGAGATGGGTCCCAAAGAAGCGGCTAAAGAGATTGCTGCAAAAATCAACTGCCATGTGGCGCATGTAATCGGGAAAACTTTGATCCTTTACAGGCAAAGAAAGAAGGATCCTGAAATTGTTCTTCCCAAGTAACTTCTTCTCAAAACGGATCGGATGAATTTTAAGGGACATATTACAGGTGGAACCCTAGCAGGAGTTGGGGTCGCTGGTTTAGCGATTGTTTCTGGCTACAGCCCGCTCAATCAGGCAGTGCTCCAGCAATTTATTGAGACTCCCTTCTCGCTGGATAACTCAATCACCACCTTGGCAGGTTTATTCCTGATCACCTGCTTTATGTCTCTTTTCCCCGATYTGGACACCACCTCCATTCCACAGCGTTGGTTTTATCGCTYGCTCTTTGTTTGCCAAGGCGTGCTTTATTACCAGAAAAAGTTAGATTGGTTTGCTCTCTTAGCCTTCCTTTCCATTTTACCTGTGGTACACAAACATCGAGGCTGGACCCACTGGAAAATTACTCCCTGGCTCATCTCTGTTTTCCTGGCTGCTGTGTATGAGTATTTCCAGGTTCGGGATGCATGGTTCCGAGAGTTTAATTGGGAAAACGTCCTCCAATTCCTGCAGATCTACTGGATGTATGCCTGCGCCTGTATTATCGGGCACTACACCCATCTTTTGTTGGACTCCAAGAGTCCGCTGCTTACTTTCCTGCGCAACGATAAAAACCATCACTAGCGATCTATTTTTCTCAGAAAAAATAGCCCGCAGCAATCGTCAAGCCTTGATAGCCCGCATTCACTGTGGTTCCATCCAAATCCACGGCCGCATTTTTGTATTCCATGGARCCCTGTAAAAACCAGGTTTCATCCATGGCAAGACGCAGTGCAGCTCCCGCGATAATACCAATAGCACCACCACTAGCATTCGCTGACCCTGTTTCCGATTTAGACATAAAATAACCGGGACCAAAGGAACTAATCAAAGTAAAGCCAGACTCCAGTTGGCTAACCCACATCCGCTCTGCCCCAAAAATACGTGACACAAGTTTACTACCCTTGCTTTTAAACTCCGTATCAGTAAAAGCAAAACGCCAGAGATCCTCCGTTTCGTAAGCGATAATCAAAGGAACACGGTTGACATCCGCATTGGACTCTCCCGGATTGATACTGATGCCTACTCCTCCATACCATTGATCCGCCATCAATGATGCCGGCATCCAGCAAGCAATGAGTAATCCAAGAGCTAATAATTTTTTCCTTAACATAAATATCATTGATTTGAGTTAAAAATGAGTTCCGAGGAAAACGCACCGGACCAGTGAAAATCCTAACAGGATAGTTTTTAATGCTTTGCTCAACTGAATAAAGGTCTCCAATCATGTATTATGATCTATGTCCAAGCAAGGAAAAAAAGCCGCCCTGTATTAAATCTTTGTGAGAAATCTTGCTTTTCTCTTTCAATATTTTGGCACTTTTGCTAAAAATGTAAAAAAACAGTTTTTCCAGTAAATATTATAATAATCATAAGGACCCACTCCAGATTCTTAAAATAGAAGGCACCTTTCATATTTCAAAAAAGCAGGTCACAGTCTGGAGTTTCCTCTGTGCCATCTCGACCAGCGGAAGAGATCTTCAGGTCGCTATAAATGTAAACAAATACATTTAATCTTTTAAAAAACAGTTATAAGGAGCAGAGGTATGAAACAAGTTAGCCTAGGCGTAAAATTATTTGTGAGCTTTTTAGTTATCGGAGCTTTACCCTTTTTGGCCATTGCGATTAGTTCCATTACGCAGTCAACGGATGCGCTGAAGCAACAAGCTTTCAATCAGCTGGATGCGGTTCGGGAACTGAAAGCAGACCAAGTGGAAAGTTATTTTCAGACGATTCGTGACCAAGTCCTGACTCTCTCTGAAAACCGTCAAACAATCCAGGCCATGAAGGAGTTCAAGGCAGCTTTCCACAATTTCGATGTGGACCAAGTCTCCTCTGCCGAACAGGAGCACAGGGCCTCTACACTGAAAAATTATTACCGTAGAGATTTTTTACCACGCTTGAATAGAAACCAGGCTAGCCAAAACTCTATCAATAATTATTTACCTCAGGATCCACAATCCAGAGCCCTGCAGTCGCTGTATATTTCTAAAAATCCCAATCCTATAGGGGAAAAACATCGATTAGTGGATGCCGGAGATGGCAGTCCTTACAGCAAGACTCACTCCAATTACCATCCTATTTTCCGCAGTTACCTGGAAAAATTTGGCTTTTACGATCTATTTTTAGTTGATCCTGAAACAGGGCATATTGTTTATTCCGTTTATAAAGAGGTGGACTATGCCACCTCACTACTTTCCGGCCCTTACAATGCCAGTAATTTTGCTGAAGTTTTTAAAGACGCAAAATCAGCAAGGGACAAAGATTTTGTCAAGCTGATGGATTTTAAAGCTTATGCCCCCTCCTATAATGCTTCAGCCTCCTTCATTGCTTCCCCGATTTATGATGGGGAAAAAATGCTCGGCATTCTCATTTTTCAGATGCCCCTCGATAAGATCAATGCGGTCATGACCAGTAATCAGCTTTGGCGACAAATTGGTTTAGGTGAAAGTGGAGAGACTTATCTGATTGGCGGAGATTACATGTTAAGAAGCCAATCCCGTTTTTTCATTGAGGATCCGGCAGGCTATTTGGAACTCATGAGAACAGTGGGCATGTCAGCTGTAGAAGTGCAAAAGATTAAAAACCTTA
>NVSR01000095.1 GCA_002401295.1 SAR324 cluster bacterium | reverse complement strand
GTAGCGCCGCCCTACGTGGCGGCCTCGCAGGGATGTGAAAAATCATATAATTCAATTATTTAATGCATTGAGGTATTAACAGAAGGGGATAGTTTTTTTCTTCCAAGTCCCTAATTGGAATCAAATACCTAACAGATTGTCTGGACAGTTAATTGAAAACTGGAGGTTGAAAATTACTGATGGATAAATAATTTTATAGATTTGACTAAAAAGCCAAGTATTTTTTTTGCTAAACAATGGCTATTTTTTACACTAATTTTACATTTACTTGACTCGTAGAAATCAATTGGTCGTTACTCTGCTTAAGTCTTGAATAATTGAACCACTGATGGGGAGTTCTCTCTATTATAAACTACAGTGGTAAACTGTTAAGTACGGAAAATTTATAAATAGGTCATAGAATTTTGAGAGATAAGCATGAAATTAAGTCATCGGTATGAAAATGAAACCTGTATTGTTACGATCATTGGTAACCTGGCTTTAAACGGAGCTGATAAGGTTCAAGAGTACCTGCAGTTATTAACTCAACAGAACACAGTCAAAAAAATCTTGTTGAACTGCATGAATGTCTCGGTGATTGACTCTAGGGGAATCGGACTATTAGCTAGGATCTTACAGGGATTGGAAGGGAAGCAGGAAGGATTGGCTCTGTGTAGTTTGAATGAAAATTGTCTGAATCTTTTGAAAGCCTTGAGGCTCGACAAAATTATTGCTATCCATGAATCTGAAGAACATGCTCTTTCTGATCTGAAAAACATAAGTCATTCTAATTAAAAAAAATATTAATATTTACCACTATTTTAGGGGTTTATTTATTAAAGAACAGTAGGAAATTCTCCTTGAATTTACGGGTGAGAGTTTAGAAACGCTTAGCGCCATCGAGCCAATATTGGTCAATCTCAGGAATAGTTCAGACCCTAAAGAGTTGACTGAAACTATTCTCTTTACCTCTAGTTGAAGTATTGACCGCAAAGCCTATGTTCCCCTCCAGTTGTCCTCGACAAAAATTATATCAATTAATGCACTTCCCTTTTATTTTTTCCTTTGAAGATTATCCATTCAATGAGAGAATAAGCACCGATGCTTCAGATAGATATATCCAGATATACGTATAACGTACCACCTGATCTTCCCGTGTATTTTGTCTTAAGGGACTTGGAAGAAAAAAAACTATCCCCTTCTGTTAATACCTCAATGCATTAAATAATTGAATTATATGATTTTTCACATCCCTGCGAGGCCGCCACGTAGGGCGGCGCTACCGTTTTTCGGTGGGGACTATTTTTTTCTAGCTCCCTAAAACTAATTCAAAGTCTGTTTCATCTTTAAAAGAAGAGACTCCATGTTTAAGAAATTGATATTCCCAAGCACCGTGATAGCAGCCCTTATTTTGGTAGGATTACTCTGGTGGCAGTTCCCCTCTAAACCAGAAATGGGGCTGAAAACAACAGGATTGCCTATCAAAGTAGCTCATGCCTATTGGCCAGGAATGTACTGGATTGATATTGCCGAAAAGAAGGGATGGTTTCAGGAAGCGGGGCTGAATGTGAAACTTATCAATTATGAGGATTATTTTAAATCAATTGATGACATGGTCAAAGGAAAAATAGATGTCCATGGATTCTCATTATTTGATGTGGTCAATTTCAATAGTAAAGGAGCGGATCTTACGCTGGTAAATTACCAGGGTACTTCATCCGGTTCTCAAGCTATTTTAGCGGGAGAAGAAACGAAAACGATCAATGAATTAAGAGGGAAACGAATTGGGGTTAATAAAAACAACTATTTGGAGTATATATTAGATGTTGTATTGGAAAAAAATGGATTAACGCTGAATGATGTTATCCTAGTAGACATCTCGGGGGAAAAAGCCCCGGAAGCGCTGACCAAAGGCTTAGTAGACGCAGTTGTTACTTGGGTTCCTCACATTGAAGAGATCCTGAAAAAAGGCAATACTCGAAAACTTTTTGATACTTCGGAGATTCCAGGCCTAGTCCCTAACGGCTCCGCTTTTCATCAGAGTTTTATTCAGCAAAGGCCCCATGATGTACAGGCCTTTATCAATGTATGGCATAAAACCATGCTCTTTATTATGGAACATCCAAAAGATGCTTTTGAAATTATTGCCAAAACTTATAAAGTATCTCCAGATGCGGCACGGCAATTTGTCCAATTAGAACCCATAATGAATCTCAGGAGCAATCTAACAGCCTTCACCTACGCTGCCGGATTTGAGTCATTGCATGGTGCAGCTCGTAAGATCAATGACTTTATGATCAAGAAAAAAATGACCGTAGAAGAGCTGGACAGCACTACACTCCTGGATGACCGATTTATTCAAGCATTGAAATGGAATCTGAAAAAAAAGTAGCCTTCCTTCTGTGGAGCCATCATGAATCTATCCAGTAAACTTATTCTTTCTATAACGGTTGTCATCTTAACTGGTGTCCCATTATTAGGGTTCGGAGTCTATCAACTGACCCGTAATGTGATTGAAGATTCTATTCGAACAAACCAGCAGTCCTTGGCTGAACAAGTAATCAGGACTATTGACCGGACTTTATACAAAGTTCGACAGGATATCCAAGTTATTGCAGAAGATATAGTACTCAAAGAATTTTCTAAGACCTCGGCTGGAAAATCTCTGATCAACTTAAATCAAAAGCGTTTACAGAAACACCTGTTATTAACAGGTCCTTGGAGGCACCTCTTTCTAGTAGATATCCAGGGTGTTATAGTCACCTCTACTCAAAAAAAATATTTGGCATCCCATATTAACACGCTTCATTTCGGTCGCGTTGCTTATGAATCGGCAATGCGAGGAGAAATCTATACTTCCGATCTCCTTTTTTCTAAAACCACTCCCTCGATTATTTTTGCCGCCCCTATTTACGATAATAATCAACCTCATCGTCCAATCCTTGGGGTAGTCATTGGCAATTTCAATTGGTTTGTAGTGAGGCAACTCTTCAATGAGATAGACCCTATCCATCAGGTCTATCTCCTGAATAGCAAGTGGAAAACTATCGCAACCTCTTCCTCTCAACAAATTTTTTTACACAAATCCTTGATTGATGTTGATGGCATTAACTCTATTTTGCAGAGAAAAACATCTGGTAGCATGGTACTACCTTCCCTGATAAATCCCCAAGAGGACGTGTTCATTTCTTATGCGGATCAAAGAGGTTTTCTGAACTATCAAGGACATCATTGGATATTATTCATTAAAACCCCTCTCCAGATCGTTTTTAGCCCTATTTATCAGGTCGCCCAAAAAATAGCATTCCTCTCTGGTATCGTAGGTATCCTGCTGGTAGGAGTCTTTTATATCGTGGGCAAAACCCTCACACGCCCTATTGAGCACCTGTCTCAAACGATGCAAATTGCTGGAAAGGGGAATTTAGATGTTAGAGCAAAGATCATTAGCACAGATGAAATCGGAATTCTTGCTGCTACCTTTAATCAAATGACAGAAAATCTAAGTCGCATTACGGTCTCAAAAGCCTATGTCGAGAAAGTGCTAGCTTCTATGATCGATACCCTGATTGTGATCAACCCTGATGCCACGATTCGGATATTGAATCAGTCCGTCCTCACACTCTTAGGATATTCAGAAGAAGAGTTAATAGGGCAAAACATCAGTACTATCATTATGGAAGAAGAGCAAAAAATATTCCGGGGGACAGGGCTTGAAATATTAGAACAGAAGGGCTTTATCCGTGATCAAGAAGTTCTCTATCGCACCAAAAAGGGGGACAATATTCCTATGCTCATTTCCGGTTCCGTGATGCGGGATAGCGAGGGACAGTTAGAGGGGATTGTCTGTGTGGCCCAAGATATTACGGAACGGAAAGAGTTCCAGGAGATGAAGCGATTGAATGCAAAACTCAAATCTACTCAGGCACAATTGATTCAATCAGGAAAACTAGCTTCATTAGGAGAGTTAGCAACAGGAATTGCCCATGAAATCAATCAACCACTGACTTACATTAGTACCAAGGTACAAATACTTCAATTAGATATTGAGAAGGGAAGAACAGACCTGCCACAGGTACACACGACTCTCAAAGCCTTTAAGGAAAGGATCAAACGGATTTCAGCCATCATTAGGCATTTACGCACTCTAGGACGTGATCAAGAAATGGAATTTGTCCGAGTTAATTTGAGTGATGTCCTGGAAAACACCCTGCTGCTGCTTTCCGAACGGATGCGGCTCCAAAATATTCAATTTCATCAGGATTTGGAGAGGGAATGCCCCCCTCTCAGGGGCAACCCTTTCCAGTTGGAACAAGTCTTTATCAACCTGATTCAAAATGCCATTGAGGTGCTGGAAATTCAAAATGGAGGCCACATTTCCATCAAAGCGGTGCGTCTTCCTGAACAGCAAAAGGTTGAAATCCAATTCTCTGATAGTGGACCCGGAGTTCCCTCAAAATTCTTGGAGCGTATTTTCGATCCCTTCTATACAACGAAACAAGAAGGGAAAGGGACAGGTCTGGGGCTCTCTATTTCCTATGGAATTATCCAAGCCCATCATGGAGAGATGATCTGCCATTCACAACCTGATCAGGGGGCTACCTTTATCATAACTTTACCTATTGAGAAGATGTTATGAGTGAGCCCACTGTTTTGATCATTGATGATGAGCCGGATATTCGAGAATCAATCGGGGATGCTCTCAAATATGAACCCTACGAATTGCAATTTGCTGAAAATGGTAAAGAAGGACTGGAGCGATTCCATGAATGTTCTCCTCTGGTGGTACTTTTGGATTTACGTATGCCCTTGATGGATGGCCTTGAAGTCTTGCAACAGCTCAAGCTGTCTCCTGAAGATCCCTATCTGGTGATTGTACTCACCGGGCATGGAGATGATGACGATGTACAGCAATGTTATGAGTTAGGTATTCATCTTTTTATCAGAAAACCCTTTAATATATTTGAATTACAAGGGGCTGTGAAGCAAGGTATTGCCTTAAAGCAGGCGCAGCAAAGTGCAATGCTTTCTCGTAGTTACCTGGATAATATTCTCAGCTCTATGATCAACAGTCTCATTGTGATCAACCCTGATGCCACTATCCGTACAGTGAATCAGGCAACACTAAATCTTTTGGGCTATGGTGAAAATGAGCTAATCGGACAGCTGATATCAATGGTCATCGAAGACGAAAGGCTGTTCCCAGGTAAGGGAGTGAAGGACTTAAATCAGAGAGATTTCATCAAAGGGATTGAAAAGAATTATTTAACCAAAGACGGAAACATTGTGCCCGTATTCTTTTCAGGCTCCGTAATGAGAGATCAAAGGGGAAAGCTGCAGGCAGTGGTTTGTGTAGCCCAGGATATCACCGAACGCAAGCAGGCTGAGGAAAAACTCCAAGCAAGCGAAATTAAGTTCCGAACCATGACAGAGGCTTTACCCCTTGGTATTTTCCTGACCAATATAAGGGGAGAATGTGTCTACACCAACCCCGCCTGGCAAAAAATGACTAACTTGAGCTATCAGGAATCTTTAGGAGAGGGGTGGAAAAAAACTATCCATCCAGATGATTTTGAACGTGTTTTCTTGGAATGGGAGCATTCCGTCAAAAATCAAGGGAATTATGAAGGAATAATTCATTATCGGCATAAAGATGGCAGGATCCTCTGGGTTACTGCCAAGGCCGTACCCTTATGGAATGGGCAAAAGATGACCGGTTACTTGGGGGTTGTGGAAGACATTACGGAGCGTAAGCAATTGGAAAAAGAACGTCGTGAGATGGAAGATCAACGTTACCGCTCTCAGAAACTGGAATCTTTAGGCACCTTGGCAGGTGGAATCGCCCATGATTTTAATAATATACTTGGAGCAATCTTAGGCTTCACAGCATTGCTCCAGAAAAAAGGTCCCAGAGATGATAAGGAAAAGCACTATCTTGAGCAAATATATGCATCCGGGGAGAGAGCCAGCAAACTGGTGCAACAAATTCTCATTTTTAGTCGTAAGGAGACTATCAATCGCTCTCCTACTAACCTTTCTTTGATTATCACTGAGGCATTGGATATGCTCAGAGCAACCATCCCCGCCAATATTGAAATCCGTCAGGAGATTGAACAAGACTCTGGTTTTGTGCTTGCAAATCCGACGCAACTTCATCAATTAATCATAAATCTATGCACCAATGCAACGCATGCTATGGAAGCAGAAGGTGGGCTGGTAGAGATAAATTTAAAAAAATCAAAACAGACTCTTCCTTCAAGCAAAGGCCAAAAATGGCAGTGTTTAAAACTGACTGTTAAGGATACGGGCTGCGGGATCTCTTTGGAGGATCAGGAAAAGATCTTTGATCCCTTCTTTACGACTAAGGAAGTCGGTAAGGGGACAGGACTGGGCCTTTCGTTGGTTCATAGTATTGTGGAAGACTTGAGAGGTGACATCGGGGTAGTCAGTAAATTAGGAAAAGGAACTCTATTTTCGATCAGTTTCCCCCTCATAGAAGGAGAAAATATTGAAGAATCAAAGCACTCTCCTGTAGCAAGGCAGGGAACAGAGCATATCCTGATCGTAGAAGATGAACCGATGATCGCGGAAGGATACCAAGAATTTTTGCAAGAGCAGGGATATAGGGTCACTCTTTGTGATAACGGGTTAGCGGCCTTGACTTTGTTTAAAAAGAGTTCATTCCGGTTTGATTTGGTAATCACCGATCAGGCCATGCCCGGTATGACGGGAAAACAATTGAGTCGGGAGCTATTGCTGATGCGTCCAGAGCTGCCGATTATTCTCACTACAGGATATAGCGACACATTCACTGCAGAAGAAGCTCGGAAGATTGGGATTCGTAAGTATTTAATGAAACCTATAGGTCTGGAAACTCTGCCGCATTTGATTGAAGAATGTTTTTTGTTTTGATGATGTTATCGCAATTTTAGTCAAGTAGGGAGGACCTCTGTTTGATTGGTATCCTTTTGGGGCTACGTTGGGCGTTGTTATCGTTGAGTTGGATTCTCCGGGTGAAGTTTTGGCCACCGCGTAGGGCGGCGCTACCGTTAGTTTGTGAAGTTTTAGATCTGGATCCGTTGGCCACGAGTGAGCAAATGTTCACGTAAGAGAGCTGTGTAGGATCCTCGGGATAAGGCGTCTAAAG
>NVSR01000094.1 GCA_002401295.1 SAR324 cluster bacterium | reverse complement strand
GTTGAAAAACAATCTGGTAGTATCGCTCAATTTATTGCTAAAATTGCTCTTGAAATCGAACCTCCAAAATCATTCTTCCAAGATTTAGTATCTCATGGTTGTATATCTGGTATGATAGGGGAGTTAGTTTATTATCAAGATACCCGTAAATTTTTTGACAACTTTTACGAAGAAATAGAAACACTAAGAGAAAATTATGAAATAACTATTCCTCAGGATACAGATTTGAAAAACTATTTAGTTTGGACTGCTGTTGAAATCATAGGAGCTCAAATGTATCAAGATTGGGAAAATGGCAGCTAGTGTCATTTTTTTTAATAGCAAAAATAAAGATCTTTTACTCTTGTTTTTCTGTAGACAAAAAAGTTCGAACTTCATCTAACTTGCTCCACCAACTTATATGATGTTCTTTTTCGCACTGATTTAAGTCAGATATAGACTGGCTTAAAGGTGATTCTAACCTATATGTTTTTGCTTCTTGTAAAGAAGAAAAGATAGAATAGTGTTTTTTCCAGTCTGGGAGTAATTTTTGATTAAATAAAGTGGGGTTCGAGCCTAATTTATTTAAGAGTGTTTTTTTCTCTTTAGGACTTAAATTTAAGAATCGTTTTCTAATATTCTGAACTTGTTCTAGTGATTGTTTTGCCTCTTTTTTCCAGTCCTTAGATTGTATCTTATTTTTTTGAATAAATCGCTTCTCCTTCTCTAACTCTATTTTTAGAGATAAAAATTGCTCTGCACTAATTTCGTCTGCCATTCTCATTTTCATAGCATTGATAAGCTGCTTTTCTATTAAACCTTGCTTTTGTTGATTTTTTTTTTGTTTCAGCCCCTTTTGTTTGTTTTCTTGTGCTGTAAACAAGTCCAATGCTTTTTTTGCAAACTCAATGAATTCAGTATGTAGATTGATAGAAGATAGATGATGTAAGATTTGTTCTTCCAATATCTCCTTCCGAATGCAAGGTTGTGAACATTTTCTGCCATTGGCTAATTTCTTTTTCTTGGTACAGCGATAATAAGTATAGTGTCTTCCTTTTTGGATTATCTTTTTTGTTATTTGAAAACCACAAGTACATTGCTTAGGGTTTTTTGCCCCTTGTTTTTTCTTGCACTTTGGACAGTTATATTTGATTTTTTCTTCTGCAGTTATACTGCAATTACATTCTTGGCATCTAAAAAGGTTGGTGTAGGCAAAAAACATCTTTTCATTTGGTTTTTGAGCGCCTTGGCTTTTGAGTATATCTTTAATTTTATAAAACTCTCCTTGGCTAATCATTGGAGTATGGTTGCCTATTTTTTGATGATTTCCATTACGAACTAATCCATAATAGAATGGATTAGTCAATATTTTGTGTAGGGTTGATACTTTCAGTGGATTTCCACCCATACGTTTAGTTTGGCGCGTTTTAAATCCCCATTGTTCATTAGCTATGGTGCATATTTGTGGCATAGAGTATTGTTTTGTGAGCATCAATTGAAATATCTTCTTAACTACCTTAAAACGGTCAGGGTCTTTGATGATTGTTTTTTCAAAACGATTATTCAAATAGCCACAAGGAGGTCTATGGCAGAAGCCTCCTCTATCAATCTTTGTTTTATTTCCTCGTTTAATATTTTTTGATAAGTCATTGCTGTATTGTTTTGCCATCCCCAATTCAATAGCAAGAGGAAGGATATTATCTTCTGGATAGTAGTGTTGATAAGGTGT
Organism: SAR324 cluster bacterium; assembly: GCA_002401295.1. Taxonomy (GTDB): domain Bacteria; phylum SAR324; class SAR324; order XYD2-FULL-50-16; family XYD2-FULL-50-16. The sequence goes on along the minus strand of NVSR01000094.1, from coordinate 5,490 downwards.
CAGAATTCCTTTAATTTTTCCTTCTTGTAATAAGTCCATTATTTTTCCTCCTTCGGTCATGTTTCTTGCTAAGCGGTCGCCTTTCCAACAAAGAATGATATCAATTTGCTGTTGATTAATTCGCTGCATTAACAAATCAAAACCAGGTCGATTACTGGCTTTGTAGGCAGAAGCAGCATCTTCTATGATTTCTTTTATAAGAAAGCCTTTTTGTTCTGCTAATTCCCTCAGATGGCTGATCTGGGAATCAATAGAAAGTATTTGTCGTTCCTCTGATTCAGAAGACTTACGGACATACAAGGCAACCTTGTATTGTTGAGGGGCATTTTTGAGCATTTTGAGAAGAATAAAAGTTAAGACGAATCTTCAGATTCTATGTAGTTAATTAGATATGGAAAAATATGATGTTGATTCGTAAGTAAAATATAGACGGCCATGATTTCATTGGCAATTCTTTTTGCCTCTTCTTTCGATAATTCTTGACAACATTTTATTTTATAGATTTGTTGAAATTCTTGTATTTGTTGCTCAGAAAATGGGAACATTAAAAAGGGCTACGAGGTATGAAAAACTTATCTATTGAGAAAAAGGAGTATTTATAGTTCGGATACCCAAGTATGCGTTTGACCCTGCTTAGTGATTATTGAGTACAAAACGTATTCAATAAAATTGATTTTATTTAGCTCTTCGTCGGAGTAAAAATTGTTGAAACCAAGCTTTTGTTTTGAGTAAAACAGGACGCTGGTTTCCAGTGATAAACAAGGCACGATTAGAGGGCATAGTTCGGATGGTATCATTGCTCATGAGTGGCTGTCTAGTAGACGTTACCTTTCCATTACTTTTCTTTAATATGGTTTTTGACCCAAGTATTTTTTCGAGTTGCTGACAAGTGTTTAACCCCAAGGCAGGATAGTAAATATGATTGGTGCATCCACCATTGATAATAATTTGTGCCTGATTTTTGTACTGAAATTCTAATTGTTGGAACTCTTGAATAATAACGCTTACAGATACCGACCGTTTTCTAAGTACAGTGAGATAGGTGGGAAGATTTGGAATATTCATATTTCCAGCTTCATCCAAGAAAAAGCGAATAGGAAGATAGGTTTTTTTTCCTGTTGGCATTATCAGGCAAAATCTAAATAATTGACTGTAAACTAAAGAGAGTAGAAAGCCAAAATAAATCAATTCCTGTTCTGGTACTATGATAAAAAGAACGGTTGGTTTTGTTCTCAAGGTTTCGAAATGGAGTGTTTCTTTATTTGTAATAGCTCGTATGTGGGGGTCGGAAAGTGGATGTAATGAACTTTTACAGGTAGAGAGTATACCTGCAATCGTCTTACCATCTTGGGCGTTGAATGCCTTATAACGTTCAAATTGTTCTTCGTTGAGTATCTGGCTAAATTTCTTGTGTAAATGTTTTTGATTGAAGCTCATTTGTTGTAAAAGTTGGTAGAGCTTTGATAGCGTTGGAGTGCTTTCTTTTTGTTGGTGAAGATATTCAATGAGTAAGCCCAGGAGTGCTTTAGCAGAATCTACCCAAAAAGTATCACCTCCTTGAATGGGATAGGCTGCTTGAATGATAATATGTGCCATCTTTGAGGCATCAGAAGGTGAATYAACTCGAAAAAAAGGATWGTATTGTAAACTGGAAAATCCTTCTCGCAAATCAAGAGACTTCACGTGGTAGCCTTTCTTTTTGAGATAGCGTTTACTCGTGATATAAATTTCTCCAGCAGGATCTGTAAATACAGCCGAGCAGTTTCCATCTAAATTCAAAGCATTCGTTAAGACATAACGACTAGTTTTTCCATATCCAGTAGGAGCAATGAGTAATAAATTTTGATAAGATCTATTTAAAGAAATCTTATTTTTCCCATCAATAACCAAGCCTTTGTTCCAAGAATTGAGTAAGAGCCAACGTTTCCAAAAGGGTAAAAAATGAGCCGATTTAAAATGAGGCATACAATGGGATAAAGAAATATTTATCGTTCTCTTCCTCTTTCATGAGAAAAGGAGTGTTCGATTTGTTGGAGCTGTTCTAGTCGTTTGAATAAGGAGAGGTCAATACCAAAGTCAGAAAAATGATACGGTTTATCTTGATAGGAGAGGAGTWTATTTTTCTGATTTATCTGAAGGTTAGGAAATGCCTGCTGCACGATTTGAAAGAATTGGTTTTCGCTTTCTGCTTTGTCGTAAGCATCTAATAAAACTTGTTGCAATTCTTGTTTGGGAAAATCTCGCATACGCCCATAAACGAGACTATGTTGCAGCTGTGGGTATTTCTTTTCTTGATATTGTTCTAAATGTGCTCGAAGCTGATAAAATTCTCTTCTACTTTGACGAGTTGTCTTTGAACTCTTATATTCATTTCCCGCAATAAGCGCATGAATATGAATGTGCTCTTTGTCGTGATGACTTTGAGCAAAACAAGGTGTATGAGGTGCTCGCAGGTGAATATAATATTGTACTAAATCATAGAGTGTCTCCGTAGTAATAGCAGGGCTATCTAAGGTATGAAAAGAGAGAATAGAATGGTAACAAGCATTGCCATTTTTTCGAGATATTCGGTGTTTGTCATTTTCTTGAAAAGCAAGTATAATTTGCTCCAAATTTTGAGAAGGCAGACACTGAAAAAAACGAATTGGCTTCTTAGAATGGGCTCTTTCTTCTGCTATATAACGGATTAATTGAGTAAAGGAAGGCGATTTTCGAGCATAAGATTTGATAATCATGTCATCAAAAAAGGGATAGCGCAGTATTTATTTGGAGGACTCTCTTTCTATCCTTTTGAGTTGTTTCCGAACCCATTTATGAATGTTGGGATGTTCTTTGACCATTTCCTCTAAAAGTGTTTCTAGTCTTTGGGGTTTGTGGAAAATAGTATGCAATGAACCTTCTAAGGTAGTGATTAAGTCTTGAAGTTCCTGAAACTGTGAATCAGAAAACTCATGCGCTCTTTGAGAGAGATAATGGACGGCATCACTTACCTGCCGAAGACTCCGCTCGAAGTGTTTGATTTGTGTATCATCGGGTAAAATATAAACCCCTTGGATATAGGCAAGGGCTGCTTGTTTTATGAAGACGGTTAATCGACTTTTGTGTTGTTTTGTTGCTTCCTGTAAGAGAGAGAGTTCTGCTGGACGAAGGCGAATTTCTTTTTTTATGAAATTACTTTTTTGATTATTATTTTTACTCCTTTGTAATTTTATTTGATTGTTTGAATTTTCGGAATGATGCACCATATAAAATAGATGAATAAATAAAAAGACAGAAACCCAAGGAAAATAGGTCTCTGTTTATGTGAGGTGGACTATACATATAGAAGGAGGATAGACCAAAAGTTTTTAGAGTGTTTTTGATAGAAGGGGAATAAAAAAGGAGCGTGATGGAACTTAAAATAGTGTTATATGCTTTTTTATAGGGAAGGGGTTTATCTTTTTGTAGCAAGTACGCAAGTTTGTGCCAAATCCAAAGGATTTTACACCAAAATTGCCCTCCAACAAGTTGTCCGCTTGATAGGGGATTGCCCCTAAGACCCCTCAAATATCAATTGATTTCATTTTAGCCAAAATGACCAAATATGAAATACAAGAGCTTTCAAGATTATTTACTCGTTAATAATCTTACCGATAAATTAAGCGAGACAGAACGCATAGAGCTACAAGCTCAATGGAGAAAGGCATACCAAAAAGCTTATCATCAAAACTATGGGCAAAAACGAATTCGTAAGACAATCAGCTTAGATTCGGAAGAGAATACACAATTTGTAAAGGCTGCTCAAAAGCATCAAATGAAATTGAATTATTTTATAAAATCGGCTCTTTTGGGATACCTCAATCAAGTCTATGTAGTTCCAAATGAAGAACAGGTTCTCCAAGTTATTATTCAACTGCGAAAAATCGGCACAAATATTAATCAGATTGCTCGACATGTAAATAGTCATCAAGGAACAGAACAAGGTCAATTAGGAGCAATTTATAGTTTATTAGAAGAGATAGAAAAAAGCATTAAAGTAAACCTATTAACTCCAAAAATATTAGAAAGTAGTCTTGAAAGGGTATTTATAGAACGACCAAAATATATTGATACTGTTTCGGAAATAGTCGAAAAGTATAAAGTAAAAAATAAAGAGGTATGATTATTAAAATGCTTCGTTGTAAACAGAAAAGTGACATAGGTAGGTTAGTCGATTACGTGCTTTGTGATAAGGAACGAATAGACGATATCAATGATACGTTTTTCATTGCACATAATATGTATGCACGGAATCAAGAAGAGTTTAAAAAAGCATTTTATGCGAATGACGAATTCCGAAAAAAGCGAAAAAATGGTGTTGTAATTTATCATGAAGTATTATCCTTTTCACAGAAAGATAAAGTAACGCTTAAACAGTTAGAAGATATTACTCAAAAGTATATTGCACTTCGAGCTAACGATGCTATCGTTTTGGCCAAACCGCATATAGAGGAAGGGCATTGTCATGTTCATATTTTGATTAGTGGAACTGCTTGTTGTTCTTCTAAAGTTATGCGATTAGATAATAAACAGTTTGCTCATCTTCGGAAATCAATCGAAAAATATCAGCTAGAGAAGTACCCAGAATTAACACATTCTATCGTACACATAAACAAAAAAGAGAAATACCGATTACAGGAAAAAGAAGCAAGAAAKMYWRKMANGKARAKANGGWGNNCAAWCWWWRWRGMRGNNTTGRRNAKCRCATAAAAAATTGGATAAAGAAAAGCTAGAGAAAGCCATTCTCCAGATGTTAGATTATAGCCAAACGAAAGATGAATTCATGCATTTTTTAGAGCAGGAAAATTTAGAATTGTATTTATATCGAGGGAAACTAACTGGAGTAATATATAAGAATCGGAAGTATCGTTTTAGTACGTTAGGTGTTCCTAAAGAACAGTTATGGAATTTAGAGAAAGGAAAAAAACAGATAAAAACGCAGTCATTATCTCAAAAAAAACAAAAGCTCAGTTTAATAAAAAGCGTTGCAAGTAATAAATATCTAGAGAACCATCTAAAAGAACAAAATAAAGTACAACAAAAACAATGGTTTGAGTCGATACGTTCCCAGACTAATCAAGTAAATATACAGCAGTCAGTAATAATGAAAAAAAAGGAAAAAAAGAAAATAATAGGTATACTTTTGAAGGAAGCGAAAACGGTAAGACAGTTGATATATTTTGCTCAAAAAGTTGGTTTTTCTCCTTATGAAAAAAGAGGAGTTGTGGCAGGATTTTCTTTTCATAATCAAGATTATAATTTTGTAGAACTTGGAGTACAAGAAGAAATTACTCGTTTACGAGCACTGGAAAAACAAAGGGAGCAAAAAAAACAAGCTCAAGAGAAAGAGATTCGAAATCGAAATCTAGGAGTAAATATTACTTTGGATATAGGGCTAGATTTTTTTTTATAAGTTTTCCTTTTTATCTGAGAATTTGGCTGCTCCTTTTTAGTATAAGAATTAGGGCAAAG
>NVSR01000093.1 GCA_002401295.1 SAR324 cluster bacterium | reverse complement strand
TAGGTAAAAAATGAAAATAAGCAAGGAACAGAAAGAACTGACAAAGCGTCGAATCTTAAGGGCTGCTGTTGAGCTGATGGAGGAAAAGGGTTATAAAAATACATCCATGAGACAGATTGCGCGCAAAGCGGAGATTGGCGACGCCACGATCTACAAGTACTTCCCCGTGAAGGAAAAGATCCTATTGGATTATTTTGATTTAAAAACTCAGGATGTAGTGGCGGAAGTGCAACAGGTTGAAGATTTATCGGAGTTCAGCCTTCAGGAGAAACTGCAGCTTTTTCTAGAAACCTACCTGCAGCAATTATTGGCTGATCGGGAGTTTGTGCAACAAAGCCTGGAAATGATTTTTCACTCCCCTCAGTTTCTTTTTCAAAAAACACTACCCATTAAAAAGGAGTTGCTGCGGGCCTATGAAGAGTTTTTGCACGACGCCTTGGAATCCGAAGAGATTCCTAACTTCCCTCTCCAGGGAGTATTGCCTGAACTAATGGTGGAATACACYTTTGCYATCATCTTTTATTGGCTGCGTGAYGAATCGGAAGAATTCGCTGATACCACTCAGGTGATTGATGTCTCCCTGGATCTGGGCATCACTTTCTTAAAAAGTGGAGTGATTAACAAGGGCCTTGATTTGATGGGCGTTTTATTTAAGGGGCAAATGTTTCGATTATTGGGGGGATCCATGGGAACCTTGAAAAAATTGCAAACGATTGGTGGTCTGATGGGGGGCAAATGGTAGAAAAAGCAGCAAAAAAGATCCCTGCAGGTAAATTTTCGAGAGGATCTCTTGCCGGAGTCACTCTGGCCAAGGCGGGAGCTAAATCCTTATTTCACTATACTAGCCAAAAATTCAGATCTGAAGATAAGAAAAAAGAGCAGGAGCTGCAGTTTCAGGAAGAGATTGGTAAGATGCTTTTTGCCATGTTGAGTCAACTGCGAGGAACCGCATTAAAAGTCTCACAATTATTGAGTATGGAAACAGGGATGCTTCCAGAGGGTATACGCAAACAGCTGGCCCAAGCTTGTCATCAGGGAAAACCTCTGAACCGAGCTTTAATTTACAAGGCTTTTGTACAGGAATTCGAATTGGGACCGACAAAGGTTTTTCAGAAGTTTGATGCTCATGCCTTTGCTGCCGCCAGTTTGGGACAAGTACACAATGCCATCTCTCTGGATGGACAAGCCTTAGCAGTCAAAATCCAATATCCTGGAATTGCTCAGACTATTGAGAGTGACTTGAGCATGATTCGTAACTTTATGCTGGCCCTGGTCAAGACAACGCGCTTCTTACCGGATAAGCGGGCTATTGAAATTGCCCTGCAAGAGATAGAAGAGAGGCTGAAAGAAGAGACTAACTACGAAAAGGAATTGGAAAATACGCAGTGGTTTCGTGAAAATCTCAATCACCCTGACATTGTAATCCCCGAAGTCAAAGAGGAGTTGAGCAGTAAGCGCATTTTAACCAGTGCCAAACTGGAGGGCTTGCACCTGAAGGACTGGTTGGAGACAAAACCCAGCCAGGAGCTGCGAAACCATTTCGGCCAGCTGGTTTGGGATTGCTTTTTGACTTCTGCTTTTGAATTGTACTGTGTGCATGCTGACCCCCATCCGGGCAACTACCTGTTCATGAAAGAGGGGAAGTTAGGTATGCTGGATTTTGGTTGTGTCAAACACTTGAGTCCTGACTTTATCGAGAAGATTCAGCGCTTGTTTGCTATTATTTTGCAAGAGGAACTGGATGCAAAAGCCTTATTTCAAATCAACATTGATATGGGAATTTTGAAGGAGGATCTCCCCTTTGAAACTTTTTGTGAACAGATTCTACCTACCTTGAAGAACTTCGCCGCATGGATTGCCATTCCCTTTCAGAACGATGTTTATGATTTCTCCACAATGCAAGGAATCAGTAAAGAGATGTTGGATCCCAAGGGTAGTAATCTCGTTTCAGGGATGCATCGCGATCAGTTGTATTTTGACCGGACTTTTATGGGAACTCTCAGTTTACTCACCGAGATCGGTGGACAGGTGAAAATGAAGAACCCTTATCTTTGTAAAGGATGATCAGGGCTGTGGAAGGCTTTATTAATCCTCTTCGCTTTCTGCCAACCTCCCTTTTTGCTCCAGTTTCTCTACTGGGTTAGTTGGATTATAGAGTAAGATAATAATCCAACTATATCAAATAAATGCGCTGATTTAATACCAATTATTCACACAGAACCGTATGGCTCAAAGAGCTTTACAGCCCCCTGGGTAAGCTGATAAAAGAAATCAAGCAGGTAACATCAATCCCGCACCTGCCTGTAAATCACCAAATTCCATATTTTGACCATTGGAGCTCGAAGTAATAGTAGCTCTTTTCGACCTTCCTTCTATATATCAGGAGCAAACTTATGCGGCAACGACAACGACTTACAGGTTTCCTACTTATTTTTATAGCAATGCTCTTATTGATTGGCTGTGGTAGCACGTCCCCTAAGCTAAAAGAAGTCAGGCAATACTATCCACTAGATGATGGACTTAAAAAGCTTACTCAGGAGATTGTAGAGGGTCTCAGTACAGGGATAAAATCCGGTGGGCTTCCAGAAATTCTCGATATCGCGGTTTTGGATATTGAAGAGAAAACAACCGGCCAAAATCTTGAATTCAGTTCTTACCTATCCTCCAAATTATTGAATCTGACTTCAACTCAAGTGAGTAAAGAAGTAGGTAGTATCCTTTTTATTGAACAGCAAAAAATTCGCAATGCCTTAGCTGATCAACCGAAAGATAAAAAAATAGATTCTTCGATGTTAGCTTCCCTGATACAAAGCAACTTGTTAATCAAAGGGAGCTTTTTTCAGGAGAATGAGGAGAGTGTAATTCTTCAAATTGAGATTTTCAACCCCAAACAGGGAACGGTTTATAAGACCCTTGAAATCGGTCTGTTAGTCAGCAGCATCCCCAAGCAATTAACACAATCATTCCCATTTTTTGTGAATCGAGCTTTTGATACTTTATATCAAAGTTTGAGTGAGGCAAAGTTGGAGAATATTCCTTCTTTAGTGAATAAAAACTGGAACGAATACTACACTCCAAACCATCGTAGAACTTTAAGAGAAAGCATCACCAATTCTATCTTTTCTGATCTTGAAGGATTGGTTGTCGGTGATGCTATGGCTAAGGATCGGTTGAGCAGTGTGGAGAATATCAAACTTGAAACAAAACACCTCTCTCTTTATTTGCAGGGAAAATTTAGCATACAAGTGCTTGATTATAATTACCATTTAACTCAGGAACAAAAGGCTAAAGTTAAAGAATCCATGAGTTACATCAGAAAAATTGAAGCGATGCTGCTCAGAGGTGTTGAGATTACTTTCGCTTTCATTGCCAAAAGCAATGATAATGATCCCTTGGATTTTGAGTGTGATGGAGACATGGAATTGAAAATATCCATTGGGAAGAATAATTATTACTATGATATCGCTTCATGTGTCGAAGAAGGAGAAAGGCAAGTGATGACTTGGCTTGACCCTTTTAAACTCAAAGTCAGAAATGTTCCCATTGTCGTTGTGGAAGAAAATATATTAGGTGATGAAACCATCAAAGCACATCTGCAGGTTTCTCCGGAAACTCTCCTGAATATTTATCATCAGGGCAGCGATGAAGTTTCTCTTTCAGGTTCACCACAATATTTGGTTCGATTTCGCAAGTATAACTAAAGGAGTTGAAAGAAAAAGAGGAGGGTGGATTGCCTTTACGCAGTTTCAAGACTAGAATCATCAGGTTTCTTAAAAAAAGAAGAAAGCCCAATGAAGTGCAAGAGATAACTACAACTTCGAGTTTTTGGTGGAAAGGTATAGACCCAAAAAACTTTACACCTCTTTGGTAAAGCTTATAATGGAAATCAGGCAGATGTGATTCATTCTCCACATATCTGTTAATAATCCAATTCTAGGATTTGACCATCCGAGCTCGAACAATCGAGACTCTTCTTGATCATTATTGTTATCAGGGGGTTCTTCATGTGGCTGCAACAGAAATCTTTAAGTTTTCTTGTGATTTTTATCGCGATTTTTTCATTCATTAGTTGTTCTAGTACTGCCCCCAAACTTAAAGAAGAGCGAAAATATTATCCCCTCGATGATGGTCTCAAAAAGCTGGCTCAAGATATTTCACAAGGCATCAGCACAGGTATGCGGTCCGGTGGGCTACCGGCAATTCCTGATATTGCGGTTTTGGACATCAGAGAAAAAACAACCGATCGGAATCTTGAATTCAGTTCTTATCTGTCCTCCAAATTATTGAATCTGACTTCAGCACAGGCAAGTCAGACAAATAGTAGCATCCGTTTTATTGAGCAGCAAAAAATCCGCAATGCCTTAGCCAAGCAACCGGAAGGCCAGAGAATGGACTCCTCAGAATTTGCCACCTTAGTAGAAAGCAACTTAGTGATCAAAGGTCAATTTTTTCAGGAGAATGAAGAAACTCTAATTGTTCAGGTTGAGATTTTCAACCCCAAAGAGGGAGTGGTTTATAAAACCATTGAAATTGGTCTACTGGTCAGTAGTATTCCGAAGCAACTATCCCAATCATTTCCATTTTTTGTGAATCAAGCCTTTGATGATTTATATAAAAATCTGAGTATTACCAAAGTAGAGAATATGCCTTCTCTGGTGAATAAAAGCTGGAATAAATACTACATGCCGACCCAGCGCAAAGCCTTAAGAGAAAGCATTACCAGTTCTATCTTTTCGGACATTGAAGGACTAGTCGTGGATGATGGCATGGCTAGGGAACGCTTGAGTACCGTAGATAAGATCAAAGGGGAAAAGCAACACATCGCTCTTTATTTGCAGGGGAGTTTTCGTATACAGATACTGGATTACGATTATCCTTTAACTCCCGAACAAAAGAATCGAATCAAAGAATCTCTGGATTACATCAAAACAATCGAAGCAATGCTCACTGCCGGCATTGAAGTGACACTGTCTTTCATAGCTAAAACAGATGATAACGAACCCTTGGATTTTGAGTGCAGTGGAGACATGGAATTGAAAATTACCATCGGGAAAAGTAATTTTTATTATGACGTGGCCTCCTGTGTGGAGGAAGCGGAAAGGCAAGTGATGACTTGGCTTGAGCCTTTTAAACTCAACTCCAAGAATGTTCCTATCATCGTTATAGAAGAAAATATGTTGGGTGATGAAACCGTTAAAGCACACCTGCAAGTTTCTCCGGAAACACTTCTGAATATTTATCATCAGGGCAGTGATGAAATTTCGCTTTCCAGCTCACCCCATTATCTGGTTCGCTTCAGTAAGTATAACTAACCTGCTCTCAGGCAAGTCAGCGGTAATCTCACCGAGCTTTTTCATACCTTGTCGTAGTTGCTCGGTGAGGGGAAAACTCACCCTTTAAAACTGATGATTCCACAAGTAGGTCGGAGTAAGCGCAGTGTCTCTGACTTCAGCACTATTGAGCCCCCAGTTTCAGGAAGCTAACCTGGAATACCAGGCATGAATGAGGAGGCTCTGAAAGAATAATACGGGTGCATCAAATCCACTCGATGCAATGATTGATTCAATTTGCTCTGGCGGGAGTATGGCTATATCCCGGCCATATGAGGCACGGAGTATTTCAAGTTTTTCGGCTGGCATTTCAGAATATTTCAGTGTCCGTATCCAAACCTCAAAAAGGCTTTTGTAAGCTGCAGTGGACATATCGGAAGCTAAATCAGCACTCACCAAATACCCATTGGGACGTAGTCTTGCGGCGATTTCACGAAAAAAGTCACATCGCTTCTCTGGCTGTAGCAAGAACTGAGAAACCAAAATAGAAGTTGCCCCATCAAAAGCATCTGATTCGGGAAGCGTATCAAGATACCCTTCGTGGAAAGTACAACGTGATGTGATGCCCATCTTTTCTGCGCGCTGACGGCAGAGATCCAGCATGGGGGCCGCTGGCTCGACAGCAGTGAATTGCCATTCTGGAAATGCTTGCGCAAGGTCAAACAATTCCAAGCCAGTTCCAGCACCAACGCAGAGAATTCTTGCCTTGGCAGGAAGTTCGGAAAGCACCATGCGGAGAAACAAATGGAGTGCATCGCGCAGGGGAGATAATTTAGAGAATTGCTGATCGTAGGAAGATGCAAGTTCTTTATTAAAAACAATGGCTGATTTTTGGTTTTGCATGACATGAGTCCTGGAATGAGTTATTGATCTGTATTATTAAAATTCGGCTTTTTGTTCTCTGATTAAAACAATGACAGCTAATTATAAAGAAATATAGAGTCGTTTATTCTCTAAAATCGGCCTATTTTTACCTATTTACTTAAAAGGTAGAAAATTTTGCATTCCAAACACACAGTAAGCGCGGGATATCATTTCTCCAAAGATATTTGCGCTCATCATCATGCAGTTCATACAGAGCATGTCATCACTTTAGTAGAAAGGGGCAACTTAAGAATTAAGCATGGAGAAGAAATCAGGATTACACCCGGCATGTTAATCTTAGTACCGGCAGGTGTACCTCATAGCACTCTTGAAGGGGAAAATGTGGGAGTGTGGTGGTTAGGTTTTTGTACAGGCTGTTTGAACTTAGATGAGAGTCATTCTCTAATGGCCCCTTTTCAGCAAATTAGGCTAGGTGCGTTGCCTGTATTTGAATTGCCTGAGGACCGTCGAGAGTATTTCATCGGGCTGATGAAGGAGTTAATCAATGAAAGCGGGCTTTCAAAGCCGGATTCTTTTGACGTTGTCAAAAGCCTGTTGACACTAATTTTATATGAGGTCAAAAAAGCATCCCAGATGGAAGCACAACTTTTCGTCGGAAAATCATCTATTATTTCAAAGGCATTAGAGTTTATTCAAAAACAGAGTTTAAACTCAATCTCCTTAAAAGATGTCGCTGAGGCCATTCATCGGAGCCCTGCTTACCTTGCTACCACGATGAAGAAAGGAACAGGCTATTCCGTGGGTGAGTGGATAGCTCGAAGCCGCTTAGCGGAAGCTTGTTCAAGATTACTCCACACCAATGAACAGGTAGATAACATCGCTATTCAGGTTGGTTGGAACGACGTGACTCATTTCATCAGAAAGTTCAAAAAAGCCTATGGAATAACACCCGCTGCCTGGCGTAAAAAAAATAAAACACTGCAAATAAAATCAGATTGAGATTTATCATTCATCTGGTACCGTTCATATTTCAGAAAAACAGTTAACAGTCTGAGGACTCCTATAAAAGTAGTGTCCCCTCTTTTCAATTCCCTTTTCAAACTCTTGATTGCTCGATAAAATCGAAACTGTATTCTCACCGTTTTTTGGACAGTACTGCGCTATTCCATAGAAGCAGAATAAACTCAGTTGGGAGATAGTTATGGCCATCCATCAATGGCACAAGAGATATTTTGCCACTTTTTGTTTTCTACTCTTTTTGCTCAGCTCCTGCGTTCCCAGAATAGAAAGTATCTGTCGGGATATTCATGGTAGTAACAATAGCAGGTACCGTCAGTGCGTAAAAAGTAAAGAGCAAAAATCAGGGGGAATTTATATCAAAAAAGTGGAGAGGAACAAAGAGTTGGGCGACAGGTGTGATAACAGTATCCAATGTAAAGCGGGAAGCTGTGAACAGGGACGATGTCGTCCGTAATT
>NVSR01000008.1 GCA_002401295.1 SAR324 cluster bacterium | reverse complement strand
CGTATCAGATGAAGCTTAAGGATCTTTTTTTTCACAAAAAGTCAAAGAAGGCTGATCAGAAAGGCCGGGCGTCCAGACTGAAGTCCAGTCAAAATAAAAAACAGAAATCAGTCCCTTCCCCCGCACCCAGGCGGGAAGACAGGGTTTGTCAGATTTTTAGGCAAGGCATTGAACTGAATTCTAACCTTCTAACCAGGTTGCGTACTGAAGCTCAGGATGGGGCTACTTTTTTTAGGGAATATAATGAATCACGGATTAAATTAGCTTTTGATGCTTTTGATCTCCCCATGCGTTATGCGCTTTTTGAAATTATTTTTCTCTTGAATATCAATGATAAACGGTTTAAATCCTGGAGCTTCACTAAGTTTCAAGATGGAAATAGGGGGGAGCAAAATGAGGGAGAAGAGTTGATCGCTGATATTTACGTCGAAGGGGGACCTTTTGGTGTTAAAGGCATTGAGCAGGTCTCCCAAATTTTTCATAAAGAATTCAATCTTTATTGTCAGAAAACTTTTGGTGAAAGCCCCCTGCCCGTCAATGATCCGAATCCCCCTATTGATGGAATTTATAGCATTGGTTCCATTGGTACCATAGGGCATAAGCCCATTACTTCAGACCTGGATTTAGAGGTCCAATATGACTTGACTCCCTTTCTCTTTGAGGCAGGCAAGTGGGATGATAGTCTACTCACCAATGCACTCAAGACTGAGCGTAACTATCTAATTGAACGCTATTTACAAAAACGAGGTCTACCCACTACTGAAAAACTCAAACCAGAACAAAGAAAGAAAATTTCCGCATTTTTTACCCAACATATTGCCAAAAATTACCCTTGCCTATTTCATCAGCTTATCTCTAAAAAGCATGATTTTGTACGTGATATCGAACAAGAGAAAGAAGGTAAGGTTCGGAATAAGTTGATCCAGGAAGTTATAAAGTTGATGAAACGAAACTTAGAGTTGACTTCATCCGCAGCAATCAAGGAACAAGAGAACTTATTGAAGCAACGCATCACAAAAGTTCAGGATTATGTGCAACGCAAGTTCCCCGAGGCTGAAGTTTATCTCTTTCCCTTCTCCGTTTCTGATTTTCGGCGGGGTTATTTTGGTTCCACCTTGGAGTCAAAAGAATCTTCTGGAGGTGCTTATGAACTGATCCTCAATTACGATACACTCATGCCGGGTATCTTTTTCACCTCATCCATCCCCATTCACTTCCTCATACCTCCTGAAATTAATAATAACCTTCAACAATGTGAAAAGCTGATTGACTATCTACGTTTCCAGCTTTTGGACTTTTACGGGCCCTATTGTCATCAGCTTACCCATCAGGGGCATACGCCAAACCTGGATATTAATTACGTTGCCAAGCATTATACGGCTGTTTACTGGGAGGCCTTCAAGGCATCTTCCGGGAACCTGCCCAAAGCAACTTTGAATTTATTACGTTACGAAATGTTACTCGAAGGGCAAGTGGGAAAAACTATTATTCAGCTGATTAAAGAACCTTATCTACTGGATGAGTTTGTCACCAATCAGAATGGTGCTACAGAGGATGAAGCTGGGGAAAATTTTTCTCCCGCCTCCTTACTACAGCTGGAAGAGGAATTCCCCTTATTACACCGGGATCCTTGGTGGTTGCGTTATAAAGCATTAAAAATTGCTTATAGCATTCCCGGCCTGATTGCGGAGCTACCGGCAGATCAAACAGTTAATATTTCCGATCTTTTAGATGTTTCTTTTGCTCTACATGTTCGCGTATCCGATGTGTTCAGAACCCCCGGGGATTCGCGCAAGTTTGACTCTCATCGCGAACAAGTCCTGATCAAATTTTTAGCCGTAGCTTTTCCGGAGTTTTCGGCACGCCGTAATCAACTGCATGCCATCTTCATCGGTGATGTACAGACGGTGAACGAATATGAGGTCAATCTACGGACTATTTTTCAGAACTCTGTGGAACGAATTCATCAAAAAATCGCTAAGTTAAAGCTGCAAGGTGATGAGACCAGCAGTAAGGAGTTTGAAATCTGGTTTCATTATTACCTGAAGAGCTTTAAACCCATGCCCAATGTGGTGCAACGATCGATTTTAAATCATTTACAAACACCACGAGGTCGACTGCAAATCGGTTTTAAGGGGGTTGACGGCTGGTTTTTCCGTTCCCTCCAAAAAGGATCCAGTGCCGGTAAGAGATTCCAATCGGATATTCTCAGTATGTTGCCCAATGAAACTCTCTTATTAGAAAAAACCGGTTTTTTACAAGGTCTGGTCTATTGTGTGATCAACGGATATTATGGGATTTTTAATAAGGGAAGGCTCGATGAAACGAAAACAATTGTTGAGTTTGACCGCCGCTTCAGCCACCTGGAAAATGATGTGGATAATAATTATGCCTACGTCCGTCCAGACCAGATTGACCGGATCATGACGAAAATTCTGGCTGTGATGAAACCACTGAAGGTCAGTTATTTGGATTGTATCCGCACGGAAAGAAAAATCCAGGATGTGATGATTTTTCTGAATCTCTTGAAATTTGGCGAATTGGCGATTCTATATCGTGACAATCTCAACACCATCTTTGTAGATCGTTTGGAAGTACCTGGATTTGATCAGCAAGTGAAAGAGTTTATCAACTCTGCCGAGGCCATGTTCAGGGTTCGTATTCTCCATCAGGTTTTGAAACTTTTCTTCAAAGACAAGGAGATTGATCCCGCCCAGGTTAATCTGACAACTTGGGTCAATCTCAATAGTGTGGAAAGCTCCCAATCTATGACCAAAAATAAAGAGAGAGAACAGGACCTAGCAGAAAAATTTAAGAAAATTATCTTGAAAAAATTTGCTTGAGTGACTCATTTACTGCTGCCCCGCCTTGAGTAGTGCTGAAATCATATCCATCAGCTCCTGCTCTAAGTTTTCACTAAATCCTATCAGAATTTTTTCGACTTTTCCTTGTGCATTAATGATAACCATTCTTGGTAAGCTGCGCACATCATACTTACGCATGGCTTCCCGTTGGTTGGGCAGCATCATAGGCGTTTCAATTTTTCGCCGAATGATAAATTTCTTTAAAATTTGAGGGGTTGCGTAGGCATCTACATTTACATAAATCAGCTTGACTGCTTCTTGCTCAAAATATTTGGCCACTCGATTATAAGTAGGAATTTCACGAATACAAGGAATACAAGTCGTGGAAAAAAAGTTTAGCACTACAATATTCTTTTTGATTTTTAATACATATTTGCCTCTCACCTCTACAAAACGTCCTTGAGCATCTTTTTCATAACCCACTTCTCTTTTCAAATTACTCAACTTAAGAATCCCCCGGCCGATTGCTTTTTTACCAATTAATTGAGGTGCCTGATCCCCCACTTTCAATTTAGCCGCAGACAAAGTAGATGAAAAAAATAAAAGGATCAGAACCGCTGCGACTCCGTACTTTATTTTTGATAACATTTTATGTAACTCTCTGAAAAAAATAATATTGGTATGTGATTTGAACTAGAGTGCTTCCCCTTTCCCACGTACTGGAATCTTCCTTAAAAGTATCTGATTTGATAGTTTTAATAAATTGGAATTTTATTTCTTGAATTTATTCTTTAAATTGGGCAATATCTAATACCTTTACGCAAAGGTTAATAAGAAAATAGGCCTACAGGAAAACCTCAAAGAGTGAAGTGAAACCGAAATTTATGTGGAAAACAAACCTGCTAGAGAATGGAATATGAAGATATCCAGATTCATTACTTTTTTTATTCCGAATCAATTGAAAATAGATGAAATTGTATACAGTAAAGCCCGTATGTCCGTTTGGACATCCTACATGGCTAGTATCTTCTGCTTTTTTTATGCCTACCTTTACTATTCTTTGGGCAGTACTTTGCTAGGCCTGACCTTCCTGGGAGCAGTGACTACCTTTGCTTTGATCCCCTTTACTTACCGCTGGATTTCCCATCCTTCTCTCCCTCCACAGCTAATCTCATTAACGCTTACGATATTGTTAACTACAGCTGCTTTTCATACAGGTGGTTTTAGTTCAGCCACTACTCACTGGTTACTAGCAATTCCCTTTGCTTGTTTTATTTTGAGTGGCAAGAAAGCAGGTTTTTTTTGGGGTACGGTAATTACTTTGATTCAAATTTCTTTATACCGTTTGGAAGCAGGAGGTTATGCTTTTCAAAATGTGATTCCTCCTGAGTCTCAGTTTTCCCGTGCTGCAGTTTCTACTATTGGCCTCACTATTATGATGACTTTCCTTTCTCATATTATTGAGCGAGGGAAAGTACAAGCTTTTGATGCTATGAAGACCACAGGGGATAAAGCAGAGGAACTGGCGCGGTCAATGGAAGGTATTTTGACGGATGTTAAAGAGAATGCAGTGGATTTGGCCGAGCTTTCAGAAGAACTCTCTCAGACAATGGTGCAGATCAATTCTTCCAGTTATTCCATTGTAGAAAATACAGAGGAGGAATCAGCATCCCTACAGCAGGCAACCATCAGGATCCAGGAAATGGTGGATTCCAATCAGAAATCAACCACCCATATTCAGGCAGTACAACAACGAGTGATTGAGGCGGAGAGCAAGGCCGAGCAAGGAACCAGAGCCGTCTTTCGGGCGAATGAATCGATGCGGAAAATTCAAGAGGGTAGCAATAGAATCAACGGTATTATCAGTGTGATCACCGATATCGCCAACCAGACAAATCTACTTTCTTTAAACGCTGCCATTGAAGCCGCAAAAGCTGGGGAGTTTGGGAAGGGATTCTCCGTCGTGGCCGATGAAGTACGCAATCTGGCGGGGCGTAGTAGTGAGGCTGTTGTAGAAATCAGCAGTTTAATTCAGCAAAGTAGCGATAATATAGTCGAGGGCAATCAAGTCATCCAAGAGGTCTCCGGTGTGTTGGAGTCCATTATTAATGAAGTACAACAGGTATCCGGTATGATGTGTTCTGTGACCCAACAGGTAGACTATCAAAACGAAGGGATTAAAGAGATTTCGGCCTCTGTTGATGTTTCCTGCGGGACTGTTGAGAAAATTGCCTATTCTATTAATGACCTCTCCCAATCTACCACTCTTGTTGCAGAGACCATGAACCGCCTCAACTCTATGGCGGACAGTTTGCAACAAATCACGAACCGGGATGCTCAGTAGTGCCTCAGTCGGAGAGGCTGTGCTGATTCTGGGCATACAGTATTTTTTATCCTTCCAACCCCTTCACAACATTGTCTCTATTTTATTGCCAATTACTTCAACCATTCGTACACTCGCCTCTTGATTCTGTTGATTTCTCTCAGGTTTAGTTATCAAACCTGCTGTGAATGACAACTTTTCAAATCAACGCCCCCAATATTAACGTTAACAATCAGGAGTTTTTCAATGTCCAGCTTACCGGAACAAAAACTGTATATTCATGGTCGTTATGTTAACGCTACCTCAGGAGAAACCTTTGAGAGTATCAACCCCGCGACTAATGAAGTCATCTGTCGGATCCAGGTAGCCAGTGAGGCTGATGTGGAAAAGGCCGTCACTTCTGCTCAGGAAGGTTTTGAAAAGTGGTCTGCTATGAGCGGTGCAGAAAGGGGGAGGATTTTATTGAAAGCAGTGGCGTTGTTACGAGAACGCAACCTGGAATTAGCTGCTTTGGAAGTCCTGGATACGGGCAAACCAATTCAGGAAGCAGATTGTGTAGATATTCTCTCTGGAGCTGATGCTATCGAGTATTTCGCAGGAGTAGCAGCCAGCCTCCATGGGCAACACTATGATCTTGGTACTTCATTTGCTTATACCCGCCGCGAACCTCTGGGCATTTGTGCGGGTATTGGTGCCTGGAATTATCCGATCCAAATAGCCTGTTGGAAATCAGGTCCCGCTCTGGCCTGTGGCAATGCTATGATTTTCAAACCCGCTGCGCTCACTCCACTGACTACCTATAAATTAGCGGAAATCTATACTGAAGCAGGAGTCCCTGATGGTGTCTTCAATGTAGTTCAAGGACATGCAGCTACAGGACAAATGCTTTCGCGGCATCCAAAAATTGCAAAAATATCTCTGACGGGTTCTGTTGCCACAGGCAAGCTAGTGATGGCAGATGCGGCTAAAACCCTCAAATCCGTCACCATGGAGCTTGGTGGGAAATCCCCTTTAATCATCTTTGCGGATGCGAACCTGGATCAGGCTGTTTCCGCCGCTATTATGGCCAATTTTTATACTCAGGGAGAGGTTTGCTCGAATGGCACCCGTGTCTTTGTGGCGGAATCCATCGAAGATGCCTTTACTGAGCGCCTGTTAGCACGAGTCCGCAAAATGAAAATAGGCGACCCCACGGATCCAGAAACCCATGTGGGAGCACTGATTTCAAAAGAACACATGCATAAAGTATTAGGTTATATCGAATCAGGAAAAAAGGAGGGTGCTAAGTTGCTCTGTGGAGGTGGGCGTCCTTCAGATCCTCATTTAGCTGCAGGAAATTTTGTGGAACCCACTATTTTTTCTGAATGCAGGGATGAGATGACGATCGTCAAGGAAGAGATTTTTGGACCGGTGATGTCCTTACTGAGTTTCCCTGATGAGGATGAAACAGGCGTGATCCGAAGGGCAAATGATACGGACTTTGGTCTGGCTGCGGGTGTCTTTACCCAGAATATCCAGCGAGCCCATCGGGTGGTCGCCAAGTTGCAGGCAGGCACCTGTTGGATCAACAACTACAACATTACCCCTATAGAAATGCCCTTTGGTGGTTACAAACAATCAGGCATTGGGCGAGAAAATAGTTTAACCACCATTGAACATTATACTCAGTTAAAAAGTGTTTACGTAGAAATGGGTGAGGTAGAGGCTCCTTACTGACGATGAAAAGTTGAATTTGGGGAGACCAAAGCAGTATTGCCCAAGATCATATCTGCTGCCTTTTCAGCCATCATCATTACCGGTGCATAGAGGTTTGCATTGGGAATATACGGCATGATGGAAGCGTCTACCACTCGCAGGTTTTCAACTCCGTGTACCTTCAAACTATCCGGGTCAACAACTGCCATGTCATCCTTCCCCATCTTACAGGTGCAGGAGGGATGCAAGGCTGTTTCCCCATCTTTGGCCACCCAGTCCAGAATTTGCTCATCTGTTTCCACATCGACTCCAGGTGAGAGTTCCCCACCATTGAATTCATCAAAAGCCGGCTGATTTAAAATATTACGAGCAGCTCGAACGGCTTCTACCCATTCACGACGATCTTTTTCTGTGGATAAGTAATTGAAACGCAACTCGGGGTGCACCCGGGGATCCGTCGATTTGATTTTGATAGAACCTCTGGCATCGGAAAGCACAGGCCCCACATGCACTTGATAACCATGATCTTTACCGGGAGATGAACCATCGTAACGAATCGCCAAGGGTAAAAAATGGAATTGAATATTTGGGTATTTTTCATCCTCACTACCACGGATAAAGCCACCTCCTTCAAAGTGGTTGGAAGCCGCAGCGCCTTTGCGATGAAATAACCATTGGTATCCAATCCACGGTTTCTTCCACCATTTCAAGGCAGGATTTAAGGAAACAGGTTTCTTGCTGGCATATTGCACATAAACCTCCAGATGATCCTGCAGATTCTCTCCTACTCCAGGTAAGTCCTGCACCACCTTAATTCCTAATGCACCCAACTCTTTCGCGTTGCCGATACCGGAAAGTTGCAGGAGCTGTGGGGAATTGATCGCGCCACCACAGCAGATAATTTCTTGACCATAAACTTTGCTGACATCTCCCTTACCCTGGCTAAATTCAACACCAACGGCTTTCTTCCCCTCAAAAAGAATTTTGTTGACCATAGCCCGACAAATCAATTCAAGATTAGGGCGATCCATCACGGGATGCAAGTAAGCGCGGGCTGCACTCAAGCGCCTTGCTCGGTGCACATTACGGTCAAAGGCACCAAATCCTTCCTGCTGGTATCCATTAATATCATCTGAGAGTGGATATCCTGCCTGTTCCGCAGACTTAAAAAACGCGCCAAATAATGGATTTTCACAAGGGCCCGGTTCTAGAATTAACGGACCTTTGGTACCATGATACTCATTCTCCCTGGCCAGACGATTTTCTGCTTTTTTAAAGTATGGCAGACAATGGTCGTAGTCCCAGTTTTCCATGCCCGGATCACGGGACCACTTTTCATAGTCCATCGGGTTCCCCCGAAGGTAAATCATGCCGTTAATACTACTGGATCCTCCCAGAACCTTACCTCGTCCATGAAAAATACGCCTGTTACCCATGAAAGGTTCAGGCTCTGACTCATAACACCAGTCATAGAATTTGTTGCCAATCGGAGTGGTCAGACCGGCAGGCATGTGGATGAAAATATCCCAAATTGAATCAGGCCGTCCCGCTTCCAGGACTAATACACTTGCCGATCCGGCACTCAACCGATTTGCTAAAGCACAACCGGCTGAACCGCCACCAATAATAATGTAGTCATAGTTTTTCTGTTTGGACATTTACAATTCTCTCTCTACTAATTTCTCTTAAGGACTGTAGATCACAGTCAGAAACGGGTGTATTTTCTCTCATTCCCAAGCTCCTGTAGGCCCCTTGCCTACTTAGGAATGTTATAGTGATTGCGAGTATTATTTTTTTCTACATCCCCAAAGAATAGTAATCCCTGTATTTTTAGGACTAGACTCCATTCCTTCTTTCCGTTGAGTGGGAAGAAGGGATGACACTATGATTTTTCTATGGAGAATACTTTTTTCAATTGTCTTTCTATTAAAAATTACTAACAAAAAGCCTAGTCTCGCAAAAGGTAAGATTCAATGGTCAGAACTTGGTACAGTGCGTTGCTTCCATAGGAAGTACAAGCTTAATTCTGTTTTTTTTGCAGGCAAATTCACCGTTTGAGAAAGAAAAAAGATGATCCGTAATTGCTGACAGTACTATTTGTATTCACCTTGACTTTCAATGCTTTAAAATGTTCCTATGATCCCGATCCACTCTAAATAACTCATCGCCTACCATAGTTTAACTTTTGATTATTTTGCCGGAAAATAATTCGCGATCATCAGCTTGTTCCCAGGCCCAGCTATGGGCTGCATCAGGGAACTGTCTGTGTTCATCCTGGATAAAACATCAGATCTATTGAGTGGTAATGCTTCTGGTGCCTGCAGGTTTTATTCTCCGATAGTACATCTTAAAAATAAAAAATTATGAGAAAAATACTTTTGATTTTAGTCATTTCATTTAGCTTTGCATTGATTGGGTGTGACCAAAAAAAGTCAGAACAAGCAGTGGAGAAAGTACCAGAATCAGCGAARAYKGCTTCCAAMGCAGTGACTCCCGCCTCCTGTCAGACCGTACGTTTTTCAGATGTCGGCTGGACAGATATCACCGCTACAACAGCCACAACTTCCATTTTGTTAGAAGGGTTGGGGTATAAAACCAAAACCAATTTATTATCCGTTCCCGTTACATACAGTAGCCTGAAAAACAATGATATCGATGTATTCCTTGGCAATTGGATGCCCACCATGGAAGGAGATATTGCTCCTTATACCAAAGATGGTTCAGTCGAAGTGACCAGAGCTAATCTGGTAGGAGCCAAATACACACTTGCAGTCCCCAAGTATGCCTATGATCAAGGCCTCAAATCTTTTGCGGACATTGCCAAGTTTAAAAATGAGCTCGATGGTAAAATCTATGGTATTGAAGCTGGTAATGATGGCAACCGCCTAATCCAAGAAATGTTGGACCAGGATACTTTTGGGTTGAAGGGATTCAAATTAGTTGAGTCCAGTGAAGCCGGTATGTTATCCCAAGTTGCCCGTGCTGCAAGAAAAGAACAATGGATTGTTTTCTTAGGCTGGGCTCCCCACCCTATGAATTCTAACTTTGAACTGGCCTACCTTGCAGGAGGTGACGATGTTTTTGGTCCCAATTACGGTGGAGCGGACGTTTACACAAATACTCGTAAAGGATATGCCGCTGAGTGCCCTAATGTAGGAACCCTGCTCAACAATCTGGAATTCTCTCTAGAAATGGAAAATAAGATCATGAAGGGCATTCTGAATGACGCCCTGGAGCCAGATCAAGCTGCAATGGCATGGTTAAAGAGCAACCCCTCCGTACTGGAAGGCTGGATGACAGGTGTAAAAACAGTAGATGGCCAGGATGGCCTTGCCGCTGTTAGAACCCACATAGGCTTGTAATTTTTAAAGGATAGCGCCGTCCTACGTGGCGGCCAAANMAACGGTAGCGCCGTCCTACGTGGCGGCCAAAAAAANCGGTAGCGCCGTCCTACGTGGCGGCCAAAAAAACGGTAGCGCCGTCCTACGTGGCGGCCAAACAAAGAGAAGCATTACAGTTAAAAAAATATGGATTGGCTCACAGAAAATAAGATTCCACTAGGGAAATGGATCAAATCCATTGTAGATTTAACGAATGATCATGCAGCCTGGTTTTTTGATGGAATTTCAATCGCTCTGGGATTCATCATCGAAGGCTTAACAAATCTATTAATTTGGTTCCCCCCCCTAATATTAGTTGCTCTATTTGTATCAGCCTCCCTATGGTTACACCGATCCTGGAAGTTATCCCTGATGATCGGCTGCTCCCTCTTGTTGATTATCAACTTGGGCTATTGGGAAAGTACGTTGCAGACTCTATCTTTAGTACTTTTTTCCTCCGGTTTTTGTATGCTTATCGGAGTTCCTCTGGGTATTGCCGCAGCTCATCGTCCCGGCTTGTATAGAGTTCTTCACCCGATCCTGGATTTAATGCAGACCATTCCCACCTTTGTTTACCTCATTCCCACTTTGATCTTATTTGGTCTGGGACCTGTACCCGGTGTGATTTCTACCATGATTTTTGCTTTACCGGCTCCTATACGCCTGACTCACTTAGGCATTACTTCCGTCCCCCGCTCCATGATTGATGCGGTGGAATCCTTTGGAGCCACAAAATCACAAATTTTATGGAAGGTTGAATTACCTTCAGCCAAATCTACGATCATGGCCGGGCTTACACAATGTATTATGCTTTCCCTGTCAATGGTTGTGATTGCCGCATTGGTAGGGGCTGATGGTCTAGGAACACCAGTAGTACGAGCACTGAATACAGTAAATATTGCCAAAGGATTTGAAGCTGGCTTAGCAATCGTTCTGGTTGCCATTATGTTGGATCGTGTTTGCAAGGAACGGAGTTAATGAGTCTTATGACAGCAATGATTGAGTTTAAAAATGTGGATATCATCTTTGGTAAAACACCGCAGGAAGCCATCCGGCGCTTAGATCAGGGGCAAGATCGAACAACAATCCTGGAAGCCACAGGTAATACAGTTGGCGTGCACAATGCTTCTATCAAAGTAAAAGAAGGAGAGATTTGTGTTTTAATGGGCCTTTCCGGCTCTGGAAAATCTACCCTTTTACGCAGTGCCAATGGCCTCAATAAACCTACCAGGGGGCAGGTTATCATCAAAGATGGCGATCAGTTGGTGGATGTGGCCAGTTGCGACGAAGACACCCTACGCCGGTTACGCATGGAACGCATCTCCATGGTTTTTCAACATTTTGGTCTTTTACCCTGGAGAACGGTGGAGTCGAATGTCGGCTTGGGTTTAGAGTTAAAAGGAGTGCCTCGATCCGAACGTAAGGCTAGGGTGGAGGAAAAGTTAAAATTGGTTCACCTGACAGAGTGGAAAGATAAATTCGTCCACGAACTCTCAGGAGGCATGCAACAAAGAGTCGGCTTAGCCAGAGCTTTTGCCACAGATGCGGATGTCTTATTGATGGATGAACCTTTTTCAGCTTTGGATCCCTTGATTCGTCATCACCTGCAAGATGAGTTGCTGGAATTACAATCCACACTCCACAAAACTATCATTTTCGTCAGTCATGACCTGGATGAAGCTGTTAAACTCGGCACGCATATCGCCATTATGAAAGACGGAGTGATTGTCCAATACGGAACTCCCGAAGAGATTATTCTCTATCCTGCCAATCAATATGTCGCTGATTTCGTCTCACACTTAAATCCTCTGAATGCCTTAACCGGCAAAGTATTGATGAATCCTCTGGATGCCATCCGTCGTCGGGGAAAAGAACTATGGTTGGATTACTGGGGGCGATATCGCCTGACTTTGGATAAGAACAACGTCCCTCAAAAAGTCATGATTGATGGCAAAGCTGGTCAATTTTTAAACTATGAACCTGGTTTGAAATATCAGACTGAAAGATCTGATGTGATTCTTCTAGGGAGTCAAGAGATGATCATGAGGGAAATCATTGAATTTCGTTGGGAATTAGGAACGCCCGTCCTCATTGTAGAAGATGGAAAACTACTGGGTGTGGTAGGTGACGATGAAATTTATTGGAGCATCCTGGGTAAAGGAGTCAAGGTACCCCCTGCTCAAGCTCTTGCCGCCCCTTGATTTTCCTCGTCAGCAAAGGCATCCCTAGTACTCAATCAGGACAGTTTTGCCGGGAAAAACCCTGAATTTCACTTCACCATTCGACATTCCTTGTTCGACATTTGATATTATTTTGAATCTTGAATGTCGAAGGATCGCTTTCATTTCCAGTCCAGATAGCATTCCCTCCTTCTTAATCTAATTGAGCCCTACTTTACGGAACCCCCCATAACGAATTTCCCTGGAAGTCTGGATAAGTAGTTGATAGGGTAAATAATGCTTTCCTTTCAAATCACTTACCGATGTTGGCTGCACTCACCTTTCCGGGGTCTTGTGAAGCCATAGTCAAACAAGATGACTTTAGCTTGCGGGCTTTTCTAGAAAATAAATTTGGAATCTTCTATCGATAGGAGCTCTCATGGAATTTTTAAAAAAACTAGGCATTCAAGAGGTTAATCCTGGATGTTATTCCAATCAAGATTATATTTTTCAAGGGACAGGCAGACACAGATTAGACTCCATTAGCCCCAGGGATAATCAAGTCATCGCTGCTGTACTGCCCTGTTCGGAAGCGGATTATGAACAAGTCATTTGCAATGCGAAAGAGTCTTTCCAGACTTGGCGGAAAGTACCGGCCCCAAAACGAGGAGAAGTCATACGGCAAATCGGTGAGGCCCTGCGAGAAAACAAGGATGCCTTAGGAACCTTGATTTCCATAGAAATGGGTAAACTCAAGGAAGAGGGTGATGGTGAAGTTCAAGAAATGATTGATATGGCTGATTTTGCCGTGGGGCAGTCACGGATGCTCTATGGAAAAACCATGCACTCGGAACGAGAGAATCATCGCATGTATGAGCAATGGCATTCCTTGGGTATTGTTGGAGTTATCACAGCGTTTAATTTTCCCGTAGCAGTTTGGGCCTGGAACGCTTTCATTGCGGCGATTGCGGGAAATGTCGTGATTTGGAAACCTTCAGAGAAAACTCCCCTCTGTGCGATTGCTGTACAAAATATTTGTGATCAAGTTTTGTCTAGGAACGGTTACTCAGGAATTTTTTCCACTTTCATTCCTCCCAATAAAACTCTCGCAGACCACTTCATTCAAGACATTAGGATTCCTCTAATTTCTTTCACCGGATCGACAAAAATAGGACGCCATGTTGCCCAAGTCGTTTCCAAACGTCTGGGTAAGACCATTTTAGAGTTGAGTGGAAATAACGCAATTATCGTGGACAAGAGCGCTGACCTCAACCTGGCGGTTCCTGCAATTACTTTTGGCGCAGTGGGCACTGCAGGCCAACGATGTACCAGTACCCGCAGGATCATCGTGCATCAAGAGCTCAAGGAAGAATTGATCGGACGTTTAGTGCATGCCTATCGACAGGTAGTGATTGGTGATCCCTTAGAAACAGGAACCTTAATGGGGCCTTTGATTGATGAAGGAGCAGTTAAAACCTACAAGCGGATTCTAAAGACTATTACCGCTGCGGGTGGTTCCTTGCGTTATGGTGGTAAAGTACTAAAGAGCAATGGAAATTTTGTGGAACCCACTATCGTTGGTATCCATAAGGACAGCCCAGTCCTACAGAAGGAAACCTTCGTACCTATTCTCTATATCCTAGAGTATGAGCACTTTGAAGAAGCCTTGCAGATTAACAACAACTCCAGTCATGGACTCTCCTCTGCCATTTTCTCTAATGACCTGAATCATATCGAACAGTTTCTTTCCGTTGCGGGAAGTGACTGTGGTCTGGCAAACGTGAACGTCGGTACGTCAGGAGCTGAGATTGGTGGAGCTTTTGGTGGAGAAAAAGATACGGGTGGTGGGCGAGAGGCTGGCTCTGATGCCTGGAAAGCCTACATGCGGCGACAAACAACAACCATCAATTGGGGGAAATCCTTACCTCTCTCTCAAGGCATTAACTTCAATTTAAACCTGAAAGCATAATGCAAAGCCTCCTGGGAATGCCTTAGGAGGCCCTTTAAAAGAATAACCACGAAGAATACGAAGGATAGATGCAAGAAGATCATAATTCCCTTGGAGGCAAGGTTTAGTACGGCTGTCTCACAATTTGCTTTCTTGTATTCTGAGTTCTGAGCAATTAGTTCAAAAATTTGGGTTCTTCTTGATTCAATGCTTCTCTGAGATTTTCTTCTTCAGCTGTTTTACTTGCAATGTATGATATCAAAAACTTCTGCTCATCCACGGACAGTTTTTCCTTAGCCATTTTCAAAGTATCACTAACTAGATCCTTGTCCCCCAGTGCCTTTGCTAACTCATAGCTAATAATTGCCATTCTTAGCCGATGATCCCGCTCTTCTTGGTCAGCTGGTACTGTAACCTCCTGAATATAAGTCTTGTCTCGTTTTTTATTACCCATCTTAAAGCCGAACCAAAAAGAACCTATCAACAAGGTAAGCAATATAACTGTCATTTTCCTCCTCTAATAGTTAATGATATTTTAAGTTTTCTCCCAGACAGCCCCGACTCTAGCAAAGAAGCGCAATTGTTCTTTCTACTCCAACCTACGCATCGGCAAAGTTTTCTGAGGCCTGCTTATGGAGTCGGGCTAAGTCCACAAGATCTAAAATATAGTCAGTGTTGCAGAATTCACACTTCATGGAGGCTTGCTGGTCCTCTTCCATGATGTCTTTTATTTCAGCGGCTCCTAGAGTCAAAATGGCCTGCTCACAACGTTCTTGGGAACAGAGACAACGGAAAATTACAGGCTGTGTCTCAAAAAGCCGAACTTGTTCAGCATGGTATAGACGATAGAGTAATTCCTCGTTGGAGAGATCCAGCAATTCTTCCCGCTTGATCGTGGCTGCCAAGGTGGTAACGTGCTCCCAGCCTTTTTCCCCTTCCAGATCCTCTTGTTGTGGCAATGTTTGCAAAAGCAAACCCGCAGCTTTCGTCTCTGAAACTTCCAAACGAATTTTTGTGGGCAATTGCTCTGACTGTTGGAAGTATTCTTCTAAACATAAGCTGAATGTATCTTTATCCAGCGGAACGATTCCTTGGTAACGCTCACCTTTTTCCGGTTCAATCGTAATGGAGAAATAGGCTCTGCCAATCAATGCCGGAAAGGTTTGATCCGTCACCTCTCCAGACCAATCAGCCATGGCCCTCATTTTTTGATCATGGGTGATTTGCACCAGGAGAATCTTGAGCAAGCCTTCACTTTTCAACTGTAAGCTCAGCTTTCCCTTAAACTTGATAGTAGCAGAGAGCAGAGTCGCTGCGACCATCACCTCACCCAAGAGTTGTCTGATTGCAGGAGGGTATTCCCTACGCTCCAAAGCGCTTTGATAGCTCTTTTCCAGGTGAACGAGTTCTCCTCTGGAATCAGTATTTTCAAAAATGAAACGTTGTAGTGTGTCCTGTTCTGTCATTGATGATTCCAAAAAATTCGTCAGTAATCGCTCGTAAAAAACTCGGGGTTCTTAGAACTCCTGCTTCTGGGCTAAGAAAAGAGAAACTCAGGCTAATTGATTTTCTCAAAATTGATAACCCCTATTCAAATCCTTCTGTCCTAAACATTGAATTTATACTTTCTCCCAAAGTTGTAGTTTACAGAATTTTATTTTTTTATAGAATTCCCTATATTTAACTGCTCTATGTCATAGACAAATAACAGATTCTTGTTGGATAAGGAGTGATAGCCTCGTAGTCAGCAGCAAACTCAAGCTTTCACAAAGCAACTATCCCCTAAGCACTTCCGGAGAGGAAAAAATATGAAGGAATTAGTCAAAGACTCAGAACTAAGATTTAAATCCATTATGGATTCTGCTAATGATGCGATCATCTCCGGTGATCAAGAAGGGCGAATCCTGTCTTGGAATAAGGGGGCGGAAGGTCTCTTTGGTTATCGTAAGGAAGAAGTTTTAGGTAAATTGTTGACCCTCTTCATTCCCGAAAGATATCGTGAAGCTCACAATCAAGGGATTCGAAGAATGAGTGAAGGCCACAAAGCACAGGCCATTGGCTTGACTCTTGAGGTGCATGGCCTACATAGAGACGGCACTGAATTTCCGATTGAACTTTCTCTTTCAACTTGGCAATCCGAGGAGGGACGTTTCTACGGAGGCATCATCCGTGACATTAGCTTACGCAAAAAAGCAGAAGCCGCAAAACGTGAAGCTGACCTGAGATTCCGTGCCATTATCGCCTCAGCCAACGATGCGATCATCACGGCTGATAGTGAAGGACAAATCACGACCTGGAACACTGGTGCCGAATCGGTTTTTAAATATCGAGAAGAAGAGGTTTTGGGTAAAAATTTGCGCATGATTATTCCTGAGCGTTACCACGAAGCTCACAACCAGGGTATAGAGCGCATGAATGCGGGAGGAGCTCCCAGGGCTATCGGAACCACCGTAGAGTTGCATGGAGTCCGGAAAAACGGTTCTGAATTTCCCATTGAATTATCCTTAGCTGGCTGGAAAACAGAAAATGATGCTCAATATAGTGGTATTATTCGCGATATTACCGAGCGAAAAGGATTGGAAAGTAAGGTGGCGGAACGTAGTCAGGCTATCAAAGAACTCATGGATAACTCAGGGCAGGGCTTCCTGACCTTTGAGCAAGATTATAAAATCGGCAGTGAGTATTCAAAGGCTTGTCATAGTTTTTTGGGGTCGGAGATTGCGCAAAAGGATGTGCTGACTACACTTTTTGAGGGCACGCAAAGCAAAGATCCTAGCGCTATTCGTGAATTATTAGACCTTATCTTTGCGGATATCTCTAACCTATCCTTGGTTGAAGAATTACTACCTAAAGAATTAAAAATTAATCAGCGGATTCTGGAACTGGAGTATCGTCCCATCCAAACTACGGGAGACAACAGCAGGGTAAAAATCATGCTGATTCTGACGGATGTAACTCTCCAAAAGCAACTGGCTCAACAAATAAAACTGGATGAAGAACGTAAAGAGATCATCGTCAAAGTAGCCACCGATAAGGATGGTTTTATTCATTTCCTGCATGAATTAGAGCAGCAATTCGATGGAGTTTTATCCATGCTGCAAGTAGAGCCCACTCAGGTTGATTTGGATGGTTTGTTCCGTTCGTTCCATACTATTAAAGGGGGTGCCGCCAGTTATGCCCTGAAGGATTTATCCCAAAAAGCTCATGCTATCGAAAACCAATTAACTGAGTTTAAAAATAATCAAGAACTGCTGAATGTAGAGCAATGTTCCTCTCTTGCTCAACAAACTCAACAGTTAAGAGAGATCTTGCAAAAAGTCTTGATTGACTTGAATGAAATCTTACCAGCAGAAGAACGAAATTCCAGGGAATCCGTCTTCAAAGTTTCCCAACCCAAGCTGGAAAAATTAGAATCCAGATTGGCACAACTCTTAGGGGATCGATATAGTCTGGAAGTCAAAAAAGAGATTGCAAGGCTGCGTAAACAACCTATTGCTCCACTATTTAAAAAGTATGCTATAGCCGCGGAGGAACTTGCCGTCAAGCTTGGTAAAGAAATCCAAGTGAAATTTGAGGGCATGGAAGTGGACGTTTCTTTTGAGCACTTGGACCCCCTCTTTAGCGTTCTGATTCACCTGATTCGCAATAGTGTTGATCATGGATTGGAGACTCCTGATCTCAGGGTGATGTTGGGCAAACAACGGGTAGGCCAGCTAACATTAAAAGCTTCATTAGAAGAAAATAGTTTAAAACTACTCGTCACTGATGACGGTGCCGGTATTGATCCTGCGCGACTACTGCAAATTGCCTTAGAGAACAAAATACTACTTCCGGAAGAAGCCAGCCAACTGGATGCTGCTGCGATTCTCAAATTGATTTTTGCGCCGGGATTCTCGACCAAAGAATCCGTCTCGATGGTTTCCGGTCGAGGGGTGGGCATGGATGCCGTGAAAGTTGTAGTAGAGGAACTAGGTGGAGAACTTAAAGTTGATAGTGTTTTAGATCAGGGAACCTGTTTTGAGATTTCAATACCTCAAAATTAGTCCCCAAGATGGGTAGGCAAGTTTTACCCATCCCGCATCAGATAATTTTATCTTCTAAAAAAAATCTACTAAGGATGAGGCAAAAAAATCCTATCTAAAGAGAGGGCTCAATTAATATGCTGAAAAAGCTGTAACTTTCCAGTAGAATTTTCCAGCTTTTTTGTGTGGGTACTTTTCTTTTTTTAAGTAGTGGAATGGGAAAAAGAAGTTTAGGCTGCATATTTGCATTGAAAGCTGTTATCAATGATTATTTTTTTCCTTTTGACCAAGCCTTAATTTTTTTCTGAAATAGCTTATGGATCCCGAAACTTTTGTTTTAAGCACTTTTAGAAACCTGCTCGTTCCAGATAAAGAATACATCACACCCCTGCCACCAGAATTACAAAAGTGGTACTGCTATATGCAAACCACAGGACATATCATTCTTTGCGTACTAAAAGATGACTATGTCGAAGAGAGGGATTTAAGAAACCACTTAATCCCTATCCCCGTTAAATCAGCCTTACGCCATTATAAGGTTAAGCGGGGGCATATTGTAGTTGATTTAGACTATAGCCCGGAAAGGGGCCTGATTGTCTACGATGGAGATATCGAATTTTAAAGGATTAACTTTGCTCCTAGTTTAAAAATCCGACTGAACAGGAGAAACGTAAGTCAAAAAAATGACTTTGTTTCTCCCATGTCCAAAAAAAGTATCAGAAATATTATTTCCCTCCCATTCCATAACTTAGTTTCCTAACTTTTTTGATATTAAAACAAGATTACGAGTTTTGCCTCTTTAGCTTTTTTCCTGTTAGGTTAAGCCTTGCTTTGATGCGGATCCAAGATCTGCATTATTTTTTTAGGAGTGCGGCTTACTAAAACCCCAAAGTTAGGAAGGAAAAAGAGACAACTATCATCTTGCATGCCTTGGTGTGAGCAGGGAAATTGACTTCCCAAATCTATCCTACACCACAGACTACCTATATAAATTGATCACTCTTTTGCAGGCGTTTTTAATCCACGCCCAAATACATTAGGATCTCTGGGAGAGGGAGATCGTCTACTATTTAGATAAGGGGACCACTACGTTTTGTCCTTTTATTCTCATTCTTTTAAATTGTAAGGAAAAAATGACTCAGCAACGAACCCATACAGACCCTAGTTATAGCATTACTGTTCGCTTAAGATTAGATAGTAACTCTAACGCATTAGGACAGGTGACTTTAGCTATTGCGGGACTGGGTGGCAAGCTTGGTGCGATTGATATTATTGAAGCAGAAGAAGATTTTTTGGTCCGAGATATCTCTATTGATACCACCAGCCCGGAGCATGGTGAGCAAATCACTAAACATCTGAAGAGCATTGCAGGGACGGAAGTCATCAATGTCTCAGATCGAACTTTTCTGATGCATCTGGGTGGCAAGCTGGAAGTTTGCAGTAAGATCCCGCTGACTACTCGAGAGCGTCTTTCCAGAGCCTATACTCCCGGTGTAGCTCGTGTGTGCATGGCGATCCACGAAGATCCTAAAAAAGCTTATAAATTAACTATCAAGCGGAATACGGTGGCCGTGGTCAGTGATGGTACGGCAGTCCTTGGTTTGGGTGATATCGGTCCAGAAGCCGCCATGCCGGTCATGGAAGGTAAAGGAATGTTGTTTAAGGAATTTGGTGGCGTAGATGCCTTTCCGATCTGCCTGAATACTAAGGACGTGGATGAGATCGTGAATACGGTAAAAAATATCGCTCCCGGTTTTGGTGGCATCAACCTGGAAGATATTTCCGCCCCTCGTTGTTTTGAAATTGAACGCCGACTGAAGGAAGAGTTGGATATTCCCGTCTTTCATGATGATCAACATGGAACAGCGGTGGTCATGACTGCCGGGTTCATTAACGCCCTGAAGGTTGTGAAGAAAAAAGCGGAAGACGTAAAAGTTGTGGTCGTGGGTGTCGGTGCTGCGGGCACAGCCTGTACTAATATGTTGTTGGACCTGGGTGTAACAAATATTATTGGCTTTGACCGCAAAGGATCTCTCGACAGTAGTCGTCAGGACCTGAATGATGAAAAGAAAAAATACTTGAAAAATACCAATCCAAATGATGAAAAAGGCACGATTCATGATTTAATTAAAGGTGCTGACGTCTTCATTGGCTTGTCCGGCCCCAATCTATTGAATGTGGAAGATGTGAAGAACATGGGCGTTGACCCGATTATCTTCGCTATGTCGAACCCCACACCAGAGATTATGCCGGAAGTTGCCCTGCCTCATGTAGCGGTAATGGCCACAGGACGTAGTGACTATCCAAACCAAATTAATAATGTACTCTGCTTCCCCGGGCTTTTCCGTGGTGTTCTGGACTGCCAGGCGGTTACAATTAATGAAGAGATGAAAATGGCTGCTGCCGTAGCCATCGCTGATTCTATTAAGAGTAAAGTGCCACAGTCGGATTATATCATTCCCAGTGTATTCAACAAAGAAGTCGCCGGAAATGTTGCCAAAGCCGTAGAGGAAGCCGCCATCCGCACGGGTGTCGCTAAACGCAAAAGAAAATAATGAGATTGATTCCGTTTTTCCTGTTCAATATCTTCTGTTTCGGGCTTTTGGCTCCCTGGAGCCTGCAGGCCCAAGAGACTCAGTATAAGTGGGAGCAAGTCTACTACGGTATGCTCAATGGAGAGAATAGTTTGCTCTTTTCTCATGAAATGAGGATGTCCAAACTGGCTTTTGCCGATATTGATGGAGATGGAGATGATGATATTTTTCTTGGTCAGGAAAACGGAGCTATAGCATTTTTTGAAAATCAGGGAGATAGTCAAGTCCCTGATTTTGTACTGATTACTCAGGAATATAAAGCCGTTATCGAGCAACGACGGAAGAATCAAAAGGTCAAGAAGTGGGCTAAAATTGATGTGGGCCGTCGTTCCGCCCCTGCCCTGGTAGATATTGATGATGATGGGGACTTAGATCTCTTCATCGGTTCGGAAGAAGGTAAAATTTGGTTTTTCAGAAACCGTGGTAATAATCTCCTGCCTGTCTTTCAATTAGAAACTTCCCGCTACGAAGGGCTGAAGCCCGGTAAAAACAGCACTCCTTTCTTCGCTGATATCAATCTCCAACGAAAATCAGACTTACTGGTAGGCACGGTTGACGGCAGGGTTCTGCTCTACGTGAATCAAGGAACCCGACGCAAGGCCAACTTTCGCAGTATGAAGCCCATCCAGGTAGTTGAATTCGGTTTAGAGACTCATGCTGTCCCCTCACTGATGGATTGGGATAAAGATGGTGATCTCGACCTGCTGGTAGGGCAAAAAAATGGAACCATCAGCCTCTTCACGAATCAGGGAGATCGCTTCTCTCCTGATTGGCAGTTCACGGAACAAAGTTTTCAACTAATTGACATTGGTGGAGAATCAGCTCCTTTTTTCGTCGATTTGAATGGGGACAATGAACTGGATCTGATTATCGGCAGTGCGAACCCTACAGTCTTTCACTATGAGAATAAGATTCAAAATGAGAAACGTATCCTTTGGAATCGTAGTACGAACTTATTCAACTTTAACAAACTGATTGTCACGGGCCGCCGGGGCAGTTTAGCGATTGCAGACCTGGATGATGATGGAGACCTGGATTTACTGGTTGGTGAAGATGCCGGCAATATCAACCATTTCGAGAATCAAGGCACCCGCAAAAACCCCAACTGGGTTCTAAAGACGGAAGAACTGATTTTTATGACAGGCGTGCAAAACAGCGTTCCCACCTTAGGCGATCTGGATAATGATGGGGATCTGGATTTGTTGATTGGTTCCAAGCAAGGCAATATCGCTTTTGTAGAAAATAAGGGGACTGCAAGCCAACCCCGGTGGGTATTAGCAGATAAGACCTATTTTCAGATTGATGTGGGCTCAAATAGTGTCCCAAGATTACGCGATGTGGACCAGGACGGTGACCTGGACCTTTTTATCGGTAACTTCACGGGTAGAGTAATCCTCTTTTTGAACCAAGGCAGTAAGGAAAAACCACAGTTTGTGATTGAGTCCACTCGTTATGCCTCTGCCAAGGTACAAAGGAATGCGGTCCCCGCTTTTTTCGATTGGAATCAAGATAAAAAAGAAGACCTGATTTTGGGCAGTTCCAGTGGAGGGCTCGGTGTGATGATCGCCCCGGACGCCCCGGAGGATGAGGATGCCAGAGAGCCCAACTGGATAATAGATGAAAAAGCCTTAGCTGGTTTTCAGGTGGGCACGTTAAGTCACCCTCTCTTCGAAGATTTTGATGGAGATCAAAATCAGGATCTCTTATTGGGTAACTATCTGGGGGATTTTTTACTCTTTCTCAATAGAGGTCTCATTCCAATCGATCAGGGAACAATACCTACAGCGAACAATTCTCTTGAAAACAACCAGATAAATGTAGAGCAAGAAGAAACAGGCTTTGCTGATGACATCCTCGATGAGGGCTTGGATTCCCGGGAACTGGATGAATCCGAGTTAGAAGGTGGGAGGTTTAATAATAATGACGAGTTCGAACGTCCTGTAAATATTGATCCTAAATTCGTTCGAGTAGTCAAGCCCTTGATTTCCAAGGGAACCATGCGCTGGTCACGGCCCACGATGGGTGATTTGGACCAAGATGGTGACTTAGATCTCATGGTAGGCACTAAAAGTGGGCATATCTATCTTTATGAAAACCAGGGCAATGATCGGGAGTGGAACTTCCAGCTAGTTAATAGTAATTTCTTGAAAACGGACCGCTTGGAAAATACCTCTCCTCTGCTGTTTGATTTGGATCAGGATGGGGATTTGGATTTGATCGTGGGTTCCAAGCAGGGCCGATTGCGTTATTATGAAAATCAGGGCAGTACTGAACAGTATAACTTTGTTTATGATGAATCCGCTTTCCAAAATTTTTGGCTGGGAACCAATGCACGCCCTGCTGCCATTGATCTGAATAATGATGGTATTCTGGATCTGCTCATCGGTACGATCTGGGGGAAGTTAATTTACCTCCACAATGCTTCCAATCGTTTTGAAGTCGTCCGTCGGGACTATCAAAATATTGATGTTGGCATCAACTCAACTCCCGGCTTTTTTGACCTCAATAATAGCGGCAGTGTGGAAATGCTAGTCGGCTCTGATGCAGGGCAGATTTTTTTCTTCAGGAATGAAAAAAAGGACTTCATGGGACAATGGCAAAGAATCCCCAACTATGAAGCCAACCTGAGTTTTCCTCGGGGGTCCAGTCCTGCAGCCTATGATCTGGATAGTGATGGAGATCTCGACTTGATCAGTGGATCCGAACAGGGGCCCATTATTTTGTATCGTAATGATGCAGTGGTACGACAAGTAGAAGTAGAAGAAGAGACTGCTGAAGCAGAATCAGAAGCAGAAATATTTGATAATTTGGAGGATGATTTATGAGGTTAAGCTGGTGTATCTCCCTGTTTTTCTCTTTAGTGATATTTTTTTTACTGGATGGGGCTCCCCTGCAAGCTGCAACGCAACCAATAGCTGCCAGTGGTTTGATGATTCAGAGCATCATCGTAGGCGAAGATTCGATTCAAACGAAACGAACGCAACTGATTGAAGTGGTTATTCGTAATATCAATGAACAAGCTATCCCCATTAGAATAAAATTAGTCATTACATTGCCCAATCGCAATATTATTACTTTTGGAAACAAGCGAATTTTGGCCAAGGGGAAAACTGAAAGTCGTGCCCTTTTTGACTATAAAATTGCTCGTCATTTGGGAGGTGATTACACTGTTGGTGCCAAAGTCTACTCGACACGAGGCAAAGTATTGGCTGCAACCATCAAAAAACAGGGGCGTTATTTTTTCGCGATTGATCCCCTGAAAACACGAAGAGCTCCCAGTCGAGTCAAAAGAAGGCAAGCCTTGGAAAATGTGGAGTCCATCAATTTAGCACGTAAAAAAACGAATCAAGTTGCCCTCCTATTCGATCCCCCGGACCTTGTTTGGGAAGAGATGAAAATTATCAATAAAACTTCAGTCCTGCGCGGCGAAACAACCCATATCCGTATGGTTTTGGCCAATCAGGGAGGTAATGTGGCCACCAATGTGGAGTATTCTATCAAGTGGTTTTTTGCCCAGAGAGAAAAGCGTAAAAAAAGGTTGTTTTGGGATAAAATTAAAGCCATTGCTCCTGGTGAGAGAAAAGTCATTGAATTGCCCATCACTATTCCCGAAGTGGAACAACGAGGAGAGTATCTCGTGGAGGCTGTGGTTGATGAACCCAATTATGTGAAAGAATCTGAAGAAAATAACAATACCAAAGTCATCTCCAAACCTATTATCTTTAGTGACGTAGCCCTGGTTTTTCCAGAGGAGGGTTACTCCTTTGCCGAGGATGGCTTGTTTAAATTCCAGTGGAGGAGTCGGCGCTATAGACAATTTAAGGTACAAATCTCTGCTGATCCGACCTTTAAAGATGAGGAAAATCTGTTCGAATTACCCAAAGGGCAGCAATGGACCCCAGCCGTCAGTATCAAGCCAATGCGAGGTGAACTCCCCGGATTGGCTCTGGCCCTGATGGACAGTAATGATCTGGATCATCTCTTTTGGAGAGTCAAAGCGAAGGACCAGGCAGGAAAAGTCACCTTTTCCACAGGAAGAAAGTTCTTTATCAACTTAAAGGCGGACTACGAACAGTAAATGCGGCGCCATCGCTATGATTTTTTCAAAACAATGCTATCAACGGGCAAAGATCAACAGAGAGTAATAACCGGAACCACCATCAGCATGGACTTTGATAAAATATTTCCCTGTCTGTTCCGGTTCAAAATAGATTACCGGAAAATTTTCCTGATCCTCACTTTCTCGCACCGCAACTCCCTGTTGATCATAAATAGTGAGTTTCAGGCGAGAAAAACTCTGGTCACCACAAGCCACTAGTTT
Organism: SAR324 cluster bacterium; assembly: GCA_002401295.1. GTDB lineage: Bacteria > SAR324 > SAR324 > XYD2-FULL-50-16 > XYD2-FULL-50-16. The sequence goes on along the minus strand of NVSR01000008.1, from coordinate 29,322 downwards.
ATAGGTTAAACCACTATAGAAACTGCGGATGAGCCTCGTACTTTGCGGCCACTCTAACCAATGGGGCTGCAAGTCAGATTGAATCAGGGACTGACCATAAACCAGATTTTTAAAGGCAAAGTCTCGACACTTTTGGGAAACGGCGGATGATGCCGCATGGAGTTCTTCCTGCCCCCAAAAACTCCCCAAGATAAACAGGAATAGAAAAAGTCGTTTTATTTTCATCATATACAAGTCTGTTGGAGATTAGTGTAGGTATACCCTTAGGATTGTTTGAATCATCTCTAGATCTTTGACTGTCAGTTTCTGCTTCTCCAGGATTTTCTTGAAGCTTGTTAACTGGAGTTGCAATTTACGCAGCTCTCTGGAATTAGCTACTTGCAGGATAATGTACTCATTCAAGAGTTCTTCAAAATATTCAGGTATATAACTTACACCGATGACTTGCCTGAGAGCGCTTATATTGGCTTCTTCAGGATCAGTAGGCAGAAGAAAATCAGCTGTTTGCATCCAGGTTGCCCCGAGTATCAAATCTAATAAAAGCCGCTGTTCCAGGTTAAAGGTAGTATCCCGACTCCTCTGCAGGGACGAATAAAATTCAATTATCTCAAACATTACTGCTGATCGTCCCAAAGTAGCGCGGCTCAATCTCTGATTGATCTGACGCAGGGATGAGTTTAATTCTTCGGGTAAAGCCAAATATTCCGCACCTTGAGCCAGGTAAAACAGGTTTTTTCGTAAATACTCATCTCTTCCATGCTGCAGACTTAAAATCGTAGCAGATAAGAGGCGTCCTAAAGTGAGAGCAGCGAAAATTTTATCGGGATGTCGGACACTGGATGGGCTAACCTGAATTTCCTGTAGAGTAACCGGCAAATGTAATTTACGTGAAAGTATATACATCTCCAGGGGAGTTGGATAAATCCCCGCAGTTTGCGTCCCCAGGGTTTCAAACTCTTGAGGATCAACTGGAGGTACCTGTGTTATATCTTGAGGCTCTTCTTCGACCTCAAACTCATTCCCCTCTGGTATTTCAGTGTTCTCTTCAACTATAGAGATCACTTCTTGATCGATTTGAGTTTTCTCTTCAACTATAGAGATCACTTCTTGAGCGATTTGAGTTTTCTCTTCAACTATAGAGATCACTTCTTGAGCTACAACAACTTGATCTACAATAGTTATCAGTGCAAAAAGAAGGATAAGAATAGGAGGGAGTGGATATTTCATACACTTGCCATGCCGGAGTGTGAGACAAAAGTTATGCCTGCTAAAAGCTGAAAGAAGACTAAAAGTTTAGAATGTCTATTTTTCATAAAATAGAAAGAAAGTAAAAATTTTGACAAGATATTTTTCTGTCTTTCTTACTGACTCCCAGGAAAGCAAGGGACCATGGGCGATATTCAAAAGGGAAATTGGTCAGGCAAGCACATAAAATCCTTTTATGGCCGTGGGATTGCATTATCAGATCAATCTCTAATGAGCTCAAGAATAGGCAGCTCTGCTCATAGTACCCACAAAATAGTCCGTGATAATTAATCAATGGGAGATGGATGAATGAAAAGAATACTACTACCCCTCTTAGCCACCCTGGCCTTTTCCAGTACACTACTCGCACAAGATACCCCTGCTCCCAGCGTCCGCCTTTCTACCTTTGAACAGTGCAACAACTGGACAAGGCATTATTGCAAGGATGGAGCGCATGAGCGAACTGTCAATCAACAACTCATGGAATGGAAAAAACGTGGGATTATCATCACGACCCGTCTTATCAAAAAGGCTGCCCGTGAAGCAGAAAACTAGATAACTATTTTTCCCACGGCCTCAATCTCGTGGGAATTCCCCCCCATTATCCGACTTTGTGAAATCTATCATACCTCATCCCCTCAAACTAAATTGACTAATAGATTCGAATAAAACGACTGTTTTGCTGGTCCACTTTCAATTCTTTATCAGACTTTGATCTGGAAAGAATGATCAATTTGGCTCCTTTCAACTGTTTCCCCCCCCCCTAAAAGTAAACAGAAAGATCCTTCAGCTTAGCTTAGAAAATGTAATTTCGTTTTTCATTAAATGCTAATGCTAAAGGCATGGAATCTGCAGCCCTTCATCTTTCAACAAAAAGTAATATAATTGTATTCTCTTTAAAATCAGGAGGTTTTATGAGTTTTTTAATTTCTACACAACCAGGGAAGGGAATGAAAAAACCGTTTTTCTTTGGTTTTCACTGGCTATTCCTGGTGATTCTATCCATTTCCTTAATTGGCTGTGGTGGTGGAGGTGGAGGAGGTGAATCCACAGATTCAGGAGGGGGTGATACAGGTACTGATCCTGGGGGAACTTTACCTTTACCTACAACTTCAACTTTGTTGCAGGGCTTGGTTTTGGGCTCCTCCCCTAGTCAAAATATCTCTCTCAAGTCATTTTCTTCCTTAAAATCCAGCGAGCAAAGCTTTTCCACTCAATCCAGCTACAGTCATTTACGCTCAGCTAATGTGGCTCCGCCAGTTAATCTACTGGAGGATAATTTGTCCAATTGTCAAGCCACAGCATATGACGCTAAAACAGACAAAGAAATAGCCACCGTAAATGTGGCCGCAGATGGTACTTATGCCTTTACATCTGCACAAATCAATCTGGGTACTACCTATAAAGTTGGGGTGAAGTGTAATAATGGCACTATAGAAATGTCATCTTACGCAACTTCTGCTGCCAGCCTACCTGGCACCACAGCAGATATACCCACTGCAGATATTAACCCCAAGAGCACAGCCATCGCCGCTTACGTAAAAAAAGCTTTAGTAAAAACAATCACAAAAGCTATAGCTACTGGTGAAGGTACGAATGCAGAAAAGAAAGAAAAAGCATTAGAATTGATTGGGCCCTTAGTGCAAAGTATCTCCACGATCATTCAAAAAAAGATCGATACCGGTGCCATGGAGATTCCTGCGACCGCCGCTGCCGTGACTATTCTGGAAAAATCGGTGAATGGGACCCCACTGTCAGGCATTGACTCTGACGCAGATAAAAGTGCTTTTGAATCAGCCTTTGACCAGGTTATCACTGAGAATGCCGCAGATTGGGAAATTCCCCCCACAATGGATGGAGAATTAGAAGGTGCCGCGGCTCAAGGTGCAGCGAACGCTGCTTGTCAAGTAGGGGCTACGGATGCAGGCAGTATTAAAACCTGTGCTCGAACTCTTTCAGAATTTCTGATTTTGGGCTTAAATTGGCCTATCGTTATTCCTTTTGACGGCTCGGATAGTAAGAAGCATTTTTGGGGAATTACCTCTTGTGATCAAGCAGGTTTTGGTTTTGATGATGTACTCGTCAAATACAAAGTAGGGGAGAGCGGTAACTGCGTCATTAACTCCAGAATACGTCAGGAATACCGTAATGGAGACGATGGACGTAGTGGTGGTGACATGAAGTTTGGTGCCGGGTTAATCCATGCTTTGGCTGCTAACATGAAAAAGGGCACCAACTACAGCATGCAAGACATCAATAACATGATCTTCAAAAAAGTTGGATCAGGAGATAGCCAAATCGGTTGGGGTTGGATGATCATGGCTGATGCGGATGGGGGAAATCGGTATGCCTACGATCAGACATTCGGCTTCTCAAAGATCAATTTCAGCAATTGTACTGACCAAGGATGTGACTGGCCTGAGAATCTTAATGTCACCACTCCTTCGGATATTTTCTTCAGGAGTTTTGGTGGTACTGTTCCTAGTAAGGAAAACCTGGAAAAGTCGATCTATAATACAAAGACTTATATTCGAGAAAATACTTTTGAATCAGAGAATTGGGTTCTCATCAATGAATCTCTGAAACGGGGACGAAATGATGATGGCAGTACGAACTACTGTGAAGATAACAACCCGAGTACGATCTGTACGACTATCAGTGGTGATTCTGTAGACAACCATAAAATTACGGTTGGTGTCTCCTTCGAGAAATTCACTGGAGGCCAAGCCGTCGCTTCCCGAGTTGGCTTTCGCTATATCACGGGCTTAAGTGATGCTTATAGTACAGTAACTAAAAATGAAAAGAATTTTTATCTGGAGCCGGTATGGGATCGTAATGGGGCTACGGGCGCTTTCTCCCTGATCAACGCTAAAACCGGTTATCGTTTACACAATGCTTGGGGGCAAGAAGTCATCATTAGTCTGATTCGTTCAGAGAAGTGGTGCGATAGTGATACAGCACGTTTTGGAAACTTATCCTGCACAACCAATGAAGTTGGGGACGTGGTAGAATTTTGGACATCCTGGGAACAGGATGCGAGTTCGGATAAGTACAAACGTGCCTATAATACTCCCGGTAATACAGTGTCATTTGTACCAGTAACCGGTTCGATAGCTACGGACTTGCTGAACTCTCAAATGTATAATTTTAAACATGGAGAGGAAAAGGAATACACCTTCCGCTGTGAGGATAATTCCAAATTGGACAAATGCCAGGGTGGATCTACTGACGAATACCCCACAACCATGAGGCCTTTAGCCTATGGAGATTGGAATGACTTACAAAATGTCCAGTTTGCCATTACCACAACTAATGGTCAGATCGATGTCTCTGCAGATGTTATGAGCGGCTCCTATTATGCGGAACAAGAATGGAATTGTACCGGCTCAAACTGTACTCAGAGTTTCTATTTCTACAAACTGGACAGCAGTTCCACGAATATAGAAATCCTGACAACAGAAACAGTCAGTGAACAAGGACAAACAAATTTTGGGAAGAATGTCTACTCGATCTCTGATAGTTCCATGGATATTCTGCTCACAGCGGCTAATTTGCCCAACGCGGTGGACTATCATTATTTTATGGGACCAGTAGCCAATGCTTCCTGGAGTGCTGAGAAGGACCCTTGGTCTCTCACCGGTGTGAACAATTCCAGCATCACTTTTTCCAGTACCTGGAAAATGAGGGAGTGGGTTACCAAACCTGTTAATTGGGGCGCGGAAGACCTTTCAGCCGCTGATTTCAAAGCAAGATGCTCTTATTATAAAGATTCCACACCAGATAGCGTCAGCTACCAGGCATTGTGTGAAAGTCTGCAGGCTCGAAATTTAATGCAGGAAGCCATTGAAAACTTACGATGGGGAGCGATTGACTGGGACCAATTCACTGGTAGTGATGAAGGTCCTTTTTCACCGATCAGTGACTCCAGCCTTGTCTTACGTCAAAAGTGGGATGTATTAAATTACGCTCAACAAGCCCTCTGGAATTATGATCTGGGGAATACGGAAAGAGCAAATCGATGCAATGCCTTTTCTGACATGGATAGTTTAAGGAGCGATTGCCAAGCTGCCGTGACTGCTTCCACCATCTCAGAAACATTCTTCAATAAAATGGAAGGGAAATGTTGGGGACAGTGGAATGAGGATAACCAGCAATGGACAGCACCCACTCTCTCTGTCGAACAGTGTATCAATAGTAGCATTGATTTCGGTAGTGGATCCTGGACTGACTCCAGTGGCTGGACAGACCAGCCGGGTAGTACTTGGGAAGATTGGAAAAAATGGGACCTGCTGCACTTGGGAGCCCAAGCTGTGTGGGATCACTCAATGGACCGAGATCAACGAGTTAACCGCTGTAATCTCTTAACGGATTCTACCTCTGATGCATGGGCAGGTGGGGATTCGCTGCAAACTTTGTGCGTCAATGCCGTGAATAGTGGTCAAACTATGCAGGATTTCCAAACGGCCATGTCTAACTTTACAGAAGGTCCTTTTGTTGATTGGTCTCAAGTTGACTCCACTGGTGACTCTCAGGAATGGTGGAACAAAACTTACTGGTTAACAGCCAGTGGGAATGATCCCACAGATGGATTGATTGAAGCCGGGGATGTCAGCAGCGATAGTTATGGCAATGAGTTCCGTTGGAAAGGTTCCATCGGCCACTACCTCGAAGAAATCCAGTGGAATTGGTACAATGCGGAATGGAATCCCAGTGGTTTGCAGGCTAATGATATCACGGATCGTTGCCAGTTTTTCAGGAATGACCTGTTCGCGGCTGACGGCACATCGCTCAACCAAGTTTGTCAGGACATTGCCTTAGCTGTCACAGCACGAAATACCTTCGATGATATTCGAAAGAATGGACACTCGGAGTTCCCCTCTTTCATCAACTGGGATGACTCCAGAATATCTAGAAGGAGTGATAACGGATATCTCTATGAGGATCCTGAAAGTGCTCTGAATGTTTATTCCTTTGCTTTTCCTGGGGAGACCTTTGATGGCAAACACACTTGGACTCAAAGCACAAATTTCAATGCACTCCAGGCCTTTTCTTTAATCTTCCATTTCTTTGAAGGGGAAAGTAAGGATCCACTGGGCATCTCATCCTTAAGCTCAAGTGAATTCGGTAATTTCAACTGGGGGGATTTGGATGTGGATAACTATAGCGACAACCAGAAAAAATGGTTGAGTTATGAAATCTATGGCCCTGGTGACGAACAAAATTTCTTTGCTCCATTAAGCAAAGCCTTCAATAGTCCGGAAGCTTTAAGATAGAGTAAAAAAACAAGACGGAGAAATCTATCAAAGGGGAGTGGAAAACTAAATTCCATTCCCCTTTTTTTTTATGTACATCCCACAGGGGAGGGAACACCTCTATATTCGAGTCCGGGGGCTTGCGCTCAGAGTTGGTCAAATATATTGTGTAGGTTCCCATGCAGGGGCATGGGAATGATGGGGAGGTCTTAACTTCTACAGGTCTTAGTAGAGAAACCAGATAGGGCTGATGTAAAAGGGGTCGTAATAACTTTCATAAGTCGTTACAAAGTTAGAGGGGCTATTGGCATCATAATAGTCATTGGGAAACTCATTATCAGCTTGATTGAGGTGCTCTTCTTCTGCATGCAATTTAGCTGATAATTCCGCGCCTTGGGTGATCACATCTTCAATCACTGACATGCCGGAAACCTCGGCCCTGTCGCCCCCTCGGTAACCCAGGTCTTCAATCTGAATCGCTGTATCAACAATTTTCTCAATTTTTTCCCACATCAGGCCACTGACCAGGTCAAATTGCCAATTGGCTTTATCCACATCGAAGACGCCTTCTTTCAAGAAGCTGAGAAAGACCAAATCAGAGGGATTGATTTTTTTGAACCAGGCCACGGCAACTCGCAAATCAACAAAGCGCTCTTGGTTGATATAGCCATCCCAGCGACTGTCATCATACTCAAAGATCTTTTCAAAAGCGAAAAGGCCTTCTTCCAGATCCACGGCACAATAAAGATCAAAATGGGCCAGATATTCTTCGTACCTTTGTTTTAAGTTTTCCAGCTTCTCCAGGCCTTTATTTGTCGCCATATAGAAGTTGTCCTCATCCAGGTCAACGTAGCCTACAGTCATCATGTGGACCAACAAAGGTTCTAAGTCTCGATTGGAACCTTCCAGTACGACAGAGTAACGATTCTGGCCATTAATCATCAAATCCAATAAGTAACCAGCTGCGTACTCTTTTCTTTGTTCTTCAATAATATTAAAATGTTTGCTTGCCATACTAAGTGAATTCCGTTGAAAGTTGGGCTAGGAGAGTCTAATTCCACTTAGGATCATTCGCGATCCATTTCTGGTCCCCATCGACCATGAATTCTTTCTTCCAAATGGGGACTAGTTCTTTAAGTGTATCAATTGCATAGTGACATGCTTCAATGGCCTCCGCACGGTGACTGGCGGAGACTGCAATGACCACACTCGCTTCTCCTATATTCACCCGACCAATGCGATGAGAAATCGCGATTTTTTCGATGGGAAATTTTTCCAGGGTTTGTTCACCGATGCGCTTCATCATCTTGATTGCCATTTCATGATAAGCTTCATAAAAAAGGTAATCAACATGGAAATCACCTGTAAAATTTCGAGTCACTCCGATGAAGGTAGAGATTGCTCCGGCTCGTGCGGAGTCTACCTTAGCGACTAATTCGTTGGGGTCAATAGTTTTTTCTGTAATCTCGAACATCTTTTTCCTAACCTCCGCTGACTGGTGGGAATACGGCAATTTCACTATCGGGAACAATAGTTCCATCTTCAGAAAGGTACTCTCCGTCCATTGATAATCTCAAATAACCCTTTTGGGCATCCGCAGCCGGGTAGAGTTCGGTTAACTTTTTGAGTAATGTTGCCCCGGTGGCCTCTGCATCCAGTTCCAGACTGATCTCGGATTCTCCGGCAATCTCCTTCAAGTGAGCAAATAACAAGACTCTAACGTTCATAGGTAATTCTTGGAAAAAGAGTTAGCGTATTCTGCAGGGTTTGTGACGCAAGTTCCTCAGCAGGTATTTGGAGAAAATCCGCGATAAATTTTCCCACCAAGCTGACATGTGCCGGCGTATTGGGACGACCTCGTAAGGGGACTGGGGTCAGATAGGGCGCATCGGTTTCCAATAAAATACGATCTTGAGGGACATATTGCAAGACCTCACGGATCGCTTGTGATTTAGGAAACGTAGCGATTCCATTGAAAGAAATATAGAATCCGGCATCCAGTGCGTATTTCGCCAATTCCAGGGAAGAGGTAAAAGAGTGCAGAACTCCTGTCACGCCTCTATCTTTGAAGGCATCCAGTACTTTGCGGGTTTGTTCTTCCGCTTCCCGAGTATGGATCACAACGGGCAGCTCCAATTCCAGAGCCAACTCCAGTTGTGCGATGAAAGCTTTCTCCTGTGCGTCATCGGGAGAATAACCGTAATGAAAGTCAAAACCACATTCACCAATCCCAATAATTTTGGGATTTTCCCGAACGGCCGTGCGGATCCATTCCAAATTATCGGCACAAAAATTTGCCGCGTAATGAGGATGAATGCCCAAGGTTCCGTAAACTTGAGGATAATTTTGTGTATACTGGTGGACTTTTTGGTTTGTGAGTTGGTCGACTCCAATGGTGACACAAAAAGCCACCCCCTCTTCTTGTCCCTTTGCTAAAGCGGTATCGATACCTTCTTTGAGCATATCCAGGTGACAATGGGAATCTACCCAGGATAACTTTGAATTCATGGACTTAAAACTGAATAGGTCTCTGTAACTAAATGAAGGGCTATTCTAAGTCTTGACGGGGCAAGAGAGCAAGTAGAAAAAGAAATTAGCTTGGTTTTCCATGTCTCTTGAGGCCTCATCTTTCTTTTGGGGAAAGGGGCTAGTCAAGAGCAGTGCTCTTTGTTAGTTTCAAAGCAACAATCTATCAGACTTTTCAATACAACATATGCAGGAAAATCAACGTGGCAACATTTGAGGAAAACTTGGGACAATTGGATAAAATTGTTCAATCTCTGGAAGAAGGCTCCACTACTTTGGATGAATCCTTGAAAGCATTTGAAGCGGGGATTAAACTCAGCCGTACTTGTCATAAAGAATTAAATCGAGCTGAAAAAAAGATTGAAGTTTTGCTGAAACAAAACAATGAGGTTAAAGGTAAGGAAAACTTTGAGGCATAAGTTTTTCTGGCCTTTATTTCCTTTGATCCTGCTGCTCATGCAGGGCTGCTACCTGATTGAACAGGGCAAAGGTCAGCTCGACTTGCGTTGGAATCAAGTACCGATTCAAGAAGCGGTGCTCGCTGAGAGCAATCCAGAATATCAAAAACTGCTCTCTTTGATCCCCGAAGTGAAGGCTTTTGCCGAGCAAGATCTAAGACTACTATCCAGTGAGAATTACAGCGGGTACTATGCAACGGACAAGAAGGGCATTACCTTTGTGGTGACCGCCTCCCCTAAAAACCGGCTTGAACCTTATACCTGGTGGTTTCCCATCATTGGGTCTGTGCCCTATAAAGGTTTTTTTCAGCAGGAAAATGCCCTGAAACTTAAAGAAAGCCTGGAGCAGGAAGGGTATGATACCTGGCTGTTTTCAGCTGTTGCTTATTCAACACTCGGCTGGTTTAARGACCCCGTCACCACCCCGATGCTGCGTCGTGGGACCTTTSCCCTGGTGGAAACGGTGATTCATGAAATGACTCATGTCACCTTATACGTCAAAGACCAGGGCGATTTTAACGAACAACTGGCCTCTTTTGTGGGACAACAGGGAGCGAAACTCTTTTTTCACAATAGTCAGAAGCTAAGTGCCCACCAGTTGCAACAGGTTCAAGAGAACAAACAACGAAACCGGCAACTCTCCAAATTAATCTACCACTCCATTCCTAAACTGGAAAAACTCTACGGACAAGCACTGCCGATTAGAGAAACCCTGCAGCAACGAGAAGCTCTTTTTTCTGAATTAATCGATGAAATCGTTCTTCTTTTCCCTGGAATCTCTCGATCTCATTGGCAATTCAACAACGCAAGGTTACTGCAATATCGTCGGTATAAGGAAGAATCGCCTTTATTCAAGCAGCTATGGGCAAAAAGTGAGGAGAACTGGCCAAAGTTTTGGCAGTTGGTAGATGACTACGTAGTGCAACAAGGGTGGAAAAGCTAAAGAATATGGATAAAATAGACTTTATTGTGATTGCCTTACCGACCATGAGAAAGAAACGGGTAGAATTTATTTTAGAGAAAGACTAGAATGCGATCTTTCTTTATCGGAAAGAAGTTCTATAGTCGTTGGTCTTAGCCAAGACCACTGGTTTAATTTAAGACTGTCATCTGGAGAAAATTATGATTGGAGGCTTAGGAGTAGGAGAGCTCTCAATTATCTTGTGTATCGTTGTTGTACTATTTGGTGCCGGTAGATTAGCAGGAATTGGAAAAGGATTAGGGAAGGGAATCAGCAATTTCAAAAGTGAAATGACGCCCGACAAAAAAATCGAAGAAGCAAAAAAAGTAGATAATGAGGAAACTAAGGAGGCCTAAGAACCGGCCATCAAAAGCTAGCCTTAGCCTCTCCAATGCATACTGATTATTCAGATTTGGCTAAACGTACTTGGAAGCTCTTCTTCTTTCGATTCCGGACCGTTTTTACGGAAACCACATCACCCGGTTTATGAGCTTCTAGTACGGAAAGCAGATCATCATTATTGCGAATAGTCTGCCCCTCAATCTCTACTATAATATCTCCCAAACTGGTATTCCCCAAAGAATCTCGCTGGAACCCAACAATGCCCACTTGTTGTGCCGGTCCACCACTAGAGACTTGCACTACAATTACTCCCTGAATGCCGTAGTTTTTCGCGATGGAATCATGAGCCGAATGAATACCAATGATGGGACGCATGATTCGACCATATTTGATCAGTTGAGGGATGATTTTTTTGACCGTATTTACGGGAATCGCAAAACCAATTCCCGAGCTTCCCCCACTGGGACTGTAAATAGCCGTATTGACACCAATCAATTCTCCTTTCGAGTTCAACAAGGGGCCCCCTGAATTCCCGGGGTTGATGGCTGCGTCTGTTTGAATCACGCCTTTGATTTTCCGACCGGAGACGGAGTCAATTTCACGGCCTAATGCACTCACCACGCCCACAGTCAGGGTAGCATCCAGTCCAAAAGGATTACCGATTGCCAAGACTTTACGACCCACTTCCAACTTGTTGGAGTTACCGATCATAATAGGGAATAACCTTTCCGGTGGGGCATCAATTTTCAAGACAGCTAAGTCCTTGTCTGGCGCAATACCGACTAACTGTCCGACCCAGCTACTATGATCGGACAAAGTAATGGTGACTCGATCCGCCGATTGGATCACATGAAAATTAGTGACAATCAATCCCTGCTTGTTCCAGATAAAGCCAGTTCCTGTTCCCCTGGGAATTTCTTGAACATTCAACGAGAACCTGTCTTGCTGAATTTGGGAGTTGGTTACATAGACAACGGACTTATTCGTTCTCTTGAAAACAGAAATATTATTGGCCTCGTCAGAGGTTAATAATCTGTAATCCTGAGCGTATAGATCAGGGACCGGCACAGGAGGTGCGGGCAACCTCTCACTATTTTCAGGTTGAGAGTAAAAGAAGGCTGCAGCTGCAAACAAACCAAAACAGCTGATTAAATATAAGAACTTTCGGATTCCAGAGGGCATAATCACAAGCTTGATGGAGTCGAAGAAACAAGCGGATTAAAAAGGCGCCAGTCTAACTGACATCTTTTTTGAATGCAAACCAAGATTGACCATTCAGAATAGTTTTTTTCTTTTTGATTGATATAATTATTATATCCTTCGCTTCTGAGAAATAGAGGCAGATTAGGCCTGTCGTTCCTTGGTATTTTAGGAGATTTGAATTTTATCACAAGCAAGCTATTGACTGACTGCAGTAAAATTTTTAAAATTTCACCGTTTTTAACTAACTCTCAAAGAAAAACTGGAGAAGGAAAAATGCCAATTTACGAGTATACCTGTACAGATTGTGAAGCAGAACATGAAGTCATCCAAAAGATTTCTGATGGGCCTTTAAAAAGCTGTCCTGCATGTAATGAAAGTAGTCTGGTGAAAAAAACCTCCAGATCAGCATTCCATTTGAAAGGGGGAGGTTGGTATAAGGACGGATATGGCGCTCCCAGTGGCGGATCTTCCGATAAGAAAGCTTCCAATGGTGGATCTTCCGATAAGAAAGCTTCCAGTGACGGATCTTCCGATAAGAAAGCCGCCAATGGCGGATCTTCCAGTAAGAAAGCCTCCAGTGCCACTAAAGCATCCGGTTCTCCAGCTTCTTAGATGATAAAATTTTGCCTTTTTTACCCAGGCAGCAGTTAGGTCAATCAATTGGTATTTTTAGACCCATTATTCGCGAATGCGAATAATGGGTTGAGGACTTATGCGGGATTGATCAGGAAAGTGAGTTGATCCTCAGCACAATCTACAGTGACCTTGCCACCTTTGATTAACTGTCCGAATAAGATCTCATCAGAAAGACGATCCTTGATTTCTTTTTGGATCACTCTGCCCAATGGCCGTGCTCCATATTCAGGACTATAGCCTTTCTTAGCCAGCCAATCTCTGGCTTCTGCCGTCAATTCTACGGCTACCTTCCTTTTGCCCAAGAGTGTTTTTAACTCACCCATAAACTTATCCACGACATTTTTCATAACATCTGCAGTCAAGCTATTAAAGGTCACAACAGCATCCAGGCGATTCCGGAATTCCGGTGGGAAGTGACGCTCAACCGCTTCGTTCTCTTTTCCCTTACTGGAACTGGCAAAACCAATGGCTCCCGCTCCTCCCTCAGAGGAACCTACATTGGAGGTCATGATTAAGATCACATTCCTGAAGTCCGCTTCCTGACCATTGTTGTCCGTTAAGGTGGCATGATCCATGATCTGCAACAGGATGTTATAAATATCCTGGTGTGCTTTCTCAATCTCATCCAAGAGCAGTACTGTATGGGGTTTTTTACGGATAGCCTCCGTTAGCAGGCCTCCCTGTTCAAAACCGACATACCCGGGAGGAGCACCAATCAAACGAGATACGGAATGCTTTTCCATGTACTCACTCATATCGAAACGCTCAAAATTAATGCCTAGCAGATCGGAAATCTGTCGACTGACCTCCGTTTTCCCCACACCCGTAGGTCCAGAGAAGAGGAAGCTACCAATCGGCCGTTCTGGATGTCCCAAACCAGCCTTATTGCGTTTGATGCAGGTGATGATGTGTTGAATGGCCTCATCTTGCCCAAAAACCCTGGCAGACAAGTCATGCTTCAAATCCTTCAAAGAGTCCAAATCAGTCTGTGTTGCCTTCTTCATGGGAATTCTGGCAATTTGAGAAACGATGCGCTCAATGTCAGGCACACTAATCGTAGTTCGTTTGCGACTGACAGGTAAGAGCATCAGAGCTGCTCCCGCTTCATCAATCACATCAATGGCTTTATCTGGTAAAAAACGATCATTAATGAATTTGGCAGACATCTCTGCGGCTGTGCGGATTGCCGGCATGGAATACTTGATGCCAAAATGTTCTTCATATTTGCTTTTGAGTCCCTTCAAAATTTTGACGGTTTCCTCAACGCTGGGCTCCTTGATGTCAATTTTTTGGAATCGACGAGAAAGGGCGCGATCCTTCTCAAAGAAATTTCGGTACTCTGCATAAGTAGTGGCTCCAATGCAGCGTACATTACCTGACATCAAAGCTGGTTTCAAAATATTGGAGGCATCCATGGAGCTGCCGCTGGTGGCACCTGCTCCTACGATGGTATGGATTTCATCAATGAAGAGAATAGCCTGATCTTTTTTAGAAACCTCAGAGATCACCCCTTTTAGCCTCTGTTCGAAGTCACCTCGAAATTTAGTGCCCGCTAACAAAGAACCCAGATCTAAGCTAAAAATTTCAGCTTCTTTTAATATGTCAGGTACTTTACCACTGCGAATACGGAGTGCCAGCCCTTCGGCAATCGCCGTTTTACCTACACCGGGTTCCCCGACAAAGAGGGGATTATTCTTTCGGCGTCGGCATAATACCTGTAGAGTGCGATCCAGCTCTTCCTCTCGTCCGATAACGGGGTCGATCTTACCCTGATCAGCGAGTTCCATGAGGTTGGTGGTATAGGTATCCAGATTTGTTTTCTTTGCCTTTTTGGCTTTTGAAGGGTCTTTATCCTGGATTTTGTCCTGGGTCTTGCTGCTCGTTTCTTGTTTGACATCCCCATGAGAGATGGTGCGCAAAATATCCAACCGATTGATCCCTTGTGACTTTAGGAAAAAGACCGCATGGGAGTCCACCTCTTTGAACATTGCAGCCAGAACATCCCCGCCATCAGCTTCCTTCTTTCCAGAACTTTGAACATGCTGCATGACTCGATGCATGAGTCGCTGGAATGCCAAAGTTTGGAGGGGATCTTCATCTATATTTTCCGGTAAGGGAGTGATTTTGGTTGCTATAAATTGATCAACTTGTTGTTTTAATTCCGAGACATCACCTCCGCACTCCTCGATAATCATCGCAGTGATCGGATCATGCAACAGAGCATAAAAGACATGCTCTAAGGTTACATATTCATGTCTTCTCCGCTTCGCATCCCGCACAGCGGAAATCAGGGAAATCTCAAGCTCACGACTTAACATAATTTACTCCTCTTCCAGAGTTGCTTGTAAAGGATATTCATATTGCCTGGCCATTTCCTGAACTCTCATTACCTTAGATTCGGCGATCTCATAGGTATAAACGCCACAGATTCCTTGCCCCTTTTGGTGAACGTTGAGCATAATCTCTGTAGCCTTCGTCTCATCTCTCTTAAAAACCACCATCAGAATTTCAATCACAAATTCCATGGGTGTGTAGTCATCATTGTGAAGAATTACTTTGTATTGCTGAGGGGGTTTCAGCTTAACTATTTCCTCAGTACTGATTTCACCAGATGATCCGGTTTCAAGATTTTCTGCCATTTTTGAAAAATGCTGTATTAGGATCCGAATAAATTAATTGTGGAAGGCTTGAGAATTGGTCTTTAATCATTCTCTTGATATAAATTATGCGTCAAAAAAAGTAGTTGGTAAAGGATAAAAGCCTGATATACAAGTAAATTCAAATATTAAAGAATAATATTCTGAATCAAATATTTAGCTGATAAATTTCTTAATATTCCAGAATTCCAGCTGCGACATACTTGCGGCGAGCTTTGCTCTTTCGCTTAGAAATTTGAGCAACTTTCTTGGCAACAGTCAGTACTGTATCTACATAAGTTTGACTGTGATTGTAGTCCCAAATAACATCTCGATTGGACTCAAGGTGCAACCCCTTCTTCCAGCCATGTGCTTTCAAGTAATTAGCCGTGGAGTAAATAGCGTCAGGGAACCAGAAAAGATTTACTGAACCATTGTTGTCACTATCATAACCCCATTTTAGATAACTACTGGGGAGAAACTGGGGAATCCCAAAAGCTCCGGCATAACTTCCCTTTAATTGTTTGGAAGTGTCTCCACTTTTTTGTAAAATTTTTAATAGGGCGACGAGCTCCACCGCGGCCCAATCTGCCTTTTTCTGCAAGCGCTGCAAACGGTAAATCTCCAACTCAGAGAGTTCTTTAGGCTTGAAAGAAGAGTGGTTCTTCTGCTGATTCTCCACGAGTATTGAGGAGAACACAGCTATTACGGGATGCCTTCCCAGGATATTACCAAAGCTGGTCTCGATCAGTAGAATGGCTACCAGAACTTCTTGATCCACTTGGAATTTTCGACTTGCCCGGCCTAGTACTGTCCGCCAACGCTTGGAAAAACGATGAGCTAGGCTGATGGAATAGGGGGAATAAAAGTTTTCATAATTCCGCTTGTTTTCTTTGTTGATTACATTTTTACGGGTGACTGCGGGAATTTTTTTCAAGCGTTTATCCCGGAAAACTTTCTTCAGGAAAGCATCTTGGAACCCCTGCTGCTTCATCAAGCCAATTAAATAGGACTGCTCCTGATAGGAGAATCGAGAAGATTTCACTTTAGCTTGGCTAGGGGAAGCTGCTCCCATTACTAAAAAACAAAAAAGGAAAATCGATAACCATGGTTTTACGTTCATATGATAAGTCCTCACCATAGAGTAGCTACTGCTTTAATCTCTACAAAAATATTATTTTTCAATGGATTAGGTCAATTTTTTTTCCTTCTGTTGTCCTCTTTTTAGCATGATTGGGGGCAAAAAGGGAAAAAATCACCACTTAGAGGGAATACATAACCCGTTCCTAATCGGCCCTCTCCCCCTTTTCATCCTTTAAAAAATAGAGTAATGGAGAGGAATAATGCGTGATTGTTTAAATAATAGCCTCTTTTCAAAAGACTTTTCAAGAGGCTTGCTCTAGCTGACCTGGAATATATTCTATCCTGTTTATTTATGATTGATTTTTTGTCTCAATACGGACTGTTCTTAGCTAAGGTTGCCACCCTTGTTTTTGCAGTGTTGATTACGTTTGGTGGTTTGTTGGCATTGCTCATGCGAGGGAAATCTTCGAAAAAGCAGTCCATTCAGATCCGTTCCATCAATGAGAAATACACTGATTTCGCTCATGTGATTCAGGAAGCGAGCTTACCTAAAAAGGAATTTCATAAGATCCTAAAGCAGGAAAAGGCAGAACAAAAGCAGAAAAAGAAAAAGCAACAGCAAGAGGCAGACATTCCACTGAAACGAATCTTTATTCTCAACTTCGCGGGAGATATTCGAGCTTCAGCCGTTGAGTCCCTGCGGGAAGAAATCACCGCTATTTTGATGGTTGCTACGGAAAAAGATGAAATTCTGCTGCGTTTGGAAAGTGGGGGAGGCATGGTGCATTCCTATGGGCTAGCCGCTTCCCAACTCCTGCGTATTAAAGAAAAGAAGATCCCCTTAACCATCACCGTGGACAAAGTCGCCGCAAGTGGTGGATACATGATGGCTTGTGTGGCAGATCGACTTTTAGCCGCTCCCTTCGCTATCATCGGTTCGATTGGTGTGATTGCCCAAATACCTAATTTTAACCGCCTATTACGGAAAAATAACATCGAGTTTGAGCAAGTAACGGCAGGCGAATATAAGCGTACTCTGACCATGTTTGGGGAGAATACAAAAGCGGATCGAAAAAAGTTGCAAGAAGAGCTGGAGGAAACCCATGATTTGTTCAAAGATTTCATCACCCAATATCGTGCTGAGTTGGACCTGAAAAAGATTGCCACCGGTGAACATTGGTATGGCAAACAGGCCTTGGACCTCAAGTTAATCGATGCAATCAAAACCAGTGATGCTTACCTGCTCGACGCCTCCCGAGAAAGTGATCTTTATGAGGTGAGTTATCATGAAAAGAAAAAATTATCCGAGAAATTCTCTCTGGCTGCAGAGAGTATGTTGGACCGTTTTATGGGGCGATTGCAGGGAGCACAAGCAAGCTCGGGATTGAGCAACAAATAAAGCTTATTAGTGGGGATGAAATCAGACTAAATCTCCTTAGAAAAACTTGTTTATTATTGGTAGAGTTAACCTTTTACGGTATGAGTTACGATGGTAATCAATGATCCAATCCTAGTTGTAGACGATGAAGTGGAAATGCGGATAGCCATGTCCGCGGCCTTGAAACGATGCGGATATCCCGTCGAACTCTCGCATAACGCGATTGATGCGTTCAATAAATTCAAGAAAAAGAAGTACAGCATGGTGATCACCGACATGACCATGCCCAAACGCAGCGGATTAGAGCTTTTAAAAGATATCAAGGCCATCAATCCAAATATTCCCGTTGTACTCGTCACGGCCTATGGAACCATTGATACGGCCATCTCCGCCATGAAACATGGTGCTTTTGACTATGTACAGAAGCCGTTTGATTTCGACACTTTCATCTTTTTGATTGAAAGAGCCCTCTCCTTTAAAGAGGAACGGGCTGCCGTACTCGCAGAAGCAGCTGAAGCACCGCGCAAAAAAGGTGGGAGAAAAGCCACAGGAGTCGGCAAGAATAAAGCCTCTTATAAGGAGACCATCACCGAAGACGAGGGAATGAAACAATTAATGGCCGTGGCAAAAAATATTGCCCCCAGTAGAGCTTCCGTATTAATTCAGGCGGAAAGTGGTACGGGAAAGGAATTATTAGCCCAGTATATCCATAAAGAATCCGATAGAGCTGACCGCCCCTTTGTGGCAATCAACTGCGCTGCCTTGCCGGAAAATTTGTTAGAAAGCGAACTATTCGGTCATAAAAAAGGAGCCTTTACCGGAGCCATCAACGACCATCGTGGAAAGTTCGAGCAAGCCAATGGTGGCACGATCCTGCTGGATGAAATCAGCGAAATGCCTCTGTCCCTCCAAGCCAAGTTGCTGCGTGTACTCCAGGAGTTCACCATTGACCGAGTGGGTGGTACGGAGACTACCAGCATTGATATCCGGGTGATTGCGACTACGAATCGCAACATGATGGAAGCGATCGACCAAGGTGTTTTTCGGGAAGATCTTTATTTCCGTCTCAATGTAATTCCTTTGATGTTACCACCTCTGCGGGAGAGGAAAGGCGATATCATGGTTTTAGCCAAATACTTCATTGAAAAACACACGGAGTTGAACAATCGGCCTCTACTCAAAATTCATAATGATGTCTCTAAACTGCTGACTAATTATAACTGGCGAGGCAACATCCGGGAGCTGGAGAATGTGATCGAGCGAGCCGCGCTCTTATGCGCAGGTGATACGATTACCGTTGCCAATCTGTTGATGATCCCCGGCACGATGAAACATATTAATCAAGCCAATCAGCCAGAAACAACAAAAGAGCCATTAGCAGCCGCCGCAGAAGAAACGGTTCAAGACAAAGAGACTTTAACGCTCAAAGTCGGTGTTTCCCTCTGGGAAGCTGAAAAGCAGTTGATTTTTAAGACTTTGCACCACACTGCCGGTAATAGAACCAAAGCAGCTGAAATTTTAGGCATTAGTATCCGCACTTTGCGGAACAAGCTCAACGAATACAAAGAAAAAGGTGAAGTGTTTGAGCTGGAAAGCTAAGCCTCATGCTTTCCAGGGAATGGCCTTTTACGCTGACAAAGCGGTGGCCTGTTGCAGTAAGCGTTCATCCTGATCAAAAGGAGCGATGACTTGCATGCCTAAGGGAAGCTGTTCCTGATCCAAGCCAATTGGCAGGGAGAGTTTTGAGGCCATAAAGTTCTCCATATGGCTCCAACCAATTTTGATGAACCTGAGCCATCTCAGCGGTCATCAACTCCAGATGTCGTTGATTCCAGTCTTTGATCGTCTCAAAAAATGGGATTCTCTGGATTGAATAACCTTCTAATAATCGCACCTGCCTTTTTTAGCCGTGTGACACAACTTGCTTCTTGGCCTTGGAATAAATGAGAGGGGAGTTGAGTCCCGCATCGAGTTACAAAACCGGTAGCATGGATAATATCCTTAATCCCAATGGGAATACCAAATAAAGCAGGGCGACTTGAAGGATCAGGATATTGCTTGAGCAAATCTTTTGCTTGTTCCATCACAGAATCACGAGAATAGGATCCCTCTACAAAAACGTGGTAGTCCTTATCCTTGAGCTCAATCTGATCACAGTATTGTCGGATAGAACTCAATAAATCGTAGTTTTGATTGGTTAATTGCTGGGATGTTGGCGTCATTTACCTTTTTCCGATTACCATCAATTTATAGGTAGTTTACCTTGTACTTGACTTGAATGAAGTCGTTTGGAAAGGCTACTGCCTTTGCTGCTTCCAGCTTTATATCCTTAAATGTCTTTCCAAACAATGGCTTTCCCTCACCCAGCAAAATTGGTGTTCGAGTAATGGTCATTTCGTTGATCAGCTTGAGGTTAATGAAGGCCTGAATGGTTGTGCCTCCATCAATATAGGCATGCTTGTAACCTTCACTTTCAATGTTTGATATCAACGCCTGAAGATCACCAGAATACATCTCCACTTTGCCTTTCATATTCTCAGGAGCTTCTTTTATGGTATTGCTCAGAACGATAATTCGAGTGTCACCATAAGGCCACTGCTCGGGAGTTAAATTCATATTTGATATCGTGTCCATGCACTTGCGTCCCATGATCATGCAGTCAATGGAAGACATATAATCATTCATTCCCATATCAGCTTGATCACCCATATCAGCTTCAGGATTTCCAGCTGTGTGTAACCAGTCTACACTGCCATCTTCTTTGGCAATAAAACCATCGACACTCGTTGCGATAAAAACGGAACACTTCATCTTCTTTTCCTTTCTATGAATTTTAGTCAGTATGAATTTTCATATTACGACGATTACCGATGCCATCATTGAGTTCTTCCATGGCTACTCTCTGGTACTGACTACAGGGAAAATTCCTACACTCGATGAAAGGTTAGTGCAATTAAAAACTGCTGATGAGAAGGTATCTAAATGAATGACCCCGTTCTCCCCGTTCTGAGGAAAACTAGCGGCTACTTGATTTGGCTGCGACTTAACCCTTCACTCAAAAACTTGCTAATCGGTTTGTGTAGATACATTCCAATGGCCATAGCTCCAACAAAAAATATGACCTCTGTCGTGGCTTTAGGCAAAGAAGTCAGAGCGGGACCTGGGCAGAATCCTGTCAATCCCCAACCGAGACCAAAAACTCCCGAACCGATTATCAGGCGCGGTGTGATTGCCTTTTGTGTAGGCAGCAGGAATTGGTTTTCCAACAATGGTGCTTTACGCCTAAAGGTCAAACGCAGTGCAACTAAGTGAACAGCAATAGCCCCTATCATGACAAACAGAAGAGTAGGATCCCAGGTACCAAAAATATCAAGGAATCCAATGATCTTATGGGGCTGAGTCATTCCAGAGAGTGCTAATCCAAATGCAAAGAGACTGCCTGCAATAAAAGCGATAACATGTTGTTTCATATTTCACCCCCCATCAAATGCTGTACGAGATAGACTGAAACTGCTCCAGTTAGCATAAATGTGATAGTGGCTAGGGTTGAGCGTAATGATAAGCGGCTGATCCCGCAAATCCCATGTCCACTGGTGCAACCACTGCCAAAGGCTGTCCCCATACCGACGAGCAAACCTGCCAAGGCATAAGCGTAAAAGGAGCGGCTGATTTGATTATCAAAGGCTTGAGGATGGATTGCGAAATAGATAGCCCCTGTCATGAGCATCCCCAATATAAAGGACAAACGCCATTGTATGTCACCTTTCATGGGCATAATGAGTCCTTTGAAAATACCACTGATTCCAAGAACACGACCATTAAAGAGCATAAAAAGAGTCGAGGCTAAACCGAGAATAATACCGCCTAGAAGTGCTACCAGATATGGATGCATCCATTACCTCCTTATGAAATCTTCTGCTATTGTCATGGAAAGAATATAGAGAGATTATCCTTGATTCGAGAACATTTCGCCAAACAATTGATCACCTCATCCACTCTTTGGCCTGTTAGAAATGGGGATTTATGATAAATATCGTAATTACAACTACACATCCACTTGTCTGAGAGGTAAAAAAAAGGTCTACTACACCTGCCAACAACATAATTACTTCTTGAATTTGGAAGTAATGAGTTATGTTTTTTTTGAAAAAACAGTCTATTGACTGAAATTCAAAATTAACAGTAGCAGTATCCCCTTTTTGAAAATTCCGCTCTTTCAGTCTATAAAACAATCCTT
This sequence comes from SAR324 cluster bacterium, assembly GCA_002401295.1. Taxonomy (GTDB): domain Bacteria; phylum SAR324; class SAR324; order XYD2-FULL-50-16; family XYD2-FULL-50-16. The sequence goes on along the minus strand of NVSR01000008.1, from coordinate 7,365 downwards.
GTACGCTCATACCCCAATCACTAGTCCTAAAAACCTTTGCGTATCATCAATACTATTTAGATCAGCGGAATGTTGGTATATCATCACCTTTTTTATCATTCTGTCCCTTGATCATCATCTGTTGATAGTTGCTAAAACTAGAATTCCAGCCATTACTTTGCGTCATTTGTGATGCTCTTGAGAGTGTAGGCCAGCAGGAAGGGATAGGAAAAATCTTTCATATTCATTTGAGAGGAAAATAGGAATGAAGAAATTATTGATAGCGATCGCAATGCTTGCACTGGCAGGTTGTGATTCTTCCCCAACGGAATCTAAAGTTGAAGAAAAAGCTCAGCAAACAACACAAGAAATTGCAGCTGTTACAGAAGTCGCTCAGACCTGTGGCAAAGTCACTTTGGCAGACATGAACTGGAACTCCGCAACCTTGATGGCCAACATCGATCGTTTCATTCTGGAGCATGGTTATGGATGTGACGCTAGTTTGATCCCCGGTGATACCATGCCCACGGGAACTTCCATGATTGAAAAGTCCCAACCGGATATTGCTTCGGAACTTTGGAGTAATGCTTTTACAGATGCTCTATTAAAAGGCGTCGAAGAAAAGCGCCTGCGCATTGCTGGAAAATCTCTTTCCGATGGTGGGGAAGAAGGATTCTGGGTTCCTAAATATATGGTGGATGCGAAGCCGGAATTGGCCACGATTGAAGGGATTATTGCTAATAWAGAGTTRTTCRAACATCCTGAAGATCCCRRTCGTGSCGCTTTCATGGGCTGCCCTSCWGGTTGGGGATGTGCTAATACCAGCGGAAATCTCTTCCGAGCTCTGAAACTGGAAGAAAAGGGCATAGATTTGATTGATCCCGGTTCCGGAGCTGCCCTTGCTGGTTCGATTGCCAAAGCCTATGAACGTAAAGAAGCTTGGTTTGGTTACTATTGGGCACCTACGGATATTTTAGGAAAGTATGRMTTGGTGAAAGTTGACTTTGGAACAGGTGTGGATRAAAAACATTTTMWGGARTGTATYTCTMAASYGGAWTGTAMAGATCCTCARGTGACYATGTATCCTSCCKCTCCCGTGCACACTGTGACTACGGGAGCTTTTGCTCTTCGCGTTCCTGCAGCTTATGAATATCTGACCAAACGTTCCTTCACCAATGCCGAAATGAATAAATTACTGGCCTGGATGAGTGACAACCAAGCAGACGGAGATGTCGCCATGGAGTACTTCCTCAAGAATTATGAAAGCCAGTGGAGTGCTTGGGTCTCGGATGATGTCAAACAGAAAGTTAAATCAGCCTTAGCTAGTCTTTAAATTTTCTCCAGGTCCAAACTATGTTTGATAAGTTTCCAACAATGGCTCGTGCAGATTTACTGCATATCAGAAAAACTCTGGACTTGGGTTTCCGGGATTTTTCCCGGGCCTATGGTGATATCATTGAATCCCTCTTTGATCCTTTACTCGCCTTCCTCATCTGGTTTGAACGGCTGCTCTTGCACTCGCCCTGGTGGCTGGTGCTAATGGTATTGACGGGCCTTGTCTATTGGGGCAGTCGCTCCTGGAAATTGTCCCTGGGTGTCTTGATCTGCTTTTTGGCCATCGGGTATTTCGGTATGTGGGATAATACCATGCGGACCCTGAGCATCATTACGGTCTCTACGATGGTTTCCATTGTCATCGGGATTCCTATAGGCATTGTGATGGCTCGTTCCGATCATGCGCGAAGTCTGATCACACCCCTGTTGGACATCATGCAGACCATGCCTGCCTTTGTTTACCTCATTCCGGTGGTCATGTTGTTGGGCATCGGTAAGGTTCCCGGAGTCATCGCTGTGGTGGTTTACGCCATCCCACCGGTGATTCGACTGACGAATCTTGGTATCCGTCTGGTGGACAGGGAAATCCTGGAAGCGGCTGACGCTTACGGTGCCAATTCCTGGCAACGCCTGTCCGGTGTGCAATTGCCTTTGGCTTTGCCCACCATCATGGCCGGTGTGAACCAAACCATTATGATGGCTTTATCCATGGTGGTGATAGCTTCCATGATTGGTGTGAAAGGTTTGGGGCAACCCGTTTTGAAATCAATCACAAATCAGTATTTCACACTTGGTTTGTTTAATGGTCTCGCAATCGTAGTTTTGGCCATCCTGTTTGACAGGGTGTCACAGGCTTACGCAAAACGAACTCAAAAGTACATGGGAGAAGTTAGCAATGCCTGAAACAATCATTGAAATCGAAGGACTTTATAAGGTTTTTGGGAAAAAACCCAAATCTATCATGCCCCTGATTAAAGAGGGTCAAGGTAAACAACAAATCCTGGAAGAAACAGGGCATACCGTCGGTTTGAAAGATATCAATCTGAACATCCGACGAGGAGAGACTTTTGTGATCATGGGCCTGTCCGGCTCTGGAAAGTCTACCTTGATTCGGCATTTCAACCGGCTGATTGATCCCACGGCAGGTAAAATCAAAGTAGAGGGAGTGGATATCATGAAGCTCTCGCCCAAAAAACTACAGGAGTTCCGCAGGCATAAAATGTCTATGGTCTTCCAACGTTTTGCCTTGATGCCTCATTGGACTCTGATCAAGAATGTGGCCTACGGTCTCACTGTGCAGGGAATCCCTCAAAAGCAATGTTTGGAAAAAGCAAAAGCATGGCTCAAGACAGTGGGTTTGGCCGGATATGAAGAGCAGTTCCCATCTCAACTTTCAGGTGGACAGCAACAACGCGTGGGCCTGGCCAGAGCCCTCTGCACGGATGCGGAAATCCTGCTGATGGATGAGGCCTTTTCTGCCTTAGATCCCCTGATCCGCAGCGAAATGCAGGATCAGTTGATTGGATTGCAGGCAAAACTGCAGAAGACCATCATTTTCATCACCCACGATTTGGATGAAGCCCTGAGATTGGGTGACAGGATCGCCATTCTGAAAGATGGAGAGTTGGTTCAGGTAGGAGAACCGGTGGATATTTTACTCAAGCCGGCAAACGCATACGTGAGAGCTTTTGTGAAGGATGTGAATCGTGCCAGAGCTCTCACCGTGGAAACGGTGATGAAACCTCCAGCCTGCCGCATTACAGCTGAAACTATTGGAGAAGCTTTAGAACAAATGAAAAAGCACTCCGATAATTATGCCTATTATGTGACGGACGAAGGCTATCAGGGAGTTGTGTTGCAAGAAACTCTGGAAAAAGCCGCTGCAACGGATAAGGATCATAAGTTAGCCTCCAAACACATTGAGGATATTCCGGCCATTTCCCCTGGATCGATTCTGGAAGCGGTCATCCCCGAAACCCTGTACACAGATTACGCTCTACCTGTTGTGGATGACAAAGGTGATTTATGCGGCGAGTTATCCCGTATCAGCCTGGCCGAAGTGCTGGGAGAAATGAACGTGGATCAATCTGCCTCCCTTCCTAGTTAGAGGAACCCACAGTAATAGCCAGCCCCGTTCTAAAATGAGGCTGGCTTAGCTCAAAATGAGGGCTAATAGGAATGAACCTAGATAAGTTAAATGTTGGTAAAATAGCACCTTTTTTATCATTCTGTCCCTTGATCAAGTGTTACTCAGCAGAAAGGGATAGAAGAAATTTTTTGTACTAATTTGAAAGGAAAATAGGAATGAAGAAATTATTGATAGCTATCTCAATGCTTGCACTGGCGGGCTGTGATTCTTCCCCATCAGAATCTAAAGTTGTAGAAAACGCTCAGCAAACAACACAAGAAGTTACTCAAACCTGTGGCAAAGTCACTTTGGCAGACATGAACTGGAACTCCGCAACCTTGATAGCCAACATCGATAGTTTTATTCTGGAGCATGGTTATGGATGTGAGACAAGTTTGATTCCCGGTGAGACCACACCCACGGGTACTTCCATGATTGAAAAAGGTGAACCGGATATTGCTTCGGAATTTTGGAGTAATTCTCTTGCAGATACTATAGCAAAAGGGGTCACAGAAAAGCGCCTGCGCATTGCTGGAAATTCTCTTTCCGATGGTGGGGAAGAAGGATTTTGGGTTCCCCAATATATGGTGGATGAGAGACCGGAGTTGGCCACGATTGAAGGGATTATTGCTAATATAGAGTTGTTCAAACATCCTGAAGATCCCGATCGTGCCGCTTTCATGGGCTGCCCTCCTGGTTGGGGATGTGATAGAAGCAGCAGAAATCTATTCCGAGCTCTGAAACTGGAAGAAAAGGGCATGGATTTGATTGATCCCGGTTCTGGAGCCGCCCTTGCCGGTTCGATCGCCAAAGCCTATGAACGTAAACAAGCTTGGTTTGGTTACTATTGGGCACCTACGGATATTTTAGGAAAGTATGGATTGGTGAAAGTTGACTTTGGAACAGGTGTGGATAAAAAACATTTTCTGGAGTGTATTTCTAAACTGGAATGTAAAGATCCTCAGGTGACCATGTTTCCTACCGCTCCCGTGCAGACTGTGACTACGGAAGCTTTTGCTCTTCGCGTTCCCGTAGTTTATGAATACCTAACCAAGCGCTCCTTCACCAATGCTGAAATGAATAAATTGTTGGCCTGGATGAGTGACAGTCAAGCAGACGGAGATGTGGCCATGGAGTACTTCCTCAAGAATTATGAAAGCAAGTGGAGTGCCTGGGTACCGAATGACGTCAAACAAAAAGTTAAATCAGCCTTAGCGAGTCTTTAAATTTACTCCGGCTCCAAAGTATATTTTAATCCGGTGACACGTAATCCGGTGACACGAGACTTATTTAACACCATTTGCAATTAGGTCCCGTGTCACCGGATTTAGTGTCACCGGATTTAATACGCGCTTTCCCACGTAGATCTTTCAATTTTGACAGCCACTTATCAAATTGGCGAAAAATCTCCGAGTTGAGCGATTTGTTGGGGCTAGGACTTAAGAGGAGGGGCTGCCCCTGCATGCAGTTGTAATCCAAGAGCATTAATTACCTTTAATATTGTGTCAAAACCGGGAATTCGATCACCGGATAATGCCTTGTATAAACTTTCTCACGATAAACCAGCATCACGGGTAACCCTTGACATCCCCTTAGCTTTAGCTATATCGCCGAGTGCTTTCACTATAAATGCTGCGTCTCCATTTGCCTCTTCAATAGAGGCTTCAAGATATGCTGCCATTTGATCTGGAGTATTTAGATATTCTGTGACATCAAATGGAGTTGTCTCTGTCTTTTGTGTCATGATAATTCTCCCAATGTTTGAGCAAGAAGTAATGCTTTTTTATTTAGTTCTTTTATCAAAATAAGCGCAATAGGCAGTATTTTTTGATTTCAATCAAACATGAGTGGCTTGACCCAATGTATCAACTACCCACTGATTGAGGCTCTTTCCATCCGCACTAGCTGCACAGACTATATCGGCATGAAGGCTTTTGGGGACTCGAACATTGAATCGTCCTGAGTATATTTTTTGAGGAGTGATACCACGGTTTTCACAAGCTTCGAGAAACATTTTCAGTGATATTGAACCTTCGATTTTTAGGTTCTCAATATCCTTAGCGTAAAAATCAGCACCTCCGTTGAGTTCAGTAAACTCCCCTCGAAACATTTCAATTTCTGGATCATACTTTATTACTGCCTTAAAACCTTCAATCTCCATTATATTAATCATGGTGTTACTCCATTTGTTTTTAACCATTCTCTTATACTTGCGACTGCACCTTTATCTGTGTCTGGACGTGGATGAGGGCGGTGAAATACTCGTACTTGGTTAAAAAGAAAAACTTCAATACGAGATCCCTCACGCTCTGTTATTTCAGCACCAAGATTTTTAAACAATGCTTCAATATCACGCCACTTAATATTTGCACTTACAGGACGTGAGAAAATTGATTTCAATGTATTTTGGTATTTTCTTTTCATGGACTAATGGTACTGATAGATAGTACCAAAGTCAAATAGTTACAAATTTGGTAGAATGATGGAAACAAAGCCAACATCAGCATGTAATCCGGTGACACAATACTTATTTGCCACCACCACTTGCAATTATGTCTCCTGTCATCTGATTCCACTATTAAGTCTCGTGTCACCTGATTCCTGGCTCTATTTCAACCGTCTTTCGGATGATTTATACCATCGTATATTTTTACAGGTTCGAGGTCATATACATTAATCCCCTCAAGACATGCCACATTGAATGCATATAAATGAGGATTTGAACGCCTTTGATGATGAGTGTATATACCACATACCGAGCAAAAATAATGCTTAGCGGTCATAGTGTTAAATTGGTACAGCTGTAATTTGGATTCACCTTTTATAATTTTTAGATTATCCAAGAGTACTGATGCTACTATTGCACCTCGTCTACTGCACATCGAACACGAGCATCGTCTAGGATCTTCCAAGCCGTTAGGTAAGGTCAGCTCAATCTCTACTGAACCGCAATGGCAACTGGACTTATGTATCTTCTTTATTTCCATTCTATATCTCGACCTTGTTACATCAAGAATTTATAACGCTAGTGTGAGTGGTGGTTTGAGCGCAGCGAAAACCATCCACCTCAACACACATGTTGGACTATTTAACCAAGAAGTTTTTTAAGGCAGTATATTGCGTACTGTTTATTAACTGCCTTTAAAATAGGTAATTTTTTGTTACTACAAGACAAACAGTTATCCTCTGAAAGTTCAAAATCTTCAAATAGTTCATCATTATTTACAGCGATTCTAGCCAAGCTATCGACAACAGAATTCAGTAATACATTTTGTTTAACATTACTTCCATCAAGCACAATATTGTTACATAGGCTGATAACATCATTAGGCTCAATTAGGACATGATCGGTTTTGCTTGCTGACAATACTCTCATTTTATGTGAATCAACCTTACAGAACTTAAAATCAATTTTAGAAATAAGATTTTGCATTATATTTCTATAGTTTTCAGAAATAGTATTGCCAGATTTAAAACGATCAATCCAATTAATTGAATTCCTTGAGTCTGTAATTACGGTTAAATCTGTATATCCGATAGTTATCGCATGATTTGCCGCCTCTTGAATAGCAATGGGTTCGCCGGACCAATATTGTTCTTTTTCTCCTAGATTCCAACTTTTCAGGCTATTGAACTTTGCGATTGCACCTTTTTCCCCAATTATTAAATATGCCCACCCACCTAGTACTGGAGAGCATTTTTGATTTGTACTGCCATCAGAATATATAATACATTTCATAGCATAAAAGATAAGGAGGGTTTATTAGTATATGCTGTAAGTCCAACGCCGGTATCAGTGGACGCGATAGCGTTCCACTGATACCGGCGTTGAGGCTGTAGAAAAACCCCATTTATCGTAATTTGATCATAATAACCAAATAATTTAGGAACAGTTCCCATGCCCAAATTTATTCCTTTTAATT
>NVSR01000092.1 GCA_002401295.1 SAR324 cluster bacterium | reverse complement strand
CGCCTTTAAGGTTGATGTACTTTGACTTAAGGCGGGCACGTAGGCCCACCCTACCATCAAGTGGCCCAAGTTATAACAACCCCGAAATAACAAATAGCCATTCATAATTTCAGCAAATTAAAATATCCTACTACTTTCGAGAAACGAACCTTTCAATAAAGAATTGAATTTATTCTGCAACTGCATAAATAGTGGCTGGTACTGTTCAATCACGGCTTTAACAATAGCCTCAGCCGTTTCCTGATTATAAGCACGAGAACTGCGATTGCGATTGGCAATCATACCCATCCACTGCTCCCCATTCTCAATCAGTTCGACTTCGAAGGCTTTGCGCGTGGCATTTCGTGAGTCATCAATGTCTTGTTGTCCTTGATGCTGCAAGAAATTTTTGAGGCAATTCCAGGCTAGTTCGTGAGTATATTCAAAAACATGGACTACTCCCAATGTTTCTAAACTAGACAAAGGCCGCTGCTGGCTCAAGTCTACAGCATCATTCAAAGTACTCAGGGCTTTGCGATAATTGCTGAAGCATTGTTGCCAACGAGCATCTTCAATCACGCGACTCTTTTGAATCAACTAGTTTTGCATATAGTTTTTTCCACGAGCCCGGAGGTGTTTGACAGATATTTTCCTCAGAGACAAAGGCACATACCCCCTCCATGCTGTGTTTTGCACACATATCAGGGTTTGAGTGTCTGCATCCTATCGTTGCACTTTCAGAGTCGCCTGCTTGCAGCGGGCGTTTGAAATCATTTTTTGATGTTGCCATTTTAAGTCTCCACGTTGACGCGAACTTTTCCGGTGAGTAAGTCTTGCATGAGGGCCTTTTTGGTATTTTTTAGTTTCTCGACTTTTATTTCATGAGTATTTATATCTGCTAATAAAGCATCAAGGATTTCTATAATACGATCTTGTTCTTGTACTGTTGGTACAGCCATCTCCAATACTTCTAAACTTGCTTTGTTCAACTTGTATCGACTGGCCCCTTGACGTGTTAATGATCTGGTAATATCACGATGCATGAAGTAGTAATAAATCCACTTAGTTCGACACTCCTCAGTTCCTTGAATTATATGTGCATGATTGTTCACATTGAATTTTCCGGTTACATATTGAGTCATTGCCCAAGTAACAAACTTGATAAAATGATCACCATCTTCCCCAATTAGTGTGTATTCTCCCTCTACACGGTACTCATTGATATAATCAACTGCTTTAGTTGGGCCGTAGTAAGGATATACTCCTTTTATATGCTCTCGTTCTACTTTGCTAATGGGCTTCCTCAAGTTATTTTTTATCTTGCAAGATTTTGCTACAGTTGAGCACAGCCACCCCACCGGAATACGGCCCACCGGAGAATTCTTGAATTCGGTGTGACCAATACCCTGGGTCAACAACTCCTGCATCATGCCGGTTTTTAAGTCTTTTAACTTGTCGATTTGCGCTTGTGTTTTTTCGATCACCTCGTCAATGGAGGTGAGAATGGTGGCGATTTTTTTTTGTTCGGGGAGAGGGGGAGCTACAAAAACTAATTTTCTCAAAGTAGTAAGTCCAATACGTTTTCTAGTGGAACCTGTACTATTTATTTCAGCTTGAGCACGAAAATTTGGAGCATTAATTGTGTCATGGATAAATTTAGTATCAAACTTTTCTTTATCTACAGAAAGTCTAATTCCATCAGATGCCATTAAAAATCTACTACTAAAGTCAGGTATGATTGTAGCTCTTGCAACTGGGTCACCCATCTTCGACAAAATGATGTCACCTGGGTAGATATTGCAAGAATGCAATTCATTAGCTTTTTCTTCCGATGTAAAAATTTGGTACCTATTTTTAAATATACCATCCCCAATATTCTGCAACTGAATTATTTGGATACCACTTTTTGTATAGTCTTCCGACTTTAAATTTGATCCAAATGGCCCCCCGGTAAAACTATATCGATCACCCGCTAAAGCAGAGTCTTTTATTCTATACTCCTTCCACCCTTCTGGAATAACACTACTCATACCCCAACTCCTCCAAATACCCTTTCATCACACTTTCAGCATCTACCACTTGCTGATCCAATTCATGCAATGAAACCTTATACTTATCCCACCAGCGTTCTAGTTGGCTAATTGCCTTAGCATCGTCAATATTTGCCAGATCACGGATGGCTTCTTTCGATTGAATCTCCGACTTAAAGTCATAATAGCTTTCATCCCGACGATCAAAGACTAGGGAAACATCAAAACCTTGTAGAATTTCTTCCTGAATATATGTGGCTTCTACTTCCCTCACTGGCACGCCACCGTGCAGGATGGCACGCACGTCGAAAATTTCAGGAGGGGGTGATGTATCCACGTAACGGCGGATATTGAGGTTGTAATCGTTCTCTTTGATGGCCTCTAAAGTCACGACTTGGGAATAGCGTTTGATCTCTGCGTAATTTTCAAAAGTGCTGAGGATTTTTTCGAGATCCTGCGCTCTCAATTTGTTCTGGTTTTTGCTAGATTCATATTCCAATTCGGCATTGATGAACAAGACCTTGCCTTGGCGTTCTGCGGCTTTGGCTTTGTTGATGATCAGCAAACAAGCAGGAATACCCGTTCCATAGAATAATCCGGCGGGCAAGCCCACCACAGCTTCCAGCAGATCATCTTCGAGAATACCTTGCCGAATTTTCTTTTCACTGGAACCTCGAAACAAAACACCATGAGGCATGACCACACCCGCCATGCCTTCAGCGTTCAGGCTGGCGATCATGTGCTGCACAAACGCCAAATCCCCAGCGTCTTTGGGAGGGGTGCCGTAAGGAAAACGGCCATAAGCATCCTCTTCGCAGTCCTCCTTGCCCCATTTCTTGAGGGAAAAGGGTGGGTTGGCAATGACTCGATCAAAAGTCATCAGGGCGCCATCTTGTTTGTGCTGAGGATCACGCAGGGTATCGCCTTTGCGAATATCCGCACTGAAGACTCCGTGCAGGAACATATTCATTTTACAAATCGCCCAAGTATTCAGGTTCATTTCCTGACCACAGAGGGATAAGTTGGCAGCGTTTTCTGCATGAGTCGCCAGATAGTTGCGGGTTTGTACCAGCATCCCCCCGGAACCTGCGGTGGGGTCATAAATACGCATTCCGGCATGAGGTTTCAGCAAGGAAACCAATAACTTTACCACTTCACCGGGAGTGTAGAACTCGCCGCCTTTTTTACCGGCACTGTCGGCAAACATTTTGATCAAATACTCATAGGCCGTTCCCAGCAGATCAGGGCGATCAAAGTCGCTGTTCCGCAAGCGGTGTTGGCTGAAATGAGAGAGTAAATCCCGTAGTTTTTTATCGGTCAGCTTGTTTTTGATATTGAAGTCAATGCTGACCAGCACACCTTCCAGGCTGGGGTTGAACTCTTCAATGGATTCAGTGGCTTTATTCAGCTCGGCGCCAATGTCGTGTTTTAGATCTTTCAGTTTTTGCCAGCGAGCGTTTTCAGGGATAAAAAAGGTGCTGTCGTATTCGTCTTCATCTTGAGCTAAACCTTGCGCTTGAGCTTCTGTTTTGCCCTTGTCCAGATAGTATTGAATCACCTTTTCCTGCTCTTCCTCAAAAGCATCGGAGAGACGTTTCAGGAACATCATGCCAAAAATGTAATCTTTGAATTCAGAGGCATCCATGCTGCCGCGTAAGATATCAGCGGTTTCCCAGAGGAAGGATTCAAGTTTCTGTAGCGTTAAAGATTCACTCATAAAATCGGTTGTCGGTTTTCAGTTGGCGGTTGTCAGTTACTGGTGGTTCAGTGTTCGGTGTTTTATCTTTTGATGGCGTCACGTTCTTTTTTGAGTTCGTTGAGTTCTTCTTCGATATTGATGGCTAGGGATGATAGGACTACGTTCTTTTCTTCCGGTGTGAGGGGTTCACCCTTATAAAATTCTTTGAATGCTCGCTCAGCGCCCACTTCGGGTGAGGTTCGGTGACCTCGGGGTTTGGCCCAAAAGTACCAGTTCGTTCGCTCTTCTGTTTCAATTCTATGGAGGGCTCCATCAAATACCATGTGGTAGGCCTTGTCGATTTTTATGGGATCGGCAATGGCTTTGGCTTTTGCGGCATCACCCTCTCTCAAACAGGCTTCCAGGTTGGAAGGAATCCCTCGTCCGGTTTTGATGACTTTTGCGGCGTGCTTGTGTCCCATCCCAGATACTTTTATTGTAAACATCATGCTATTTCCCTGAATTATTGAATGAGCTAGTTGAAGGCTAAACCTGATTGAAGGCAGCGAAGCTTGATAAAACGGCCAGCATACATCGCTTGATCAGAAGGTGGTTCCTTTTTATGCTGGAATGGACTCTTTGTCATCAAAATAACTTGTATTACGAGAACTCACCATTTTCTAGATAGATCGGCTGACGATAGCCAACCAAGGCTGTGCATGGCAGGGTTTGCCGGAAGGACGATAATAATAGCGTAATACTTCAAAATCAGCGGCTTCCAGATAGGCTTGGCTGGCATTCAATTCCATGTAATGACCGTAGCGTTCTCCTTGCCAGCCTTCACCCTCACCGCGAGGGTTGGAAGAAAATAAAATGCCACCTGGGCGTAACGCGTCATGGAGTTGATTCAGCACTCGGGGTAGTTCCTGGCTGGGAATATGAAACAGCGAGGCATTCGCAAAAATACCATCGAATGCTTCTTGGGGTAGTTTTAAGTTGAGGAAGGTTTGTTGCAGCATTGGGCAATGGGTATATTGATGAGCAAGCTTACAAAATTCTCCACTGCCATCCAAGCCGACAGGACGATGTCCCAAGGTTTTAAAAACCTGCACATCTCGCCCAGGACCACAACCAAAATCCAGGATGTCCAGTGACTTTTCCTGGAGACAAGCTGATAAAAAAGCATTGATATTTTGCGTTACGTCGTGATCTTTCGTGCCTTCCCAAAAATCTTCGGCATTCACATCATAATGACCGATGGTGATCCTTTCGATTGCATTCAGATCTTTGGAATTCAAAGGATGTATCATTTTTTTAATCTCGTGCTTTTTAAGGCCAATCAACTCCCGCTGTGCAGTTTTCAACAAAGAGCACATCATTGCGAGAATCATTGGGAATGAAAACTTGATTCACAGCAGATTTGGCATAAGTACTTTCGGCGCATTTTGCACTTTGACCAGGGCCAACCACAATTTTTGCTCCAACTTTTATGGTGCAGGAACTCAGGCGATCCAAGGTGCTCCAAGAGGGGCAGATTCCATTATCCTTGCGATATTGTATTTTGGGACCTTGAGGGGAATCAAAGGACCACCAACTTCCGTATATAGTATAATTTTTATCACTGTTCCACACCCGATAAACGGTTACGGGCTTCTCCGCTAAAAATACCTTGCCTGTACAGAGTTTCCCTTCTGTACGGGCTCCCAGTGACTTTTTTAAGAGTGCTTGACCAAGATAAGACTCTAGGGGCATGAAAGAAAATAGGCTCCATTCGTAGGGTGGGGAGAGTTGACGCAGGTCACATTAACGATAAGTACAAATAAAAAGCAAGGATAGAATAACATTTGTTATTATCAAGCAACAAAACAAACTATTCTAATCAAAGGGGATTACTAACTAATTCTAGTTAGTTCTGGGAATGGAAGCAGGCATCCCCATGTAGGAGCATGGGAATACCTGAATGTGACTAGTTTATTGCACGTTTTTTCGCCACTTGCTGCTTTGGAACCACTTCTTGTAGATGCGGTCATAAGTACCGTCATTCCTGATTTGACGCATGAAGTTATTCAGGTAGTTCAGGAAATTAGGATCGTCTCTGCGGATAGCGATTCCAAGAGGCTCAAAAGTAAAAGGCTTGTCCAGGTGAAAGATTCGTCCTTTTCCTTTGGAGCTGGCCATGATGGCGTTGAAAGGCAGGTCATAAACGAAAGCATCAACTTTTCCGTTCATGGCTTCCATCGTTCCTTCCTGCTCTGTATCATAGGAAACGTACTTAGCTCTTGGGATCATTCGCTTCACAGCCTGCTCACCTGTCGTTCCCAGTCTGGAACCCACTGTGTACTTGGGATTGTTCAGATCTTTATAGGACTTGATTTTACCTTTCAATCGGTTGTTTACCAGGATTGTCTGGCCTACAGTAATGTAAGGTGTAGGGAAGTTGATCTTCAGGTTTCGACTCTGGGTGATAGTCATACCGGAAGCAATCAGGTCAAACTTCTTCGTTTGCAGCGCGGGAATGATACCATCCCAATTCGTGTTGATAAATTCAACCTTCACACCCATGGACTTGGCCAAGGCTCTGGTGATATCCACATCAAAACCTACGATCTTTCCACGTTTATTTCTCATTTCAAAGGGCATGTAACCGGCATCCATTCCAACCAGCAGGGTTCCTCGTTTCAAAATTGTACTGATGACATCTTCTGCCAGTGCACTGCCTGTGAGGGCAAAAGTGCTGAGCAGAAACATAGTTACTGTCAGGCTTAGCCATTTTTTCATCGTTCACCTTGATTTAAAAATTAAAAAAATGTTTTCTAATTAGTGCCTGAGTTAAAGAGACTAATTAACTGTTATGGATCAATAGCTTACGATAAATAACTGAAATTATTAATTATCATCTTTTTCCTTTAATTAAAAAAAGAGATCTTAATAATAAATTGAAGATGAGCACGCAAGCTTTGCCCACCCTACCTTACCTTTTTTAAAAACGTAAAGATAAGCAACTAAGGCCTCCATCAATCTTCTGATATTCTGACATATTTACTTCGATAATTTCATGACCCAAAGCTGCGATCTTTGCTTTTGTCTCGGGATAACCGGCTGCCATGATGATACGGTCATTCACCCAAATGCAGTTTGCGGCTGCGGCTTCCTCTGCAGGCACTTCAATTAAATTGAACWGCTTGAATTCTTGCTTTGARAGGAATTCACCRCTGGCTAGCATRTTGTTATTTTCCAAATAAACGACRCCWGTCTTCAGGTGTAAGACAACTTCCARGGTGACAACAGAGCCAGTCATTCCATATTTTTCGAGAATCTCGATCAATTGTTTGGCACCTTCTTCGTTGGTACGATCCGATAAGCCGATGTAAAAGTGGTGGCCCACCATCATGATATCACCACCTTCCAGCGTTCCCGGAGCTTCAATGCATTCAACTTGCTTGTAGAATTCGCGAATATGAGGTGCCATCGCTTGAACTTCATCACTCCGAGTCTCGGCACCGGGGCGTGTCAGTACCACACAATAGGGGGTGCAAATGGCAGTATCTTCAACAAAACAGGAATCGGGCAGGTCTTCATCCGGGGGCAAGGTTGTGATCTTCACATCACAAGCTTCGAGAGCTTTGACATAAGCCGCGTGTTGTTCCAGGGCTAATTCAAAATCAGGTTCACCAAGATCAGAGGAGGACAGACCTTTGATCATGTTCTTGCAGGGTGTACGAACGATGGCATTTTTAAACATGGGTCTTCCTCTTTTTGAGAATGATTGTTCGGTCCACACTAATAGGTGGAGGGTACAAGTTAACTGGTATTTACGTATTTTCCCCTTCAGCAAAGGCCGTGCCAGATGGGTTTTTTAATATCCCCCATCAAAAAACGGTAGCGCCGCCCTACGTGGCGGCCTCACTGAGAAAAAAATGAGTTACAATCATCAAATTAAGTAATTGGAATATATTGATTTTATCCCTTATTGAAGCTAGAGCGTAGCCCAGCACTGCCGTTTTTCTGTAGAGATTATTTTCTTCTAA
>NVSR01000091.1 GCA_002401295.1 SAR324 cluster bacterium | reverse complement strand
TGAAAAACTTGTAATTAGAGCAATACGAAAATTATCGGCACTTTCTGATTTTAAAGAAGGAAATATAGCAGGCATAGAAAATAGTGCATTACTGCATGAGCACTTATTCTTCGTTGATGATAAAACAGATATTGGTCTCCTTGGTCAAGATGCAGGTGTAGGACATGATAAAACAGAGAACCTTGATAAGTATGTTGTTAAGGCTGTTTATAAAGATGAAGAAAGAATTATGAAAAGTATTGCTCATGAAGTGGCTCTTAAAAGACATCAAGAGTTTGTTGGGGATAAGGGTAGTACAAAAATTGGTAAAATTTTAGAAAAAAAATTTACAGAAGGCATCCAAGTTGATTATGGCTTAGTTGGTGGCTACAACTGTCAAGCCTATGTTAAAGAGGTAGTTGATACTTTTAATGCAAGGAGAGCTATTCCTAATTCTAAGATAACTGAGCAGATAGAAGCGGATGAAGCAACTAATAAACTCATACAGAAATTAGAACGGATGGAATCACACAGATGAAAAAAATAATATTAATTTTAATTACCTTACTTATAACGGGTCTATATGCCAATGCAGACCTTAATGCAACAATAGAAAAGTTGAGTAAAGCGTCGGTTAAAGCATATAAAGAAGGTGATTATCACAAAGTTATACAACTTGAAAAAGAGTCCTATAGTTTAGGTAAAAAGGAAAGTTCTGATTATGTAGCAATGATGTACAGGTTCAAGCTATATGACTTTAATACTGCTATAACTTGGTATCAAAAAGGAATTGATAGAGCAGATGGAGATAGTGCTTATAGTATGGCGTGTATGTATGAAGATATACTAAAATATAACTTAGCAGAAAAATATTATCTCATAGCTGTTAAGCTAGGGCATGAAGGTTCTACTTATGCTTTAGGACTCTTATATAATGATAAGCTCAATAATGACATTAAAGCCATAGAGTGGTACAAGAAAGCTATTGATATTAAAGATGCAAATGGAGCCTTCGCCTTAGGAATACTATATCGCACAGAAAAAAAAGATTATAAAGAAGCTGAGAAATGGTTTATCAAAGCTCTAAAGATGAAACATAGAAATGCTCCTTATAATTTAGCTCGTTTGTATGAAAATGATTTGAAAGAGTATGAGAAAGCAATTGAAGTTTATAAGTACTTCCTTGCCTCCCATCCAAATGATAAAGAAGTAAAAGAAACAATCAAACGATTAGAGAGCCTTTAAGTATTTCACAAACACAAATAAATAGGACAACTAAAAAGAAGAGGGTATAGGGTCTACCTGACCTTTTCTTTCTTGCAACAGCTATCTTTTGCATCATATGTTTTTTAGTTTTACTGGTGGCAAATATATATCTACATGTAGATTCTAATAAAAGTGGAGATTCAACCCCTGGGGTCTATTTTATTTCTATTTCTAAGATAAGAACAATTGCATACTTAATTATAAATGATATTTTTTCACTATGGTACTTCTTATGGCACGTTATTTATTTTGATATGTTTTTAAAATTAACCAAAAAGCAAATGCTGCTGCTGTATCTGAAGCCAATCCTTTTACACCATCTGGTCGTCTATCTGCTTGATCTTCCTTCCCATTCTCTTGAGGTTGTCCAATAACATCCGAAATACCTCGAACGATTCCTATCAAAATATCACTTGTTTCATCGCCTTGTCTACCTGCAGCATTGGCAAAACCGAAACCTTCCATTTCAACCACGGATGTATCATTGAAGTGTTCTGTTAATATATTGCCTATGCCTGAATTATAATGTTCAACAATTTTATCTCCAGATGCGATTATTCCCAAATTTGCTTTCACAGGTTTTTTCAATTTCTTTTTAATTAATACTTTCCAATCTTCTTTCCTTCGTTCTTTTTTAGCCAGTTCTAATAATGAATAACTAACACCAGCTAAATCAGGTCTAGCTTTAAATGAATTTTCTTCAGACTTTCCTCCTTCATAAGAGTATATCTTTTCAGGAAAAATCACATCACCAACTGAAAAATCATTTGGTTTTCTTGAACCCGCTATACCCACAAAAAACATACAATTAGGTTTAAAATATTGAATTGCACGCTCTGTTTCTTGGGCTGCTATTGTATTTTTTGCTCCACATTCACGAATGATAACATTCGCAATTTCTGTACCTTCAAACTCAAATATGCCCAGCTCATAACTTGTATTATTCTTATCCGCATCGTTAATATCTTTTAAGTGCATTCTAACAGCATTATATTCTTCTTGTATTGCAGTAAGTATTACTACGGTTGGTAAACCTTTTGTCATATATAATTCCTTTTTATTATTATTTTTATAATTAACTGAAGGCTGACTAAAATTACTTTTTCTATTACCACTCCATACTTTTTCCATAAACTTTAAGTTAACTAAATTTTTACAATATTCAAATGAAATTTTAAAAGAATCATTTTTCTTTGATTTATCATAAATGATTCTAGCAGTTTGCTTAAATTTTTTCTTATTAACCAAAATACCAAGTTCTATCGATTGTTCTTTAGTAATACTTTTACTGTAGTATTTTACATAATCTGAAAGAAAATGATCTTTTAAAGTTAAAAAACCATCATAAACTTTAATTACTGCCTCAATATTCTCTCTATGTTCATATAAATAATTTGTGATGAATGAATCAGAGGATATGACATCAACAAGAGATGTTTCTATTAAAGCAACGTCCACTTCATCCAATAGATACTTTTTAATTATTCCAGTCGCTGTTGAATTCAAAAATAGAACTCTATATTTCGAAGGAATTTTAACCCAACATTTATCTCTGTTTTTATAATTTGAAATATCACTATAGATAGAAGTAGCAATTAATTCAATTATTATTTCAGGAACTGGATTTTCAGCAATGATCAAATCCAATATTGAATCAACAACCTTTTGTTCGTTTCCTTCTATTCCTTCAGTAATACTTTTTGTATGCTTTAACGTAGATGACCAAATATTTAGCCAACAAGGTATGTCAACATTTAGCTCTTTCAGGAGAGATTTCTTTTTTAAAATACGGTCTACTGTAATCTGAATAAGTTTATTATCGCAGGTTGACAATGTTAAGTCAATTAGTTGATTATCACCCAATTTTTCTACAATATATTTTACACCAATTGATTTGTCGAATTTTTCCTTCTCTTCAAGTTTCAATTGACTTTTTAGGGCATTAATTATTTCCATGTGTCTTAGTAAAATTTCTGCATGTAATAAATACCATTTTCTATCCTTGAAAATGGATACAATAGTTTTAGAAGTTTTTTCTTGGACAACAGCTGGAATATTATCTAGCAAGGAGGATTCACTCCCTGTTGTATAGGGGATAAGTGTAAAGATATTAATCAATAAGGTCTCTTCTGAATAATCTAAAATTTTCCAAATATTTTTAAATATAGCTATTTTGGATGTTGACGTCGCTTGCTTGAAAGCGTCTCGAATAGTAGTGTGCCAAAAAGTTTTTTCTTGCTCATTAAAAGCGATATCAAAAAGTCCAACAATTAGTTCAAGTTGGAATTGAGTATTTTTACTAAGTTCTCGAATTATAAAGTCTGATAAAATTTGTTTTACGTTTATTTCACCGTCAGTGAATGCACTCCAGTTTATATTTCTTAACGCTTTTATATTCGTTTCTAAGCCCATATTAACTAGTTCATCAAGACGTTTAATAAACTTGCCTTTTATCTCTACTCCATCGATAGAAGATGGGGATATTAGAGATAATACGCGAATATTTTGCCTTAAACTATCAGCATCTTCTAATTTATCTATAGAACTTAAATGATTAAAAACTTTATCAATTTGTTTATAATTAGAAATATTAGATAGGTTTACATTTAAATCAACTAGAAATAAATAAAATGGATTATCTTTTTTATTACCTAAAAAGAATGATTCAGCATGAGATACTATTTCAACTAATTCATTATTTTCTGATTGAATAACAGGCCTATCAGACCATTTTGGTAAAAACTCTTTTTGGATTGAGACTATTGTCAAATCATTTCTGTCTTCAATATCTGATGGGGTAAAGCTTGTTCTAAATTTCATTCTTTTTCTAAGTTCAACAACTGGAATATTCCAAATTTTCTGAAGGACTAATTGAAATGAGTCATCATCTCCAGAAAATAAAATTGGAGAAACTTCACCTAAGAATGAATTAATGATTTCTTGTATAAATTTTGGTTGAAATTCAAAACTTGATACATATTTTTTCTCTGAAACATCTATGTGAAGTGTATCTATTCCTGTTCGTTCGCCTGGTACCGTATCAACAAAATGCGAGAAGATGTCATCTAAATTGTTGATGGCATCAATATCATTTTGATTAATAATCAATACATGCGTAAAAACCATTCCTGCCCTTGTCGCAGAAGCGTCTGGAAAAGTTTTCATGAAAACGTAATATGTCAATAATGCCATTCCAGAAAAAAAGGGAGTGAGTTCTATTCCTGGGATTAACGCATCAGGTCTATCTGTAAAAGTAATTAGTTGTGAAATAAGATCTGGATTATCAATGCTATTTGCGAGACAAGCATGCCCCTTATTTAATTCTCCATAATAAGCTTGCTGTACAATAATTTTATTTTCGACCAATGAATGTTCCAATTGATAAAGTTAAATCCTTTTCTTTTTTTCCATTTTCATTAACGATATATCCAAAATCAATTGGTGTTCTATCAATGAAATCATTATCTGCTTCATCAGTTAATGATTTTTCAGTTGATGAAAGACCTAATATTGATATTGAATTTTTATTCCAATTATTTTGAATAAAATTATATAACATAGGTAGCCTTTCCTCTAGTAAATCAGATGGAATGCTAGTTTCATCTTGCTTTAGCATATCCCAACATGAAAGAACAATTGTCAAGTTTGGTGAGGTTACTTTATTAAGCGTTGAAATACCTTTCATATATAAAAAGGTTTGCAGTAGTTCTACAAAATAAGCAGATTGAGAAATCTCCATGGTAGGTATCTCAGTATTTCTTTTCTTTATTTCTTCAGGATCATGACTACCTCTATTGATAATATCTTCTCTAATCTTCATATCGTCTAATCGAACAAATAAAACCCATGAACTACTATTATCGATATAGTCTTTCCAAATTGAATTAATTCTCCTGTTGTCAACTATCATCTTTACTTGTTCCCCCGCATAGTCAGGAAAAGAAAAAACAACATTATTTCCATTGTTGTCTTCGGTTTTTAATTCAATACTTCTATTTGCAGATGATTCAGTATGTCCAGCTCTTTTCCCTTCAACAAGTTTATTTAGAACATCTGTAAATATCGTAAGATCATCAGGTCTATTATCTGGTGCAATTTTATATTCAAACTGCCGACTAGTAAGTCTTCCATATAGCTGACCTCCAAAATGTGTTTTACCAGAATTTGATCCACCAATTATTAATACATTATTCATTTATTACTCTTTTTGAAAGAAACATGTCTTCTGGTTTATTGGATGCGATTTTAGGATTAGTATTTTTATTACTCTGTAAACTTAGGATAAGCCAATCTATTGAATTACAAATATTATGGTGGAAAATATTTGCTTTACCCTCTTTTAAACTTGTTTCGAATTCAGAAAAATATTTTAAAGGATTTAGTTCAAAAGTAGAACGAATTTGTTTTTTTGTATCTTTAGGAATCGAAATATCAGACTTTGACCAAACTAAACCTAAGGGTCTATTTTTAATGTTATCAAGAAGTCTATCAGCCACAGAGCTTATTTGTCGTTTTGCAATACCACGTTTTAGACTAATTAGCATTTCACAGTCTGCAAAAAGTAAAAAGGCATCACAATTATCATGAACCCATTTAGCTCCTTTTGCATTTTCAGCATTCACATTTGTTGTCCAATTATCAAACCATTCACCAGGGGCATCGGTGAACAGTAAATCTATTTTTTCTTCTTTTTCATTCTTCATTGCCAAATGTAATAAACCTGGCATTCTTCCATCGCTACTAGATGTATGAGGAGGAAATTGTAAATCTCCATTATGTTTCCAACTTAAATACCACGCAATATGTTCCCAGCCACTTAATGTTAACGAGCCTGCAAAACTATAATCACYTATTTTTTCTCCATTTCTCACCAAACAATACAACGAAGCAAGAAAAGTTGTTTTTCCTGCACTTGCTGCACCTGTAATTCCAATAAGAATTGGTTTTGACGAAGCAGTTAAATAATTAAGATCMRTTARRCCAAATGAGTTYCCAGTCCACGGGATTCTRTAAAYATTTTCTTCYTCARYTWTATCTGYTTCAGATTTAGYATCNAYCTWAWNTGTAATRCKKACAATYMRTTAMATTAGRGMASCCTTCAWCATTACATCCAGTCTCATCAGSAAAGCATGAAKSTTKAGAACATTTTCCYRACATATTATTCAGTTCCTAGTCTTTGCACCAATAAATCGTGCAATACTGAAACAGCTATTTCACCCATACTACTCGTAGCTTTTTCTTCGATACCTGTTCTAGATTGAAAATCATTGATGCTTATTCTGTCGTTAACTAATAAAGCAATGAAATCTGTTATTGAGATTCGTCCTTCTTCTTCATTTAGTTCTAACAAAGGCTTTAAAATTGCTTTACATGAGTCTTCAGATATATTTTTAAAAAAATCAATAAACTTTATGGGCTCATCTTTTTTATCATTCAATAAAAATAATGTATCTCTTAAGAGGTAGTCAACGCTAATCGGTGTTACTTCTATAATCTGATTGTTCAAGTCAATTCCCATTAAAATCGGGAGTAAATTAATATCTAGCCCTCTATAACTCTTTTTTAATGAAGGAGAATATAATGTTTCTTTCCACCATAAAAGTTTGCTTCTTCGCTCAACTGATTTTAAAGATTGAAACGAGGTTTTCAAATTTTCATCTAAAGATTTTTTAAATGCTGTGAAAAACTTATTTATGGGAGTCTCTATAGCAGTCGCAGGAAGTGCTTCATTAAATTTACTGAATGCAGAGTCTAGAACCGTTGCTATCCCTTTACTTGATTTATCAGCGAACGAATCTCCCCATTCACTTGCTCCACCATGATTTGACCCATGCCCATTTTCGGCAGTTTGAACAGAATCATACATATCTTCTCTAAGTTGAGTTTTATTGATTTTTATATTTCCAAGTTTAAAATCATTTAATTTAAGTGTGGACATTTTTAGTGACGGTACTTCTTCAGTGAGTGACCATGCCTCAACTGCATTTTCTTCAGCTATATCACCAAATGCGGTAAGTAAAGTTTTTACTAATTCTTTTTCTTGATTTAGTTTTGCATATGGATAAAAATTCAAAGCAGATAAATAAATAATCCTTGCGGCAATAGGGTCATTGCTACCTACATTATTTAATGCATTTAGTATAACACCTCTAAGGATATTCCTTGGCATATCGGAGTATTGGCTTCTCAACATTTCCCAATGCTTTATTACAATTTCTTCCGTTGTAATTAAGGCTGGTTCCGTATCTGAAATATTTGGGTCTATCGCCACTAACGTATATTTTGATAATAAAGAATAGTCATTTTTGAAAATATTTTCTAAGTCATCAATAGACTTTTTCAATTTTTCTAGTCTATCATCAGCACCCCCTATGTCAAAGAGACCTGTTTTTAAAAAGTTTTGTAAAAAATCATTGCCCATGCTTATTTTCCTAATATTATATTAAGTAGATATTAGTATAAAAAACATTAAAGTAGATTAATAATGAAATGTTTATGATAAAAATATTAGAAATATTGATGGAGATAAAAATACAAAATATTAGGGTCAGTCGCCACGTTAATTTTATTCAACAATGATACCAATAGTGACTTATTTTAGAGAAAGCTATTCAGTCATTTTAGCTTCTTGATAGTTAAAGTT
>NVSR01000090.1 GCA_002401295.1 SAR324 cluster bacterium | reverse complement strand
CCGAAAAAAAGAGAGCACCTGAAAGGTAAGTACCGGAATAAAAATGGAACCAATCATCTTGCATTAATCCATGTATTTTTATCATCCTAGGGCGGCGCTACCGTTTCTCTATAACTTTATAGGTGGAAACGGGGTGTAGCTACGGAGACCTTTCTCTAGGGCATGATTAACTGTTAAACGCGAATGCTTTAAAAGAGATAATTGGTGAAAAATATTACCCTAGTTTGTTTCGACTATGCCTTATCTTCTGTAATTACTGGAATTCTGGATCTATTTAGCCTGACCGGAGTGAGTTGGAATAGAGTCCAGGGACAGCCACCCCAGCCTCTCTTTCAGGTAGACTTGGTTTCGTTGGATGGCAAGCCCGTTCAGTGCCTCAACCGACTTATGATTACTCCTCATAAATCCCTGAGTGAAGTGGAGGATACAGATCTGATCATGTTACCTCCTATTGGTGCCAATATAGACAAAACCTTAGATTATCAGCAGGACCTATTCCCTTGGTTACGAGAGCAACATGCAAAGGGGGCACAAATTGCCAGTAGTTGCACAGGTACTTTTTTATTGGCTAAATCGGGACTGCTGGATGGCAAGAAGGCCACCACCCACTGGGGCTATGTGGAGCAATTCCGAGATCGTTTTCCTGATGTGATCCTAAAACCTCAACAACTGATCACCAATGAGGTTGACCTCTTTTGTGCGGGTGGTGGTAGCGCCTGGATGGACCTCTCACTATTTTTAATTGAGCTGAATTGTGGTCGTGAAATTGCCTTACAGACAGCCAAGGCATTGATCATCGACCGGGAGCGTAGTTCTCAAGTTCCATATTGCACAGTCAAGGGGCAAAAATATCACCAAGATAAGGAAATTTTGGCAGCTCAAGAATGGATGGAAGAAAATCTATCACAGAAAATCCGTATGGAACAGGTAGGCATGCATTTTGGGATGAGTTCTCGAACGTTCAAACGTCGTTTCAAGAGTGCGACGGGGGATAGCCCTTTGCCTTATTTACAGTCACTGCGCATTGAGTCTGCAAAGAAGCTATTAGAGTCCACCCGTCTCTCCATTGATGAGATTACCCTGCAAGTAGGTTATGAAGATAGCAGCTCTTTTATGAAACTTTTCAAGAGGAACAGCGGTATTTCCCCCAATGCTTACCGTAACAAGTTCAACCACTCCTACTGAGACTGTAGGAGCAAGGAGGAAGGCTTAGAGGCTGAGTTCCAGGATTTGTCGGGAAACTTCGGGGGTAACTTCCCGTTGTTCACCCAATTTAACCATTCGATGGTTCGTTAGTTGTTCGATGATGGCTGGAATATCTTGCTCTTTGACACCGTAATCTCCTAAACGTGTAGGAACACCTACGGATTCAAAAAATTCCCGGGTTTTCTGGATGGCTTGGTCGATGATTGCTTCTTCATCACCAGTTGTTATATTCCAGACTCTTTCAGCGTATTGCAGTAACTTTGCTCGTTTCTGAGTCCTTCGAACTTGCATCATGTTCGGTAGAATAATGGCTATGCTCCTGGCATGGTCAATCCCATGGAGTGCTGTTAATTCGTGTCCGATCATATGGGTAGCCCAATCTTGAGGAACCCCTTTACCAATCAATCCATTCAAAGCCATGGTAGCAGCCCACATCAAATTAGCTCTCACCTCATAATTTGGCTCTTCCTGGTTTTCCAAGGCTTTAGGGCCTTCTTCAATTAATGTTAACAGGAGTCCTTCCGCAAAGCGGTCTTGGATGGAAGCGTTTACCGGATAGGTCAGATATTGTTCCACCACATGTACAAAAGCATCCACAATACCGTTACTGATCTGTTGTTCCGGCAAACTGTAAGTGACGGTTGGATCCAATACTGAGAATTGAGGGAAAAGCAGAGGACTGCCGAAGGGAAGTTTTGTTTGAGTCGCTTTCTTGGTAATGACACTTCCACCGTTACTTTCCGAACCTGTGGCAGGCAAGGTCAAAACAGCACCTAAGGGTAGAGCTTTTTCAAAAGGAGCTTGTTTGGCCAGGAGGTCCCAGCTATCACCTTCAAAGCAGGCTGCCGCTGCGATAAACTTTGTACCATCCAGTACTGATCCCCCTCCCACTGCCAATAAAAAATCAACGTTTTCCTTTTGCACCAGTGTGACGGCTTTGCTCAAGGTTTCAAACGTAGGGTTGGGCTCAATGCCGGAGAATTCTAGTACTTCATGGCCTTGCAAAGCCTGCATGACTTGCTCATAGACTCCATTTTTCTTGATGCTACCACCTCCATAAGTGATCAAAATCTTTTGATCTTTTGGAATTTCCGCAGCAATCTTGCTGATTTCACCTTTACCAAAAATAATCTTTGTAGGGTTTTTAAATTCAAAATTTAACATGGCTTATTTCACTTAAAAGGTCGTCTTAATAATAGGTAATGTCTGGAAAAATAATTTCACCACGAAGAACACAGAGGGCACGAAGAATAGGTAATTAATATCTAAGAAGCTGTAATTAGCCTCTATCAACTCATTTCTAAAATCTAGGTTATGTTCTTCGTGGTGAATCTTTTTTTGATAGAATTAAATTCTCAAAGGGAAAACTGTATGAAGGACAGAGTGTAGCAATTGCAGGTTAAATAACAATGCCAAATTCTGGAAAGGTTTTTTGCAGGGCTGCACTAATGCCACCTATATCTCAGCCTCTCATAAAAATATTTGACCTGAACTTGAAATCGTTTGAAGGAATCCTAAGGAGAAACGCCCACCATCTCTCTCGGAGATTGGTGGGAGACTTCTACTGAGCGGTCCATCCAGAATCAATAGTCCAACTGGATCCGGTGATCGACCTAGCGGCCTCAGAGCAAAGGTAAAGCACCATGGAACCTATCTCCTCAGGTTCAATCAACCGTTTGATAGCTGCATTTTTCAAAAGAATCTTTTCTATGACTTCCGATTCGGGAATTTGATTCGTCTTGGCTTGATCAGCAATTTGTTTTTCAACTAGAGGAGTTCTCACATAAGCAGGGCAAATGGCGTTAACTGTAATACCCCATGGGCCACCCTCCAGTGCGGCGGTTTTGGTTAAACCGATCATTCCATGTTTTGCAGAGATGTATCCCGACTTAAAGAGGGATGCCACGATGCCATGAACTGAAGCCACATTAATCACTCGACCCCACTGCTTTTTCTTCATTCCAGGCCAAGCATATTTCATGAGCAGAAAGGGGGCCGTTAGCATGACTGAGAGTAGTTGATTCCATTTTTCTTCGGGGAACTTTTCTATGGAAGAAATGTACTGGAATCCTGCATTATTCACCAGAATATCCACAGCCCCAAATTGGTAGATCGTTTTTTCTATCAAATTTTTACAGGCAATCTGTTGGGATAAATCAGTTTGAATGAAGGTCGCACCCATATCTTTTGCAACTTTCACTCCCTGTTCCTCATTCAAATCAGCGATAATGACTTGAATTTTGTTTTGTGCCAGTTGTTGGGCAATGGCTTTTCCTATTCCACTAGCTCCACCTGTGACTATAGCTACTTTCGCATCCATTTTTTCCTCTCGGTTATTGGTTATCAGTTATCAGTTATCAGTTATCAGTTATCAGTTATCGGTTATTGGTTCCTCCCTTTATATAGTAGCATTACATTTGCTTCCCATGTTTTCAATTTTTATCATCTAGTACTCAGTCAGTCTTACTTTGTTGGATATTTGTAGGATGGTGCAAAGGCTCCAACCTGCCCATCTGTTACAGGTCTCCATTGAGCGCGATAGACCTAAAAACAGAGGATTAACCCATAGTACACGAATGACTAAGTACTAGAAACAGTGTGATATTGATATCTTTCCTTCACTCCCAGTTAGTAGTTTGGAAATGAAAGCGATCCTTTGATATTCCATAAACTGTCTTGTGAAATAAAATCAAAGACCTTTAAGAATCATCGGATAGCTTTGCAAAATTCTCTGTTGCTGAGGGAGCAATTCTTATAGTCTGACAGAATGGGTATGTAGCGAGAAAGCACTTGCTACTTCCGCTTTGGATCAATAACCAGGGAGAAAACTGATGTTTTTAATGGATGCATTTAATCCCTTCGCCGGTTTTAAACTGTGGAATGACTCGGTAGAATACTTGGCAGATAGTTTTCAAAGAAATATTTTATTTTGGGATGTGCTTAGGAAACGGGGCAATAACTATTTTGAGCACCTTGAGGAGGGGCAGCCCCCAGTGTTGGCTTTTGAATATAAATTGGTTAAGGATGGGAAGAGTTTGGAGAGGCCCGTCAACTACTCTTTAGTAGAAATTGTAGAAAGGAGGCATGGTGAGGAGTCTTGGGGGGAGGCAAAGGAATCTCGAACTATCCGCCCGTTCAAAGATGTTTCCCCTGAAAAGATGCGACCTATCCTGATTGTCGACCCCAGGGCAGGCCATGGACCTGGCATTGGTGGAACGCAGAAAGAATCCGGCATCGGTAATGCTTTGGATCAGGGACACCACGTTTATTTTCTAGTATTTGAAACGGATCCTATTCCCGGACAAACTCTGGCGGATGTCAAGAATGCGGAGATCTTTTTCTTAGAAGAGATCCGAAAACGACATCCTGAGGCCCCGCGTCCTGCTGTTATCGGTAATTGCCAAGGTGGCTGGGCTATGTCCATCGTGACTGCTGAGAGGCCAGATTTGGTAGGCCCCCTGCTGTTGAATGGATCCCCTCTCTCCTATTGGTCGGGAAGGGGCTCTAAAGATCCCATGAGATACTCCGGGGGCCTGCTGGGTGGTGTTTGGAATGCTTCGTTTTTGAGTGATTTGGGAGGTGGTGTCTTTGATGGGGCACATTTGATTCAGAATTTTGAAATGATGCACCCGGCTAATACCCTCTGGTCGAAGCATTATAACCTCTACGCGAACATTGATACGGAAGAAGAGCGTTTCCTCAAATTTGAGAAATGGTGGGGTGGTTTCTATTTATTGACGCGAGAAGAGATCCACCAAATTGTACGGGATCTATTCATCGGTAATCAGTTAGCTCACGGGGTACTGGAGTTAGAACCGGGCAACGTGACGGACTTAAAAAAAATCAGTGCTCCCGTTTTGGTTTTCTGTTCTGAAGGGGATAATATCACTCCACCGCAACAAGCTTTGCATTGGATTCCAGAAGTCTATAAAAGCACAGAAGAATTGAAACGATGCCGCCAGGTAATCATCTATATTGTGCATCCGGAAATTGGGCATTTAGGCATTTTTGTTTCTACCGCGATTGCTAAAAAAGAACAAAAGGAATTAATTGGCAGTGTGGAAATGATTCGCTATCTCCCACCCGGATTATATGAAATGATTGTGGAAAAGGGTCCTACCAACCCTTGGTCCAATGATTATCAAGTTCGCTTCGAAGAACGAGATGTGGAGGTATTAAAAGACTTAGATCAAACCTCCACTATAGATGAGGAAGCTTTTAGAACCGTAGCCAGGATTTCGGAAAATGGGGACCTTATTTACAGTAAACTGATGAGCCCCTGGGTGAGGGCACTCGTCACACCTCTTTTTGCTGAAACACTCAGGCAACTACATCCTTTGAGACAGCAACGGGTTTTGATTTCTGACTTAAATCCTTGGCTGCTACCTCTAAAAACACTAGCCCCTTTGATCAAACAAAACCCAATTCGAGTTCGTGAGGGAAATGTTTTCAAGCAATTAGAAACGACTTTTTCTGATGTGATGACTCTTTCCCTGGATGTTTATCAGGATCTCAAGGAGCAGACAAATGAAAGCCTTTTCCAAGGTATCTATGAAAATCCATTCTTAAAGCCTTTTTTGCCTCCCAGTGAGATCAAGGCACAACGCAAACAAAGTAAAGAAGAAAAAGTAGAACGTGCAGCCAAGCAAGCGAAAGATCAAAGATTCTGGCATGGTCTAATGAAGAAAGGAGGTTATGAAGAAGGGATTATTCGCATTATCATAGCCTTTGTTGCATTGGAAGGCATTGTCGAAACAGACCAGCTGGTGAAGGGTCGGGAAATTGTCTTTGACAGTAAAAGGCTGGTGAAACTCAAATCAGCGGACATCAAGGAAATGGCCCTGATTCAAGCCAGGATTTTGCAAACGGACCAGAAGAAAGCYCTGGCYGCCTTRAATCTATTGATCACCAGYCCTGAAGAYCGTGTCAAAGCCYTGAATATAGCCCAGGAGATTGTGAATGCKAGTGCTATCACRGAACAAAAAAAAGGATTRCTGGAAAGCATCACCGCTATTCTAAGTTGACTTTAGGTTGTCGSGAATCATATTTCATAACYWTACCCATCCTTTTACATTTCTTTTTTTTGGGATGGCTTTTACACTGGGGGCAAATCAAGGGGCAGAGGCCCCTAACTTAGTTTTTTTGGAAAAAGGAAGGTTATGTTTACTAGTATTTTTGAACTCTTCTCTATCGGAATTGGTCCTTCTAGTTCCCACACAGTTGGCCCTATGAAAGCTGCCAGAGACTTTCTATTGGGGATAGAAAAAGAGGTTGGTTTGAAAGAAATAGCCTCCCTGCAAGTGGACCTTTATGGCTCCCTGGCATTGACCGGAAAAGGCCATGCGACGGATACAGCTATTCTGCTTGGGCTTTGTGGTGAAACACCAGAGAAAATAGAGCCTGAGCAAATCACTGGAATCATCGAAAATATTAACCAGGAGGAGCGGATTCATCTATTAGGGGGCAAACCGATTCGGTTTGTTCCTGCATCACACTTGCTTTTCCACTATAGGGAATCACTGGAATA
This sequence comes from SAR324 cluster bacterium, assembly GCA_002401295.1. GTDB lineage: Bacteria > SAR324 > SAR324 > XYD2-FULL-50-16 > XYD2-FULL-50-16. The sequence continues at coordinate 1,179 of NVSR01000090.1, read as the reverse complement.
TCACTCCAATGGTATGTCTTTCTCCGTTTACAATAGTGATGGAGAATGTCTAGCCCGAGAAAATTATTACTCCATTGGTGGTGGCTTTGTGATGACCGAAGCTGAAATCCAACAGGGTGAACCCTTATCTACCCCGGAAAACACAAAGACCATTCCTTATCCCTTTGCCACGGGGCAAGAGCTACTGGATATTTGCCAAACTCAAGGGATGACAATTGCCGAGGTGATGTGGAAAAACGAGTTGACCATACACTCCTCTGAGGAAATTCGAGATGGGTTACTCCATATTTGGAAAGTGATGGATGAGTGCATCCAGCGTGGCTGTAAACAGAAAGGAGAACTTCCCGGAGGGCTCAAAGTAAGACGAAGAGCAGCCAACCTCTACCAAAAGTTGTTGGCAGAAGAAAAAGAAAAAGAGAAAGACTTTGACCCTTCCATGGTGATGGCTTGGGTGAGTCTTTTTGCCATGGCTGTGAATGAAGAAAACGCGGCAGGAGGTAAAGTAGTCACAGCTCCGACTAATGGTGCTTCCGGTATCATTCCCTCTGTGCTGAAATATTATCTCAAGTTCATTCCCGGCGCCAATCAGGAAGGCATTGTCACCTTCTTATTGACTGCCGGAGCCATTGAAATTCTTTTCAAAAAAGGTGCCTCTATCTCTGGCGCTGAAGTTGGGTGCCAGGGAGAAGTTGGTGTGGCTTGTTCCATGGCAGCAGCAGGCATGGCTGCTATACTAGGTGGTACTCCTGAACAAGTGGAGAATGCCGCTGAAATCGGAATGGAGCACCACCTGGGCTTGACCTGTGATCCCATTGGTGGGCTGGTTCAAATTCCCTGTATCGAACGCAATGCCCTGGGGGCGGTAACTGCTATTAATAGTGCGCAATTGGCTATCCGTGGAGATGGGCAACATCATGTCTCGCTCGATAAAGTGATAGCAACCATGCGTCAAACCGGAGCAGATATGCTCTCTCGCTATAAAGAAACCTCAGAAGGTGGATTAGCAGTTAATCTCCCGGAATGTTAAAAGAAATTCTCATTGACTTTCCCTTCATCTATCCCCATAGAAAAACGGTAACATCGGCCTACGTGCCGGCCATTTTAAGAAAATAGAAAAACGGTAGCGCCGGCCTACGTGCCGGCTATTTTAAAAGAACGGAAAAAAACAAGTTCAAGAGT
>NVSR01000007.1 GCA_002401295.1 SAR324 cluster bacterium | reverse complement strand
AAGAAAAAGAATTCTTCTCATATATTTTTGAACATAAAAATGAATGTTTATTGGATGAAAATATCTTTTATGAAAATGATAAAAACCAAAAGTTAAGTATCGGATATTAAGACGAATAAATAGCCCGATGCAATAGCTTTTTACTAAGCACTCGCTTGAGTGTCTGGGTAAGTGTTAAAAGAAAGGAACCCCATGAAGATACACACGCCAAAAGCAGGTCAAAGTATTAGTTATTTTGAATGTGAGCTTTGCAAATGCAAGTTAGTTCCTCTTGACAAAGGTGTAGTGTTCTTTGATTCACAAGAGGCAATAAACTCTCACACACAAGTTCATTTTAGTTGTAAAATCTGTTCACCAAAAATAGACTCGAAGAATTCAAACTTTTCCTCTAAAGACTTAACTGAATTCATTCAAACAATTCATTAACAAGAATATATTATAAATAAGGAAGATAAAGAAATGACCCCAAAAGAGGCAAAGAATTTAATTAAAAAGCTTGGGCTTACAGGCGTAGGGTTTGCGGAGCTAATGGGAAAAAGTAGAAGCTATGTATCTGATTTTAATACAGATGGAGTACCTGAAAATATAGCAATTATTTTAACTTTATCCCTGGAGCTAAAAGAATTTGGTTCTGATCCAATAAGCATAATAAAGAATTTAATAAATCACGGGTAAACCCTTGACTTTCAAACTAGAAAATCCTATAATATATGTATAAAAAGATTAGGAGTATAAGATGACAATTGATTTTAAAAGATTGAAAAAAGTTAAATATGAAAATATCGAGCATAAACATTTAGAGTTCCTTTTACTGATGCTTTCAGCTAAAGATATGTTTCTACAATTAGATAGTTTATTTGAAGGCAGTAAGAATAGCAATGAACAATTAGTAGAATTTTTTCATTCAATTCCAATTAAACTAAAAGAAGAGCTAGGGTATAAAAATAATATGAACAGTTTTAAGAAAATAGATAATATTCTTAAATTTACTCTTGTTGAAAAAACTTTATATACTGCAAAGAATACATTGTTTGCAGACTTACCAAATGAAAATACACTAGGGTTTCTAAAAGTTGCTTAGACACAATAAAATAATGGGTTCAAAATACCCAGCATTATTGTTCCAACTGCTATAAGAATATATGAAAAGAAATAAGCGTAAAATAATACGCTATTACTGAGCCATCTAGGAGATAATAAATGCCAATAGTTAAAAGAAGAAAAAATGTCTAAAAGTAATATTGAATATTTTCCAAAAGAAATTTGTGAAAATATGAATAAAGAAGAAGGTTGCTCACAAGCTAGAAAAATAATGGATAAATTTGTCCAAGATGTTACTCCACATGGAATTGTTGTATTGAATGGAATGAAAACAGTCGGTAAATACTATTATTTGAGAACGCAAGGATGTCCTCTGCTCTTTCTAGTTGACAATTCAAATGAAAGTCTATCTGAAGAAGAAGTCTTTTCAGAAATAAGTAGAGGCAATTTTGTTGATCTTGAAAATAATCTTTCACTTACCTATAACATGGAAAAGCTAGTAGAATTTATTAAAAAAGAGGTGAAGCCTATTTATAGGATTAAAGACTTAGATGATATGTTGATTGTTTACATGGATAGAACAGGGGCGGTAGATAAGGTTAATCTTGATGAGAATGAATCGTTTGTTGCGATTACTCCGTTGATGTCAAAAAATGCTGGACTCGCATTAAGTGAGTTAAACAAATTAGTAATTTAAAACACACCGTTACTAACAAATTAAATTAAGGAGGGATGAATGGAATTACTAAATGAATCATACAATTTTATATTAATACTTGGCGGTGGTTTTGCTATTGGTTGGTTTGCATTATCTACATATCGCAAACGTACAAAAAAACAAGACAAATAAATCCACCGATACTGGAGGAGTAGAGTATGCTAGTCTTTAAAGAAAAAGATTGTCCGTTTTGCGATGGTCTTACAGATGACAGAGATAATACATTTGAAAAAAAGTGTGACCATTCTTTTACTGAAATTGAATACAATGCGACAATAATGGGTGTTAATGATTTAGAAAAACAGCTTAAAGAAAACAAAAGAACTGTTAGAAGAATGAAGAAAATAATAGAAGAAAATAAGCGTAAATAAATACGCTGTTACTGAAAAGTACTAAAAAGAAGGAAAGAAATGATTAATACAAATAATTCGATATTAGAGTCGGCCATTAAATCAACAAAAGAATTTTATAGAACACTTTTTTTTGCTGTTGCTATGTTGTTAACTTCCGCTTATGTACTTGTAAGAATAGATTTTTTAGAATTTTCGCTAATACCTGTTCTATTTGCAATCACACTTTTATGTATTCCTCTCAAAAGTGAATGGTATCAACGTAAACTAAAAGCTGCTATATACGCATTGAACCCATTTATTGGCTGGAGATTATCTTTTGATCCTGACATAACAGGAAATGGATATCCAGCACTGTCTTTTTTAATAGCACCTGGAACATTATTCACTCTATCTGGTTTTATGGTTTCGTTTGTAGGTGGGGATTGGTTTATCTTTGAATTTGGCACAGTCTTTCATCGTTTCTTTATGATCAGTTTTCTATCATGGTTCATCCCATCTTTATATGTAGGATGGGACAGTGAAAATATAATTAAAACAGCGAAATAATATACGCTATTACTGTGAAAGCACATTTAAGCTCCTTCTTTTTCAAGGGATTTATTTCCCTTGTCTTCCCTTCTTAATAACCTCAACAACCAAATTTTTTGGTGTATCTTTCCCCTAGCTTTCTATGCGTTAGAATCACCAGTCTTATCGAATTTTTTTAAGATATTTTCTCCCAAGTCAGTTGTAAAGAATAATATTATGAATATTGATAGTCCTCCACCAATGGGTAATAAATAATTTAAAAAACTTTGAAGGAATGTAGGAGTGTCATTAAAAATCATAACTCCTATGGCTGAACAAATCGTTAATAAAATCAAAGTAAGTGCTATTACCTTAAAAAGTTTTTTAAAATTCATGACAAAGCCTTTTTTTGTTTATTATAACTTTTTTTTAATTTATATTAAAAAATATTGCAAAATGTCAAATTTATTATCGTATCTTTCAACCTAGAGTATTTATGTAAATTTACATAAATACCATTCTTTTGCTATAATTATTAAAAAAGGTTGAGATGAAGCCTCAAAAACTATTACAAAACAATAGCACTTTAGAAGATTTACTGTTTTGGATCAAGCAATTCTATCTCAGCAAATTTGCTAACTTCTCAAAAGATAACGTACCTGAAGACTTTCAACTCCCTTTGTACACGCAGAAGATGTCAAGAAGTACTACAGACACTATAGAAAGTGTTATAGGTATATCTAAAGATGCTCAGGACATAGGTATTAAAAGCCTTAAGAAGATTAACATTGGTATAGAGAAGTTCTATATATATATTCAAGCTAACCAGGAACAATTTAAATCCATTACAGATATAGATATATCAATTTTGCAGTATATCTCTAATATAGCTTATCAAGATGAGAAAGACAGTATTAAGGATTACATATTTGATACTGCTCGCGGCCTTTTTAACTTCATAGATGATAATACTCTTGAAGGGGAATATCTCTTTCATATATCTAAGGGTATAGACGGAAAAGCTATTAAGCGAAAAAATTCTAGAAGCTTTAAAAAGTCTCCTCTTTTTTTAGAAGAAGATGAGATGCATCATTTCAATAAGAACCTTATGGCGATGAAGCATAGTGAGAGTGAAAAGATGAGAGATATCTTAATAGGTAGGTTGTTTTTATTTACAGGTATCACAGTTTCAGAGCTGAGGTCATTGGAAGATGATGTTTTTAAAACGGATGAAAAAGATAAAAATACATTGTGGGTATCTATAAAGGGAAAAGGTGCAAAGAAACGTTCCATACCTGTTCCAAGACGTAAGCTTATAGTCTATATTAACAGTTATCTCAAAGAGCGAGGTGATAGCTCATGTGACTTGTTGTTCTGTATTTCTGAAAGCAGAGTAATAGGTATTGTCAAAAATCAATTAGAGAGTGCTGKTTTTGATAAAGAAAGAACAACTGCAACTGTATTGAGAAACACCTATGGAATATTTCTGTATCGTCGAATGATTTTAGATGGCAAGCATGATCCAATAGAAGAGATTAGAATGTTAATGGGTCACGCTAATAAGCAGACTACTCAAGACTTAGTAAAGTCAAGTTCACCCAAGCTCTTAAGTGCAGCAGATATGTTTAATGAGTTTGAATAGTAAAGTATTTATATATATTTATATAAATACTTGACAATAGAATCGAAAGGTGTTAAAATCATCAACATAAAGGGTTAGTTTTTGTATAATCGTGTATTGAATAAGAACCCCCTTGACTGAAAACTAAGGAATATTTTATGAAAATGATATTAAAAAATGATAATTTTTTGTTTGGTTTGTTTCTTTTTACTGTTGTGTTATTCTTAATTGGCCTGGTTTATTTAATTGGATTTGTAGAGCCTAGAAAAGCATTAAAAAAAGCAAATGCAATATTACAGAGTAATCATTTTGTTTGTGATAATGGAAATTCTAATGAAGTTTTTTTAAACGGTGACTTTTATCTAAATGAGAAGCGAGAAATTGTTTCTAAAAATGGAGAAACTTATAAAGCTAGTTGGTGTAGTTTATTATCAAAAAGGAAAAATAATANATSAGAATAGCAATATTAAATTTAGTTAAAACTATGACCTCAAATACGGGCATGATGATTTATTTTGGATTAGTAATTGTAGTAGCCAGTATTTTAGCTTTTTATCAAGCTGAGACTTGGATAGTGGCTTCATTAATGTTCCTATCCTTCATATATGCGGGACTGGCATTTTTCAACAAAGGCGATATGCTGTTTGGTTATTCATCTTTAATATTCTCATCGTTATTGAAAGAAAAAGATACAGTTAATTTTATTGATTGGGAGATACTTTCAAAAGCGATGGAAAACAAAGACGATAAAAGCATTAGTGGTGTAGAAAACACGGCATGTGTTGTTACAGTCTTGAGCTCTTATAAAGATATTGACATAAAAGGTTTATCTGAAGAAATGTTAACAGTTCACGCCTTTACTAAACTAGGAAATGGCCATTTTATTAAAATAAAATTTGATAATGCTGAACGAGTGATTCCCGAATGGTGGATTACTTCAGTGGGAAGAAAATAATATTCATCTGTGCTGAATATAAATAGTATAAACACACACCAATAAGGAAAGGGAATAAAGATGCGATTTTCAAGAGAAAGCTATAGATACACAAATAATCCTTTTGAAGCTTTTATGAAAAGATTTGAGGATATACAAAATTATTGGTTAATTGAGATGAGAGAAAGCGGCTTAACTTTTTCACAAGTATTTTCTGAAAAAAATGTTCATACACTTATTTTTTATATCTTTTTATTTATTGCCCTATATGGTTTAATTGAAGTTGTTTTAATAACTGAAAACAAAGCCTTGCATATTATTGGATACATCTTTTGTATAATTCCAGTACTTATGCTTTATATGTCTCTTTATTTAAAAACAGGACTTGAGATTATTGATGATATGATCAATAACGAAAATGACTTTCCCGCATCAGTTAAAAAAAGAGCCTACACGGAATATGTAATAAATAGGGATTTGGCTAAAGAAAATACATATGACATTATCAGATACATTGAGGATCAAGAATTCCGTGAAAAAAGAAATATAAAAGCGGGTTCAGACATCTTGCATTTAACTAAAGAAGAAAAAGATGAAGTCGCTACTGCGTTAAAAGAAGAAGTAAACGAACATTTAAAATTTATGAAAAAATCAATGCTTTCAATTGAGTTTGTTTTGGTCGCTTCACTGCTATTTTTTATGGTCAGAAGTTTTAATTGAAATATAAAATAAGACACACCAATAAGGATTTAAAATATGGCAATACTTAGAACTGTATACAATGACACTAACATAGAAGAAGAAGGGATAGAAGTACTTCTTACAGAGCTAAAGATCAGAAATAGAGCGTCAGGAGGTAATCCAGAGATGAAGTACTCTGTTCAAGAGTTCTTGAAAATGTATGATTGTAAAGTTGTGCAACTTCCTAAAGTATCACAAATTTCAGTAGAGATTGATGATGACCAAGGGAATACTCACTTGCTTTCACCACTTTGTTTAACACCTATTGACTCTGAGACAGTTATAGTTACTCCTTCAAATGCAATGCAAATGTTATTTGATGAAGAGGGTTGCATAAAGTTCTTAATGTCTGAAGAAGTGCTAAATGAAGCTGATTAAATTTAATATTACAGTGTTGTTTTGACAAGCTAATTAAATTGTTAGATAATACGAAACAAGATTAAAACATACACCAATAAGGCAAGGGCAACAGTGCTAATAAGTCTTAGCACGAGTCATGCAATAATATAAAACTAAAAGGATCACTTATGAAAAAAAGATATTTACCATTACTACTAATAACGACTCTATCATTCATTGGATGTAATGGAAAAACTGTTCAAGTAGAAAATGAGTTAAAGCTAACCCCAGTTGAATACAAAGTGACAGGCATTCAAATAATTGAAGGAATGACCATTACAGGAATAGTCATAGATCCATCTAACATCACTTCCTATGACAAAGTGCTTATCAAGTCAGAGAACTGTCTCTTCACTGCTACCCCACTAATTTATAATATTACTAATAAAATAGATTTAAAAATAGTTCATACATTGTGTGAAATAAATGGGATAGAATATGAAAGTGATAACGTAAAAGCAAATATCTATGAAAATGGCTATTATGGTTTGGAAGCTTCTGAAAAAGAGACAGAAGAACAATTTCTAATTTCTCTTAAACCAGGAAGGTTTGTTAAAATTGTTCTTCAAGAAGGTAACTTTTATCCAATATCAAGAGAATTAAATACTCTAATGCTAGAAGAACTGATTGGTTCACCGAAAAAATAATAAGACACACTCGTTAATAACTGAAAGATAAATTATGATACCTAGAATATACAGAGCAGTAAGACATACATTTATATTTTATTTCATGGTTTGGATACTAACCTTTCAAGGAATGATATTTATATATGATGGTAACAGAGATGAAGAGTTAATCAGTTTACTTATGGGCTTAGTTCTAATGCTATCTGTAATAGGTTCTGATGTTGTAAAAAGTCTAGCTCCGAAAGATTCGTCTTTAGATGAAAAATCGGTCTATGGTACAGCAGTATTTATAGATAAAGACTTGCCTTCAAGTAAAGAACCTAAGATAAGTCAATAAGGGAGATGAGCATTATGAATTTTATTCCGAAATATATTTATGAAAGGTCACAGTCAAGTTTTATCCTATTAGCTGAAATCTTTCTATCACTGAATACTTTTGTTTGGTGCTCTTATGCTGTTTACAATTATTATTCAAGCAAAGGAAATAATTTATTTGAGCATGTTTTGATTGGTTTTGCTTTGTGGAGCATTTCTCTTATCATAGGCTTGTTAATAATATTTGCTGTATATAAAATATCAAATAAAAGAGACTCCAATCTTAATTTACAGATACACCAATAAGGAAACACCCGTTAGTAAACTCAAAATGTAAAGAGATAAATCCCTAAATATAGGGAGTTGTTAATTACATGGGTTTACATCGAGCAGGAATAGCAGATGTATATTTCACAAAGAAATCTACATAAAGAAAAGGTCTTACAATGTGTCGGTTTGACGAGAGAGCCGATAGATTGTAAAATCTATTTACACTTCTAGAAACTTACGTTAGTAGGTTTTAGATTTAAACTAACGAGTGAGGAAAGAAGATGACTACAGAAGATGGATTTAATATTTTATTAGTTGCAATAATCGCAATCGCAGCATATTATATCTATACTGAGTTCATTAAAAAATTTACTCCTGAAGAACTTGGGCAAGAAAACTTTGATGATATTTGTAAATTTGCTTCTCCTGAATGGGTAGCTAAAGCTAAGTCCAAAGGTCTTACAAGACAAGCATGGCTTAATGAAATAGAGAAGCAAGAGCACGTATAGCTAAAGAGCTAGACAGTCGTAAGTAGTAAAAAGACACACTAATAAGGAAAAAATCATGAAGAAGATAATTGGACCAATAATCGCAACTTTAGTAATTGTCTCAATGTGGGCAATATTTTTTACAACGCCCGGTGCCATGAATGAAATAACTAATAGTCTAGGCATCGCGGCAATGCCATTTTTAATGGTATCAATTTTTATAAGTGTGACTTTTATTTTTACAGTTGCGAAAATGGGTTCCGCAGCAGACCAAGAAAATAACACACACCAATAAGGAATTTAAATTGATACAAGATATTGTTAAGGCTTTTAAAGAAGTAAATGGAGATGTGAAATCAATTGATGTTCTAAAAATGTTTGATTATCTTGGAAACGCGAAAGGAGTTCTTAATACAAAGACATCATTATCGTTTGTATTAGACCTTTTAGAGAAATCAGAAGGTGAGGATAATCAATGTGCATTTTACAAACATGATAATTACATAGCTTTAGTTTATGATAACACAGATATAAACTGGAAACTAACTAATCTAAATGGTAGTGAATGTGTATTAGGAGATCAAGATGAGGACGTACAAAAAATAATCTTAAATTTATTAAACAATAAGAATTGCACATCGCAAAATATTTGACGAAAAAACATTAAAAAGATACGATAAGGAATAAGAATGAAAAAGACATTACTATTAATAGCTTTTATAATAACTCTCAATGCTGATTCAACAGTTGAAGAAAAAATGATGACTGAATTAGCTAAAGTGCAGTTGAATAAAAGCAATGCAACTGATAAAACACTTTCTTTTTACAAAGAGTCGATAGAGATGTTGATCTTGGAAAATTGTGAAATTAAGAATAGACTAAATGATTTAGAAAACAATAATATTCCACCTAAAAACTGCAAAGCAATTTGGAATCAGATGAACAAAAACACACATCAATAAGGGAAATAAGGAATAAAAATGAAAAAGATTACTACAGATTTATTAGTACTATGGCTTGGGCTTATGCTCATCAACTTTATATACGGAGCATTACAAGATGCAGAATGGCTTGTAGCAGCAGAAAGAAGCTTTTTTCAGTTACTTGCTTTTACAACCGTATGGAGTGCCTTTAAAATAGGCTACTTTGACAAACCTGTGAAGTTATTAGATAATACGAAACAAGATTAAAACATACATCAATAAGGTAAACAGATTCTATCTCACCTTTAAAGTGGGATTCGATGTGTTTAAGTCAAATAAAAATTTTAGGAAAAAGAAATGAAAAAAGAAACTTTATTGCCAATTGTTACAACAATTGGTACTTTTATATTATGGACATTGATTTTTATAACACCAGGCTTCAACCCTTATCTAACTGAAATTTTTGGTTTTGCGGCTCTGCCTTTAATGGTAATAGCTTTCATTATGAGTATTGCTATGATTATTGGATCTAAAAGAATTGGTGCATTATCAGATGCAGAAGACACTAGTCTCCGGAACCCAAAGTGGCCACGTAAATAATTTAAAAGACACACCTGTAAGGTAAAAAACTAAGGACAAGCATAATGACAGCAATTCAAATAGTAACTCTTCAATTCGAAAAAGAAAAAACACTTGATCACATCAAACGAGTAATGATAGAAAAATTAGGTGAGGATGTATACAGAGTATACAACTCTGTGAAAGAGGACGGCAAAGTATTTTCTCCTTTCGAACTAAGCAAAGAAATTTATGATAGCGCAGCGGCAGCTTTGCAAGCACAATCATTTAGTTCATTATCAAAAGTGGTAAAAGCTGATAATAATATTTCTGATCTCTTAACAACTGAAGAAATTAAATCTGCATTAGATTTGAATGATATAACAGAAAGCTAAATACTTAAATACACACTATTAAAAAAAGGAAAAATAAGATGAATAAACTATACGTAATAGGAAGTGCTTTAATTCTAGTTGGCTCAATTTTTGCAAGTGAACTACCAGTGCCTTTAAAAATCGATGGCAAAACAATGAACGGTGGTAATTTAGAGTGTTTTTCTAAAAACAGTCAATCAACATTGGTCACATTTAAAATAGGTTCTGAAACTGAGTGCGTTGCAGTCGTAAGGACTATTGCCAATTGTACGACTAAAAGAATTGAAGCTCGTCTAGGGGATACAAAATGTACAACAAAAGGAATATCAAAAAACTTTAAAGCTCAAGGATGGCTAACCCAAGGTCAAAAGTATGGACTTGATAGTGAACTTTATGCGTCAGCTTTATTTTTGAGTGGTGGTCAAGATGCCAAAATGGCTTTGAAATTTGATTCAGAACTTGATGTAGAAGTTTTCATTGAACAATTTAAAGAAGAAGCTAAGACACACAAATAAGGAGATGAAATGATAGACTTCAAAGACAATAATACATCTAAATCTAAAAAAGATTTGTTGATAATAATGATAACTAGTTTGACTCTTATCGGAGTAGTAATTACTATGAAATACTTTAACTTAAGTTTTTCCCAGCATACATACTTAGAAATAATTCTGCTAGGCATCATAGTCATTCCCACATCATTTATTTTCATTAAGTATCTTGATAAACTTTTAGAATATTTTTTAAATAATAAACAACAATAAGGATACTGAAGATGAAGTCATCGAATAAAATTGGAACAAGGACAAAGAAGAAAATGCCATCATTGAAGGCTGCATTACAAATGTTACTTAATGATCATGGCAAAGGATAATCATGTTAATAGATCTAATGTTTATACTATTGTTAGCACCGATACCTCTAATGAAACTCTATAAAAAAATAAGTAGCTTTCAAATGTGGATACTTTATGGGATAATCACAGGACTTTATCAGTTTGTACACATAGACACGCCTGTAATGTATTCAACCGTGCACTTAGTTTTTGTTTTTATCGGCTCTATAGTTTTAGGGAACTTAGCCGTATGGTTAATTAAAAGAAGACAGAAAAAAACTAACGAGTGAGGCAAAGAAGATGACTATTGATAGTAGAGATTTTTATGAAGATGATAAAACAAGTTTCACTTTGAATGAGTGGTTAGAAAAGAATCCTGAAGTTGAGATTATTAATATTGAGACACTTTGGCAAAATATTGCAGGGATGGGAAGCAATCTTCAAGAAAATGGTATTAGAATTTGGTATAAAGTTAATAAAAAGTAAGTTAGTGGATATAATAAACAAATAGCAGTTAGGACAAAAATTTACTAAGTAAAACTTTGTCCTGGCTGTGCTAGTAAGCATAACTCTTAACATCGACCTTCAACTACTCTTGGACTTAGGTTCAATACTATGGCATTTAAACGCCCGAAGGAAAAAACGATGAAAGATACTCTAACTAAGTGGGGCGGTCTTGTGTGGAGACAACTTCGGTTGTTCCCCGACTGGTAGATTGTTGGGAGTTTGTTCAAAACATAGTTTGCGACTAAGATCGTTGCGGAGGGGTGACCCTTTGCTCCACACCACACACTTGATTCTTTCCCTAACTTTTATAAATTCTACTGCGTTGACTATATTAAATTACTATGATAATATCTTGAAAAATTAATACAAGGTACTTCGATGAAAAAGGTTATTTTATTACTAAGTATAGTAACGAGTATATTCGCAGAACATCCAAAGTCATTCTCTGCAGCTAAAAAAGCAATGTATACCCTATGGGAAGAAAACCCTAAAACTTTTTATTGTGATTGTACTTATGATAGAAAGAATAAAGGGAATATGATTGATCGTAAGTCATGTGGCTATACACCTCGAAATGAGTTCACAAAAAAAGGTAAAATCAATAAGCGAGCTAGAAGAACTGAGGCTGAACATGTACTGCCAGCAGAAAATTTCTATCGACAACTATCTTGCTCCAGAGACCCTAAAAGACCAAAGAAAATATCAAAACGTAATTGGTGCTATAAAACAGATAATCTCTTCAGACGCTTTCACGATGACGTTCAAAATCTTGTCCCCTCGGTAGGTGAACTTAATGCAGATCGTTCAAATAGGCGATATGGCGCACTTGAACCAAAATCTAATCAGTATGGTGAATGTAAGTTTGAGGTAGATTTTAAAGCGAATAAAGCTTATGTAAAACCTAATATAAAAGGGGATATAGCAAGAATATATTTCTATTTAGAAGAAACTTACGGAGTCAAAATATCTAAAAATGAAAAGCGTATTTTAGAAGTGTGGACAAAGACAGACCCCGTTGATGCATGGGAACGTAAACGTACAGATATTATTATGAGTAAGTATCACTAAAGTACTGATGATGGACGATAAACGATTATTGAAGGCTTATGGTTTAGGGCTGTGTGTGTTATCACTGATTGAAAACTACAAACCTATTGAACGTATGGGCAAGATTGCAAAAATATATAATACGATCAAGACTAAACATGAAAATTTTAATAAGCAGCTCTTTGAATACCGARCTAATAAAAAGAACAGTATTAGTAAAAAATGCGCTTTGTATGTAGAAGCAGGTGCTATTGCAGATAAAGCATGGGACCACTCTAAAACAGGGCTGGATATTACAGTGGAATCTACGATAAGTAGTATCTATTATAAAAATAAAGAAGATTTTAAAAGAATATATGGGTTTAACGATGATGATTTTTATTTTGGAAACAAYATTGAATCGGGTACATTAATGGCATCGTTACGAACAGCAAACATCTTAAGTGAACAGATGGATATTTGTCTTGAGCTGCACAAAAAGATATGAGCTAATAGTTGGTTTTGAAAAACTACTCTATAAGTTACTATATAGTGTTTTGCAATATAAAACTTAAAATGGCTCATCCATTTGTAACATAATTACATTCTCACAAGCATCACACTTCATCAATATATTTTCAAAATCGTCTTTAGTATAAATCATACTACCACAGTCTTCACATTGGCAGAACCACTTCCCATCGATAACATCCACATCATGAGTAGAACCTTTCATAACCTTCGGGACGTGACTTCCAAATTCATCAAACTCTTCGAGGGTAGTTGGGTCTATTTTAATGTAGGTTTGCTTTCTAGGTGTATTTAATGAAGGTCTATTGTCATATGAGATGCCTTCTTGAGCACGATGTATTTCATTTAGTTCCATCTGTTTAAGAAACTTAATTTTGTTTTCTTCAATTGATTTTCTTTGAGGCGCGGAAAGAAGATAGTCATATAGCTTTTTAGCCCGGCTTAATTTCTTTTCCCATTTAACCGAATCAAATAAATGCAAACCTTGAGAAAGCTTTTCTTTAATAACACGATCTAAATCTTTAGGCGTGTCTTCTTTATTAGAACGTAACTTGGTATAAGCAATTAAATTTCTAAATCCAATGCATGATAAAATTAAAGCATCATACTTCTTCTTTAAACTGTTATTTACCTCAGCTGTACTTGAAGAACTTATATAACTCATTAAGTCCTCATTAGGTTGCAGCTCAAAATACTTTTTCAAGCAGCTGCTACCTATTGTCATAATATATGAAGTGTCTTCATTCATAACTTTATAGAGTTTCTTCAGGTTGGGTTTTCCACAAGCACAACTATAGCTTTCTTCGGAGTACTCCATACCCACTACATGCCATCTCTTTGGTTCAAAACTATTTTGGTCTAAGGATAGAATTTTGGCTCGGTTTTTTAATGCATCTGACATACTTGCAGAAGCTTTATGATCATTGCCAATAAATCCTGCTTTATATATCTGCTCATTAATATCATCGCTAAGAGGACTATAAAGCGAATTAGCAATAATAATCATCTTATCCATATAGCTTTCTCCAGTAGGCTGTAAAGTCAACGTGAATTATATCATTTTGTGTGTTTCTTACACTAGCTTGACTCAATTTTATTGCCAAGGCACAATTAACATCAACAGGAGTTAGATATGAGACAAATTGTTGAATACACTATACGTAGATACAAACACGGCTCTACACCAAATGATGGTACTATCCTCTATACAAAATTATTTTATAGAGAAGACTACAATAGAAGAAAAGAATCTCTTCAACGCTTATATCAAATACTTGAGAGCCGAGATGACTTAGTGCACTTTTCTTACCCAATCGCACTGCAAATTAAAAAAGTTAAAAAAACGGCAGCCTTCAATGAACCAGGTGAAGTAGTTTATAAACGTCCTTTAAAACATACTCAGTCAGAATTCCCTGCATTAAAAAGATTAGCTGCTATTTATGAAGCTCAAGATAAGAACCACTACTTCTATGCAAGCTATGAAAATGGCCAAAAAGGTGAACATGTTTATCATGGAGGCATACGTCTTTTAGATATGCTAAACCCAGATGATAAAAAGACTTTACGCAGAAGAATAATAGGTGGACGTAAAGCTGCTATTACAAAGGTGTTAAATAAAGCGAAAGCAATACGTAATAACTATATGAGTTCTTTATTCCCTGATGAGTATGTTACTGATCCTAGGTATATAAAACTTTTAGATTCTATTGCACCCAAAAGAAAAAGGTTGCAAGAAGCTAAAAGAATGAAAGAGAATGATATCCCTGACCTTCCTGATAATTTTACGAATGATGCAATCATATACCTGAAACTTAATAATTTTAATACGAAGAATGTTGCATAATCTCATGGATGTGGAATAAATACATCTAACTTTTAAACTATATTTACAACCTTGATTGAACTTTATCAGGTTGCTATAATATGTATCTAATTAGGATAAACTTGTTTTTAAGGGAACTAGAATGAACGATGAAGAAATGATAAAAGAATTTTTAAACAAAAACGAAAGTAAAAAGGTAGAAATAGAAACCGTAGAAGAAGTAAAACATAAACAAAATCTTCCCACTATGAATGAACTCTTTGTTCTTAAAAATATATTTGTGAAAGTGAAAAATGGAGTGCGCGTTGAACCTTCTTTTGATGACCATGCATTTTCCACTGTTAAAAAAATTAAGCCAGATGATAAATTAAATGTAATCAATAAGATATTTAGATTATCCCAATTTAAGTTTTACGATAAAAATTCTATTGACTACCATAATAGAAGTGATAAAATAAAAGTGGTAGATTTTGATATCTATCAGAGTGAAAAAACAGGTCAGGGAGTCTATAGATATTTATTATCCAATGGAAAAAAGATTACGGAAGGTCAAATGAAAAATATATTAAATCCTAAAAAAAAGCCTAAAACTCCTAATGCTAATAGGTTAGCGATAGCGAAAGAGTTTGATGTTAACTCATTAGTCAATGAAGCTTGTGTACTGTATAAAGAATACGGGCAAGATAGAACACGTGATATAAATAATCTTCTTAACAAAGCTTTATTATTGGACCCAAGAAATAAAAAGATTTTGAATAATAAGGCCTATTACGCCCTCAATAATAAAAATAATCAACAATTCATTGAAGCTATTCAAAAACTTGGGATTATTGCACCTGAAGAGATTGATATAATTTCAAAAAAAATAGGATTCATGCAAAAGTTTAAAGATAACTCAAACTTTGATATCTTTTTGTTCACAAAGTTAGTTTTTAAAAAATCAACAAATAGCATGGTGATGACTGAGCGAAGGTGGCTCATGTAATCTACTAAGAAGACCTCAATAATCTACTTAGAGGATTGGACTTATTCGAAAGCATTAATACACTTAGCATCAGTACCAACTATCTTAGCGCCTATAAGTGTAAACTTATTTTTTCC
The DNA here is from genome assembly GCA_002401295.1 of SAR324 cluster bacterium. Lineage (GTDB taxonomy): Bacteria > SAR324 > SAR324 > XYD2-FULL-50-16 > XYD2-FULL-50-16. The sequence continues at coordinate 39,848 of NVSR01000007.1, read as the reverse complement.
TGTACCAATATGAAGTGAGTCTTCATTTGATTCAAACTTTACATATGAAGGGCTGAACTCTAAACTTGTCTTGGAATGTCCCCTAAAAAATAGACAAAAATTAATCCTCTAAATTAATAAGAAAACGAGTAAAATCGTTGAATGATTAAAAAGGGTTAAAAATGGCACGAAGAGAATACAGCGAAGAGTTTAGAAAAGAGGCAGTAAAACAAGTTGTAGAGAATGACTACAGCATAGCCGAGACAGCCGAAAGACTTGGCATTCATCCAACATCATTAAGAGCTTGGATAAAACGACTAGAGTCACCAGAGGCTATTGAGAAACATAAAGTTCAAGATGCTTCAAGCGCAGAGATGAAGAAACTTCAAAAAGAGCTCAAAAGAGTTACAGAAGAGCGAGATATCTTAAAAAAGGCCGCGGTGTACTTTGCAAGCCACATAAACTAAAATATTTATTTATTCAAGAGTTTAGTCAATTTTATGCAATATATTTATTGTGTAAAGTTATGAGAGTGCACAGAAGCGGATATTATCAGTGGCTAGAGAAACCAATTTCAAACAGAGAAAAAGAAAACCAAAAACTACTTATCCATATAAAAGAGGCTTTTAAAGAGTCAAATGGAATTTACGGGCATAGAAATATCCTCAAAGATTTAAAAGAACTTGGGATACATGTCAATAAAAAGCGTGTTGCAAGATTAATGAGTGAAGCAAAGCTTTACGGAGTTGGAACTTACAAGCGCAAGCCAAGTAGTAAAGCTGGTCCAGCGAATAAAGCCCATAAGAATCATTTACAACAATGTTTTAGAACTGAAAAGCCAAACGATTCTTGGGTAAGTGACATCACTTATATAAAAACTCATGAAGGATGGATATATTTAGCCACTGTCATTGACCTCTTTAGTAGAAAGGTTGTGGGCTGGGCAACAGGACATAGACAAACAACACCTTTAATCATTAAGGCCCTTAATATGGCCGTATCACGTATACCAAGTAAAGAAGACAAAGTTATCCTTCACTCAGATCAAGGAAGCCAATACAGTTCTTATGATTATAYGAAGTTWGCAAAAGAACATAATATTGTTCTTWGTATGAGTAGACGRGGTAATTGCTATGATAATGCAGTAKCTGAAAGCTTCTTCAAAACTATCAAAAAAGAACTGGTACGAAAGCAAGTGTTTTTAACAAGAGAAGTGGCAGCTTCTAAAATATTTGAGTACATAGAAATGTTCTATAACCCAAAAAGAAGACATAGTTATTTAGGATATATTTCGCCTAATGAATTTGAAAATAGATATAATAATAGGGATTTAGAAAAATAGGTTTTTATTGGATTAATAATTGTCTAGGATATAGGGGACATTCCACTATTCAATTCTCTAAGAGTGTCTAAAATCAAGACAACAGCTTCTCCATTTTTGAAATATCTATCCCTCGTTACTCTTTTAGGTTTTACAGTTCTCAGGTCATATGAAATATCAAAAATATGGATTGTTTTATCAATGCTAGATAGATTTGATTGATACTCTTTGATTAAAGCTTCATGGTGTATAATCTCGCCTAACAGCTCACTTCTTTTACTTACTAATGCACTTATTACATGTGTCTCAGCCATAATAAATCTCCTTAAATTAATAAGAAAATTTTAGCTGATTTTACGATGAAAGTCTTGTGCGTTTGCTACATAATATCGCAATTAAGTAGCAATTAGATTCATTGAAATTTAAATCAAAGAGAGTAGTCCATCTTTTTAATTCTGTAATGTTATTGATCTCATCCATATTTTGGTCCTTTGTGGAAAATTATCAAATTCTAGCATATTGCTAAAGCTAAAACCTGGCGTAATAAAGATGAGGTGATTCTAAGGTAATGAAAGATACCATCATTCATTAAAAATTAAAGGTGGAAGAATGAAAGTTTTTAAATTAGGGTATTTCATTGGAGTCGCATTATTAAGTCTTAATATTACGATTAGTGCTGAAGTGTTAAAAAACAACTTACCTCCAGACTGTGATGTTTCAGGGTTGGCAGAAAGTAATGTATTAGCAGTAAGTTGGCAACCAGCATTTTGTGAAATGAAAAGTCAAAAAAAAGAGTGCTCAGTTACAAATACAAATGCATACCAAGCAAACAACTTCGCCTTGCATGGATTTTGGCCAAATAAATCATCATGTGGACACAGCTATGGATACTGTGATAAAAACAATCCTAAAGAAAAAGGGCATTGTAATTATAAGCCAGTCCCTATGAGCCAAGAGTCTTTAGCTAACCTTGGTGTTTATATGCCGAGTGCCGCTCACGGTACGTGTTTACAAAGACATGAATGGTATAAGCATGGTACGTGTCAAACACAAAGAGATGCTACACAATATTACGACATGTCCATTCGTCTTTTAAAAGAATTTAATGAAAGTGGCATTAGTGGCTATATGGCACAAAATATAGGTAAAAGTGTATCCACAAAAGAATTCTTTTCAGTGGTTGATAAGTCGCTAGGAGAAGGTGCACACAAGAAAATGCTTATTAAGTGTTACAAAGGAATGTTAATAGATATATACATTAGTTTACCAAAAGATATTTCCAAAGAGTCAACATTAAAGCAGCTGTTACGTGAAGTAGATAACAATCATAATAACGGTTGTGGAAAAACATTTAAAGTAGATGCAATAGGACAAAATTAGAAGGAGGTCTTATAAACCTCTCTTTCTACTTTTTGATTAAGACATTTGGGGGTCTTCATTATTCTCATTAATCAAAGACTCTAAGTTTTCATGTTCAAATTGTTTATTGAACTTAAGTATTTTTTCTTTCTTTTCATTTTCTAAAAACTTTATATAATCCTTTATATTTTCATCCTTTTCTTCCCAATGATGATTTACAAATATCTGAAGCTCATTTAAAAATATTTCTTTGTTTTTTGCATTATTTATAATCCCTTGTAAAACGGCCTTAGCATTAGACCCGTAGGTTTTATACATTTGTCTAATAAATGAGTCGTTAAAACCCATAAATGTTATAAGCAAGTTATTTAATTCTTCTTCTTTGATATCCATAAATTAGTTTCCTCTCTTCACTTAAAAAATAGTATATCCTATAATACAATCATCTTTAAGATAATCTAATTATCTATGAACTTTCACAAGTAAAAGAAAGACTTTTTTAGGGTAAGAAAGTAGAGAAATTAATGAGGATGATTTATGTGTTAAATGTTGTAAGGTTTATAGAAAGTGATAATTTAAAATATGTGAGAAGCAGAGGAAAATCCTCTACTACCGTACTGGGCCACTGGCATGGCCTTTACTTTTGAACTCCGTTTGTCTTATGGTTATTGTTTTTCCATAGGATATAAAGCTTAGATGCTTTATACACAATCCCCAAGAGCAGTGATGCAACACTTAAAATGAATATAACTTCCATTTTTGATTCCTTGTAGTTGAGTTCCCCCACCCCTCGCACTACTAAAAGCCTTAATTCTCTACCAAAAAAATTGGCAAAAAAAAAGCCAAGACCTAAGCCTTGGCTCTCAATTACAAGTATCCTACTGCCAGGCAGGATATGAATCTGGTTGCATCACATTTGAACAAGTTTCGTTCACATACAAATTATAGCATGTATTGGAAAATATTTCAATCTAGAACTTTTTTCATTCAGTAAAAGTCATGAAATGCCAGAAAGTACTACAAACAAGTCATTCACCAAAGAGTACAAATTTAAAGTTTTAGTTAAACAAGCTTGTACGCTGTACAAAGAATATAAACAAGATAAGATAAGTGAAATAAATAACCTTCTAGATAAGGCCTTATCTAGAAGGTTGTTTATATTAAACGCATAACTAGGTAATTATTTTATATTATATGAATCTAATACGCAATTTATTAAAGATTATCTTTAATTTAGCTATAATTTTACTAAATTAAGCGTAATTGGGATAATATGAATAAAAATTCAATCATTTGTAGAATGCAAGGCCTTAAACTCAGAACTGTACAACATATAAAAAAAACTGACCCACGGAGATATAATTCTCTGTTGTCATCCTCGTTATGTGCTGAATTAAATATAGACAGTAAAAGTTTAGAAGACTTTTACAATTTAGGTGTTAATGCTAGTGATATATACGAGGCCCTAAGATATTTAAAAAATCACAAAAGGCTCGAAAACGATAATTTTTCTCATTCACCCTTCCAAGATGTTAATGAACAGTTCTTAATGTTGACAAGAATAAATGCAGAATTAGAACATTACAACTTAGAAGGCCAAAGGATTCAAATATTCCCCGATTCTCCTATTGAGTTGAATACTGTTACGGCGGTTTCTTATTTAATTGTTGCTTCGGAGTCAGAGGTTTTAGGTGGAGGTCATTTTTCTGCAAACCAATCACTAAATAGTATGTTTCAACCTATTCCTTACACAGTTGATCAGAATATAGTGAATGTTTTAAATACGCTTCAATTAGAAGGTTTTAAAGTGAAGACTTCGCCATTAATGTATAAAGACTTTTCCCTTGGGGTGTGGTGGGAAGTAGCAGAAGACAAGGAAACAGTAAGTGCTATATTCTATGGGGATATAGACGACTCTCAAAAAAAATGGGGGATACAAACAAATAATGATGGAGAAAGAATAGTATATTTAGAAGGCTTGATATTTGAAATAGATAAAATAATGTCTGGTAGTGGGCATATTTCTGTATTATCTCTCTTGTTTAACCTAAGGGTACTTATAAAGAAGTCTACTGGGAATAAAGCTTCTAAAGCAAAACAAATTGAATATATAGAAACAATAAAAGCAGCTATAGATGGCGCTCATGAAGTGGATAGTTTAGAAGATTTTATCGAAGCTCATATAAATTTTATAATTAATTATTTATTATTTTGCCAACGGCCATATCTTTATGAAGCGATTGAACAACTTCAAGTTGTTAAGATGGAGAATGTATTATTTACAAAGGACTTTTATTCTACTAATAGAATGTTACAAGAGTATGCCATGAAAAATACAAAAGATGGCCATGGCTTTAATGTACTAAAGGTTCCAGTGAAAATTGAAAGTGAAGAAAATAATAAAGATATTATAGACTTTGTTACTGATAAAAGTATTGAAATAAGTTTTGATGATTTTTACACAAGGAAAGAATGGGCAACAAGAGAAAAGAATGATGAGTCACTAGAGGTAGAAAATCTTTACAATGAGTATAAAGACATATATGATTTTATTGTTGAAAATTTAGATAAAAAAATGTACTTAAATTATTTAGGAAAGAAGAAAGATGGGTGCTCATTGGAAGAATTTGTTATAAAAAACATTGAATCTCTTTCCCTGGTCTCTCAAAAAATTGTTGAAAAAGAAGTTGACGTGTATCCACACGACAAGATGATGTCATTTTTGATACCAATCCATAACCTTATCGAATTTTCTAAGTCTCAAGCAGAAAATAATCAATTATGAGTCTTTCTTTTGGATTAGATAGTCATCCAGGAACAACATTTACGGTAGATGGCTCAAACATAGACAATGGGTTATTTAAAGAAATTTCGATGTCAAATAAATCAGCTTGTATTATTTGTGGAAAAGATAGTTATTCAATATGTTCTGAAAAATGTTTTATTAAATTAAAAAATCATTTTGGTATTCCTTTTAAAAAAAAGGATGAAAAACTATCAACAAATAGAAAACTATCAAGATATTATTATAAAACAATGGACAAATTCTTATTTAAGGCTAGTGAACTTTTAGAACAAAATACTATTAAGTCTTCTAGCAAAGTAAACACAGAGTTAAAAACTTCTAATATCTTAGAGATGAAGCAAAAAAAAATAAACCTTGACAATCTATGTGAGGCAAGTTCATCAGTACAAATTGCATCTTACGCGATGTTTGATGAGATAGATGAAAGTGATGTAGTTATTGCCACAATAATTTCATTTTTACCAATAAAAAATATTTTTTGTGAACTAGAGGCATACACAACAAAAATAGGTGATAAAACAGATAAACAGCTTCTTATTTTACAAAATGCATATAACAGGAACGAAAAGTATATCTTAGTAGAAAAAATATTGAACGGTGAGATTAAAGATTGGATAACAATCATAGTTAACCATTTTTTTATAATTGTTTATATGCAAACTAATAGACTGACTAAAATACAATCTGAAATTTTAATAGAAGCATTCGCGAGTGCTTTTTTACAATATCAAAAACATGACAACCAAATCCAAGGTAGTTATGAAAGTATCCTTTATGCATTTATGGCATATTCGGGTAGTAGGCAAAAGTTTAAAGACGTAAAAATAGATGTACCTTTAATCTCCAATTCTTCATATCATTATAACTTTTTGCAAGTAAATTCAAAAAATCAACAATTACGTGAGCTTTCAATTGAAAATAACCTCTTAAAAAAGAATGAACGTAAACTAAAGACTAAAAATCAACAATTATCAAACAAGCTTAATAAGATAACAGAAGAATCAAATAAACTAAAAGAGCAAGAAGTCAAGATCTCTGCATGGAATACGCTTAAGGATAAAAATGAAGAGCTGATATCTATTATTGATATGCACAAAAACGAATCTTTAGAAAAAGAAATGGAAATTAAATCTTTACAAAAAGATATTAGCCAGCAAGCAGAGGAAGAGCAACATATAGAGGTAGTACTTCAAGAGCCAACAAATCTTGAAAAAATTGTATTTTTTCCTAGTTCTGCGGTTGATTTATTAAATAACATTTCAGTTCTATATTCTGAGCATATTATTGTGACAGATCAGGCTTATATGTCTGCTAGTGAATTAAATGTTGACAAAAAAACATTACAAAAAATATGGAAAGGTCTTGAATCACTAGAAAAAGTAATTTATAAAGAAAAATTCATTTCAAAACAACACAGAGATGAAAAATTCTTTCATAATATTACGGGCTTACAAGTTGCATATAGCGATGGAAAAATGACAAAAAGAACTGGTAGATTAATGAGGCTGAGAGAGCTTTTATACGAAGGGCAGCAATACGATATATCTCCTCATATAAAGATAGGGAATAGGGAGGGTAGTATGTGCAGGATACACTTTTGTATTGATGAATCAAAGGAAAGAATTATTATTGGTTTCTGTGGGAATCATTTAGAAACAGCAATATCAAAAAAACAAAAGGTATAAAAGTGGAATCTACTTATCAAATATCATTTCAAATCAATACGTCTTTTTATAAAGACGATGCTTATCAAGGCCTTACTGAAATCAATGGTTATATTAAAGAAGAATCTTCAGATGAGGTTGTAGGAGAAATCAGTATGTATCTTGTTAAGAGATTTAACGAAGACAATAACTCACTGGAGATGCTTTTTGATGCTAACGACCATCTAAGCCAATATATTAATTGGATAAAAGATGAAGAAGACAATGGTTTTGATAATATTCCATTCTTTTCAAAAGTACTTGTCATTGACTATATAAAAATTTCAAAGAAACATAGAGGCAATAATTTGTCTTTATATGCAATATATCAAATTATGAATTTATTTGGACCAGAGGAGATAATTTCAATTTTAATACCTTCAGCAATGCAGTTCAATGGAGATGCACCTTTATCTAAAGAATTTAAAAATATTGAAAAAATAGATGCTGACAAAAAGCTGGAAGAACATTATAAAAAGATTGGGTATATCCCTATACCTAGTTATAATCTAATGCTGCTTGATGGGACAACTTTTAAAAGTTCTATTAATAATTTTTTAGAATAATAAAGGGGTCTTCTTTTAATCAATAACATTAAAGAAATAGTTTCATAGTATGTTAGTACATATGTTGAAAAACTTAGCAAGATATATAAATTAAAAGCAGAGAAAAGGAATTTAATTGTCACTAGAAAAAAACAACTACACTGGAATACCCATCGTGCTCTTTGTGAGAGATTTCAATTCCCAATATGATAAAAGATCCATATCTGATACTGTTGCAGTTTACGGACCAAACAGACAAGATACATTGGAATTTATTGACTCCAATAATAATACTAAAACTATATACCTTTATTCTCATAGATTCCACAGAAATGAAGATGAGGAAGAAAATGGGAATTTCGCTCATGTCACTAAAGAAAATATATCTGCATACAAAAAGATTATTAAGCTTGACATTGAGATATCAAAAAGACAAAATGAAGTTAAAAAGTTAAAAAATATGATTGAAAGAGGCCACCAAATAGTCGAGTGTGTTAAAAATAAAGAGGACGTATTAATTTTCCTAAAATGTGACTGCATATCAGAGCAATGGAATAACCAGTCGGAAATTGATCCTGATAAATACTATGCTGTTGCAGGAGATTCAAACAAGGGAAGCTCAAGATGGTTCTATGATATTTTTATTGACAATGACACCCTTAGAATTAACCTACCAAAAGAAGTTAAGGCCCATTTTAAAGGCAATGAGCAAGAGTACTTAAAGTCACTGACTAAGACCAAGGAAATTGAAAAAAAGATAGTTTCTCTCTCTAAAAGAAAAGATGTGCTCATGGACTCTATTGAGTGGTTACACTATAGAGACAAAACTGTTCAGGAGGTACTAAAAGATGATGGTGGGTATTACGATAGTAAGTTTAATTGTATATATACAGAAAAAGGAAGTGAAAAAGTAATTCAAGAAGACACCAATGTAGCTAACGCAATAAGAGTAATGCTTGGAGTCAATAGCAGTATGAATCCTAAAACTTTTGGGTATTTTGATATTTTTAATCTAAGCTCTATATTGCCTGGCTTTCCTTTAGAACAATTTAAAAACATTACAAAACATTGTGACATCATCCAAATTTATAGCCCACAACAACAATACCAACTGGGAAAAGCAAATATAGTTCAATATACTTATATGATTCCTATTCCTCAGCTTTCTCTTGTTTTAAAGGACTTGCCTGAATTTATTGAAAGAATGGAAGGGTATGATTTCGGGTGTGATATCAATAAAGCTGAAATAGATGCTCTTAAGCTAAAAGCTCAAGAACATACCCTTCACAAAAGGATGCTAGATAAACAAAAATCTGAACTTGAACAGTCTATTAATGATGAGGCTTATATGATCGCTGATACATTGGCAAAATTAAAATTGCTTGGAGCCGATTATAGCTATCAAGAAGCACTAGGAGATACAAAAGATGGTTTAAGTATGTATGACGTTGTGAACAACCTTAAAAGAAGGTTTCAATAAATAGAGCATTATTACCACTAGAAGATGAGCTTAAAAAACGTGGTGTTACCCTGTAAAAAATGCATGTTACTGGAAACCACCCGTTAGTGAATTGTAAATGTATTTTGCTCTAAGCAATATACATAAAGCATAGGTCTTGCAATGTGTCGATTTGACGTTCGGATCGATAGATTGTAAAATCTATTCACATTTTTAAAAACTTACGGTTGTGGGTTTTTGATAATAAAATAACGAGTGGAGGAGTTGGCAAATGGCTAAGAGTTTGAGTTTCACCAAAGATGATATTCTTAACGCTCTAATAAACTCTATGAGTGACAACACTATAAAAAGTGCTATTGTTAAAAACTTATTAGATGCAAAGATTGATAGATTGGATGATGAGCTGAAATTCGAGGAATATTTTTATAATTCCGAATATGGTAGCTCAAGACAGGCCGAAGAAGAATGGGATTCTTTTGATGGTAAAAAAAGAAAGAAGCACAACAATAAAGTTAAGAAGATATCTTCTTTAATAAAACAAAAAACTGAGTACATTGGCATTTATAATGAACTTATAGAAACATCTTTTTCAGATGCAAATATGACAAGTTTTAAATCTAAAATAAAGCAAGTTTTCAAGTGGGAAGAAAAAGGGAAATTTAATGATTTGTTTAATAACTCAACTTATCGATATTAGTCAGCACTCTAATTAATATTAACAATGAAGTCTAAAGTAGTGGGAACCCATGCTCTTCACCAAGAGATTTAAAAACAACATCTTTAAGTCCCTTTTTCAAACCTGCAAACCCTTTCTGGCTCATAAACAGTTCAAAATTAGTAGAACCAGTCTCTTTTTCAAATTTATAATCTTTAACTATATCAACTAAAGATTGATTATGACCTCCTAATAAGAGCTCTAATCCATTAAAGTCTAGAAACAGAACGTCCATGTTGGGATGAACTTTTTTAGCCTCATAAGCAAGCATTTAATACATGTGAGCATGCCCTTCGTAATATACCAAAACAGATAGGACCGTTTTACTTTTTAATCGGTCACTGTGAAAAGACAAGTACTCATTTATATTCTTTAATGAAGTCCCTACCCCATCAACAAACTTCTTAATGTCTTTTTTACTTAGATGTTTATACAAATCTAAATTAAATGCATTTGCTTTACATTCAATCAACAAAATATACTCATCAGTTTCTAATATTGCATCCGGTTGATGCTTCCTATTCGCCCTAGAACCATATTGCTCATCACCACCATCTTTTGGATTGAGATGAGGGATACCTTTCGAATAAGTATTAACAAGTGCACGTGCATACTTTTCAATTGCAGGGCCCATATAACTACCTTTAAAGCTCTTGGAAACTTCAGTTAACAATCTGTATACACGTTCCATTTTCATAGACTCATTAAGAGATACAAGGGAAATTAAACTATAGGTACCATCTTCATTATTTAAAAAAGGAAAACGATAGCTGATGCGCGGTAAAGAACGATCAAAACTTTCTTGCGCTGCATAAGCATAAGCAGACCCATCCTTCTTTGATCTAAAAGAGAAGTACTCTTTTTTATAACGTTCACGTGTACATGACACCATTTCTAAAAACAAGGTGATGTCATTACGAGTTAAGCCTGGTATTGTGCTAAAGTATTGAATAAGCTCTTTAGGAGTGAAGTTATAGGTGATATCCTTCGCCTTGGGATTCTTCTTATAATAGACATACGCGAAAACTCCCATATACATCAAAACAATACTAGTGAGTTTCATTCCAAATTTATTTTTATAAGCAGCATTAATATCCTTGTTTGTTGCAAAAATATGATAAAAACGTTGAATGTTTTGTACTGGTCCTTGTTGCAAAGCCATTTGTTCTGCAAATATTGGAATCATTAAAGTAGGCAATAGCTCTAGTTCACTTCGTGCCGGCATTTTAAAAACATCTGAAAAATGATTATATAAGGCCCCCACCCTTATCTGTTTGTTTTTATCAAAAAGACCATTTAGGTGTATTGTTTTACTTCCTTGAGCGTAAATAATAACTTTTTCTATCATATAATTTCCAAAGTATACAGATTCCATTGCATTGAAATCTGTATCTTCCTGGGGAAAGATATTTATCATATCTGTAGTCTTGCTACGTTTGTTTTCAATACGTTGAAGAGTATGTATTGCGTTGTCCAAGTTAAGCTGTTTAACATGCTCTATAATCCATTTTAAACAGTTTGCCGTTGAGGTCGGAGAAGTAAGTACTTGATCTAAAAAATTCATTTCATATTATACTGCAAAGAGATTCGGTAAAATTCAGTAAAACTAATTATACGAGGTAAGGAACTATTGTGAGTACCAATCCATTATATTTATGCCAAGAATGTGTTAAGGATAACCGCCTTAAACTTTATTACACTACCACGAAAATAGAAAAAAACAAGTGTAGTTTTTGTGATAAAGTCCATGAAAGGTGTAAAAATATTGATGATAATGATGAGTTGATAAATTTGATAACTGCCTTAATTAGATATCACTATAGTGAAGAACTATATAACCGTCATTGGGGTGGGGAACATCTAAATGTCTTATTAGAAGTTGAAAACGAACTTTTAGAGGTTTCACCAACTGAAGACTTTGAAGAGGCTCTGGATGTCCTTATATGTTTTCTTGGAAATAATTATATGGAAAATGGAAATAATGTTGACTTGTATTATGGACATGATAATGAGGGTACTCGTGGATGTTATTTTTATAGTATTAAAGAAAGCAAAAACCACTTCTTGCAAGCCCTTGAAAATGACCTACTTAAATATAATTATTTTCTTTATGAAGAGAAGGTTAATGCACACATTCTTCCATTCATGCAGTATTATGAACAAAACCTCGCTGCAGGTTCACAATTTTACCGCGCACGTATAGGCTATCATAACAGGACAAGTACTGAAGGATTTATACTACCCATGATAAACTATTTTCCTTATACAAATGAAACAATAGGTGCACCGGACACAAAACTTGTTTCAGGTGGCCGCTTAAATCGTCCAGGAGTATCTTTTCTATATATGGCCACTAATGTAGATACTGCTATAAATGAAGTTAGACCTGATCCAGGGCATAAGGTTTCTATAGGTACCTTTAAAAGTACACAAGATTTGAGGATAGTAAATTTTGATAAAGCCTTTTTAGACCTATGTGTGACAGAAGAGTCTTTAGGGACGTTCACTTCACTAAACCACATAGATCAACTCTTTAGCCACCCTATTACAAAAGATGAACGTGAGCAATACATCATCACGCAGTTCTTTGCAGATATCTTTAGAAAACAAGGCTTTGATGGAATCCAGTTTACTAGCTCAGTCGGTAGTGGTAAAAATATTCTTATATTTAATCCAGGGCATTTTGTATACGTGAAAGATGATGTAAATAAGGTCTATGAAGTCGCAAAACTTCAGTATACGGTGAATCGCTTACCGTAGATTAAATAACCTATAAATAGAATTTATATTTTTGCGGAATTTATGGAAAAGTAGTATAGTTTATGGGAACTGATACGAGTTAATTACTACAGTGGTGTTATTGAAGAAATAAACTCAAAGTATCGAGATCTTTTATCTTCGTCTACACTATTAATAATTTTTTTGTGTTCTATAAGTAGCTCAACGTATTTTTTATCATCTTTCATTGAGTTTGTGCAACGTTCAAATATTGTTTTAAATTCTTCAATTTCTTTGTATATCTGAGGTATCTTCTTATGATAAAATAGACCACCGATTGTTCTTATCTCAACGTGGGCTTTGCCTCTCCTTTCAATACGCCAAATGCGCCCTTTCCTATTTTTTAGTTCTTCAGCTTCTTCTTGAGGAAGATTATTTAATATCTCCATAGGGTTGAGGCTGTATCTATTTCTGTCACCCCAGTTATCCATAAGCGAAGCTTCATCGCAAAGAAGCATAAAGGCATAGAAATCTACTTCCGCATCTTCATCATCAAGAGAGATATGAATATGAAACCCAGTGTCTTCATTCGTAGTGGCTTCATGCTTGTCAATAAAGTAAGAGATATAACCAATATAGTGAGAAAGAACATCATAAGAGCAGATAGGGACTGAAACTTCAACACCGGCGCCACCTAATGAACTGTCATACTTAAGACACAAACAGTGGTTCTTGTCTTCATCATCAGGAACTTTTTTAAGATTAATTAGTAAGTCTGCTCCTGAAATAGAAAGAAGATCATCTATAAGAGCCTCTGTGGAGCTGTTATGAAAATAAAACTCAAACTCGCAGCCAAATCTAAACTTATCGTTGTAGGTGCTAATTGCAGCTGGTTTAACGTTAGCTGGCTTCGGAATTCTTTTAGTGATTTCCAAACTTAGTTAGCTACTATTTTATTGAAGTATGTATCAAAATCAAAATTATTTTTGATAACTTTGCTTTTCCATGATTGCATAGGTTTTTGTTCCAAAGGCACCTTGGCATTGGTAAGGACATAGGTTTTAGCTCTGAACGTCTTAGAACGGGTTTTAATCATTACATTCTTTTGCTCAAAATATGTTGGGGCACCTTCAAGAGTATCGATGTCTTGAAGAATTTCTTTTCGAGTGATCTCATAAAGCTCACCATCAATTTTCTTCCCTATTCTTTCATCTTTTATAATATAAGGGAAATCTTTACCTGTCTCAGCGAACATAGCAAACTTTCCGATAGTCGATGCCTTACTAATATAGTTTGCGCCAGAAAGAAGGTAGTTGTTTTTAAATCCCTTTTTTAATGAACCATAAACAAATAAATAGATTTTAAACTTTTCCTCTTTAACAAATTCTCCTCTGTCTTTAATAGTAATCACGCCTTGCTTGTGTAGACGATGCATAGCTTGTCTGAAGCTATTGGCATTAATACTACTATCTATTTTACCACGCACCTCTATAAAGGTGAAAGGCTTATTGACAGGGTAAGTGCGAATTTTGTTTTTTATCTGAGTTGTAATATTCATAATGATAGTATAACATATACAAATCATCGTAACGCTTAAGAGATAGTATGTCCTATAATACAGTCATCTTTGAATTTCACAGAAATGGTAAAAATAAGTTCTGAAAAACTAGTACAGTAAAAAATAATAGTGCTAAGTAATAAGATGGGCGTTTTTTAAGTGTATTCCTCTTATGATACGCCACTTCATGTTCACAAGCATTAGTAAGAACCCCAATATCCCTAGACTTATCATAAAAGTCAAGTAAGTACTGGTGGCAGTCAACCTCTTTTACAAAAGGATGATGGTATTCAGTATTAATATCCATTATAGATGGTATATCGAAATAACCTTCCCCGATATCTTCGTGTGTATAATGTATATCAAAATTAAGCCTTCTATAGAACTTCTCTCTGCGTATATACTTGTCTTTTGTATCGGCATCAACGGAAGATAATTTTCCTTTTAAACTACAAGACACATCCAAAGACTTAATAGCTTTAAATAGGTGCTGCATCATATGAGAGCCAACACCAAAAGATTGGATCTTTTCATAAAGGATAATATCATGCACGAAATTAGCATTATCATTTTTAGGATAGCCCTTAACAGCCCAAGTGACTTCTGTATGTGTAAGCCTATCAACATACAGCCCTTTTCTGATTAAGTACAAAGGTTTCATGACAACACAACACTTGAAGTACAACAAAATATCTTCGTCTGTGTAGATGCTTTCTGTAGTGGTGTACGTAGTAAAAATAAATTGCGAGTTTTCATCATTAGTGCTGATAAAGTACTGAGGTCCAGTTTGATCTTTAATAGTTGTGCTCAATAAAATCCTTTAAAAACAGAAGAGTATCTAATATATAAGGAATGGTCAAATCAATACATCATAAAATACTATTTTATATAATCTAGCCACTTATCATTCAATACCCATCCCATCAACCTCATCACAAACAATAAAATTCTTTCCCACAAATTCACCTCAGCCTTGACTTTGTTCACCACATTTCGCGAAGTCCCCTTCCCTAAGCACCCTCTCCTCAATTTTCCCATTTTTCACAATTTTGGGAATTTTGCCGCCCCTGGGAGGGGCTGGTTTCTTTTTGTCTGGGCAATTGAAGAGGCTCTTTAACAAGAGCGTTGTGTGCGGGGTCGGATTGTGTTGGGTGGCTAGATTATATATTATAGTAACTTGACATATATGTGTTTTTATCTTACTATTGTGCTATTAATTTATAGATGAGTGTTTTGACATTTAAGCTGAGGTTATTGGAGATATCTTATCTCTATACTTGCTCTAGGAAGCGTTTTGTTTTTCTAGGGATATGTTTATACCAGTGAACAGCTCCTCATCGAGATAAGGAATTTACATTATGGTTAATACTGACCGCGCTATTGTTTACTTAGATATTCAAAGACAAATAAGCGATATCACTAATGCACTTGATTGTGTTGTATATGATAAAGATATTTATGATCCAAACAAAACCGTTGACCCTAAAGATATTGATGAAGTACGTAAAGCTAATATGGCCAGTGATACTAATCTCTATCTTATTGATGAAGACGTGTGGCTAAAACTCAAAGAGCTTACTAAACTTTATGATGATACCTATGGCACTATTAACAAAAAAGATAAAGAGGTTAGTACTGAGGTTAAAAAAGAGCATAAAAAATATCCTTTCAAAAAACTCTTCAAACTTATTAATCCGGAACAGTGCGCGATTCATTATAAAATCCATTTAGTACATAAGGCCCAGTTTGTAACTGACCCTGAGAAAATGGAACACTACATAGAAGAGCAATACTCTGTATGGTGTAATACTGAGAATAAACGCACTGAAGAAACCATTGAGCATTTTAGAAATGAAGCGATGCTCAAAAAATATGATGCAGACTACATTCACAAACGTGAAGAAGAGATACGTACTGAACTTGCTAATGAAATGCTCAAGGCCAAAGAGTATTATGAATTAATCAAAGCAGACAAAGGTAAGAAGTTTGAAGTGGTCTTACTTGGGTACCATAATGCATTTCCTTACCTTAGTTTAGATGCCAGGTATAAAGATCAAAGCTATAAGCAGAACATTCATCTCTACAAAGATGGTGTTCCTAACTTTTTATATTTTGATATGGAAGTATGGCTCAATAAGTCTAATTGGAAAGAAGGTTTTATGCAGACCGCGCAACGTGCCTATGGAAACATCTGGTTTAGAGAGAAAGAGTAGTTATGAGTACTTCTAATAACTCTATGGATGCATTACGTCTTGTAGGTACTAAAGTGTTTCAAAACCTTAATCAAATTAAGGTCAATGCTTTTATTGACTTCTCTAAATCGCAGCCTTCTATACGTTGCTATGTTGAGTTTCATAAAAAAGATGCAAATGGGTACTGCAAGGTTGGCGCTGCTAAGATGACCGATTATGAGTTTTGGGGGTTTGTTAGTGGTCTGGAAGAATTAATCTATACACAAAACACTGATTATAGTTTATATCATTCACCTAAAAAAGCTGGGTTCGCAGGAAGTGATAATACGATTCATCTTAACTTTGCTAATACAAATGATTATGGACCTCAGTACGCGATTACCTTTGGAAACAAAGAAGATAAGGTTTCTATTTACTTAGCGCCGTTTGAATTAAAAGGTTTTTTAAGAGGAGTGACCCGTTTAGCTGAAGAGTGTGACAAAGCCCTCTTCTCTTCGCAGCGTAAAATGGATAAAACCATAAGAGATCAAAAACAAAATGCTTGATTTGACAAAATCAAGTACTCGTGTTTTAATAACATAAACCAAAGGAGAACAAAATGATTAAAGCCTTACTAATTGATCCTTTTTTAAAGAAGGTGACACTTATAACACTTGCTGACAAAAACAGTACTCCACTGCAGTCAATTTTACAAAAGATAGATGCAAAGACTATCACTATGCCTGTAGTATTTAATAAGGACGTGATTTTATCTAATGAGAAAACAACCTTAGGTGCACCTAGTTTTGTTCTTAATGGAAAAGTGATTCATGGAAAAGCTATTTTATGCGGCAATGATTTTCAAGGGGGCTTTCGTGATAAAACATTATCTCAAGTCGCATTATTATGTAAAGTACTATTTTTATGATGCCTAAAAATGAATTAGTCTTAAACTGTGAAAGAAACAGTATTGATATTTTACAAGTTATTACTTTTTCGACCAATCAAGGTGGCGTTATAACCTTGCAAGTTAATGATGGAATAGACTTCTTATTTGATAATGATTATGTCAAAGAACTATCTTTTTTGGCAACCATATTAAAGAACAAAGAATTTTTAGAAGAAAGTACCTTATCTACATTCTTTAAAGCTTTGTTCTTTGAACATAAAGAAGCAAGTAATTTTGTTTCTTGGCAACGAAATAAAAGGGCCGCGTAATGTATTTTATCTTGATATACATGTTTGTAATCAACCTCACGACCTTTTTAACGTTTGGTTATGATAAGAGTCAGTCTAGAATTCAAGGCAGTTCTAGGGTCAGTGAAAAGACCTTGTTTTCACTTTCATTTATAGGAGGTTCACTCGGTGGTTTCATTGCTCAAAAGTATTTTAGACATAAAACCAAAAAACTTTCTTTCCAAGTTATATTTTGGGTTATCGTTTTCTTTCAGATCATATCACTATTTATATGGTGGAAATTTGAATTCTTAAGACTTTGGTTGTAATTAATTACAATAATTAAAACATAGTGGTATAGCAGCCTACTATAACAAAAGGACTATCGATGGAAGTATCTACACCTTTAAAAAAGAAAACAATACCACTACTAGAAGATGTATTAGGGCATTCCTCTGATCTAAAAGGGTTTGAACATATACCTGGGTTTTTTCTTACTATCCCCAATAATCCTATTCTAGCTTTTAAGTCTGTCGTTGAAATTGAAACATTTGTTCAAAAAATCAAACGGAACTTTAATTTTACAATTATTGACAACAGGGGCACTTGGCCAAAACAACATGAGCTACATTATTATGAAGGATATATACATCCTGATAGTAAAAGTAGTTTAAATACTAAATATCTCATACCCGATGTAGTCTTTTGTAGTTAAACACACTATAATTCATTAAATTAAACAAAAAAAGAAAGGTTCTTCCATGTTCAAAAAATTCATCAACACTTTTATCCCCTCTGGGGATCATAAAGCCATCCGAAAATTATCTCAACTCCAAAAGTTCTTCGGAGTACTTATTTTTGCATCAGTATTTCTAACTGTTATATTTTTTGAATATACTGCAGCAATTAAATTTGGAATCATCGATAAACCATCAACATTTAAAGAAGTAAATGTTGCAGTCGTTAATATTGATGAGCCTATCACAACAGAATATGTACGTCGTATCATTAACAAAATGGACTTAATTCAAAAGCACCAAGATATTTATACACATACACTTATTGAATTCAATTGTCCTGGGGGAAGTCCTTCTGCATCTGAAGAGCTTGCATACTATTTAAAAGACTATAAAGAGAAAATGCCTACTACTTTCTACATTAGTTCTAGTGCAACTTCTGGAGCTTATTATGCAGCCTGTGTAGCTGATAAACTTTATGCTGCCCCTAGCAGTTTTACTGGTTCAATTGGTGTCTACGTACAAAGCTTCTCTTTTGCAGATGCTATGAAGAAGGTAGGAGTAAAAGATACCACAATTGCTTCACATGCGAGCAAGGTACCTCTTTCTTTATTTAAAGATCCTACTGAAGAAAATGTTGAACATATTAAGAAAAATCTTCTTGACCCAATTTATAACAACTTTTACAGTTTTGTAAAAGAACAAAGAAAAATGACAGATGAAGAACTTACCCCTTTAGCAGAAGGACGTGTTTGGGTATCAAGTCAAGTTGTAGGAACATTAGTTGATGAAATCACGACTATGCATAAAGTTAAAAAAGACATTCAGGCTCTGTATGCAGTAGAAGATGAAAACATTGCTTTCTTCTATGCTAAATTAAAAAAGACAAAAAGTCCATTCTCAAGTAACTTTGATATTAATATTAAACTGCCTATGGATACGATGCTACTTAAATAATTTATATTAACACTCTTGAAAGGAGAAGTTATGCTCAAATATATATACAAATTTTTACTTGTTAGAAGAATCTATATAGTAGTTTTATTCCTTGGTTCATTATTACTAAAAGTGGTAGTCTTCTCCTTAGAGAATACAAAAAGTTTCACTAGTAATATCTACGCGCCTATTGATCAGTATATTGATTATGTAATCAATATACGTATAGAGCTTTTTACAAACAGTTGGGTGCCTGATCTTTTTACATCTGAAAATGTGGGTACCTGGATGCTTATGCTCTCTGTATTTTTTATAATGTCAATGATCCTATCTAGATTAACTAAAAGTCTATACAGGCTCTTTATTTTTTTATCAACGTACAACAATACAAAAGGAATTTCATGAATTTATTTTATTCAGATGCAGACACTAGAAAACTTATTGCTTTCACTATAGAAGGCCCAGATTTATTAGATACATTTGGCAAGATGGAAGCTACTCCAGCAAGAGCATACATCTTAGAAGAATGTAAAAAAAGAGTCTCCCAATTTGGAAAAGAACTTTTAATGCCTTCCGAATTAGCCTCAGGTTTAGATGATACATCAATGGATAAGCTACTTATTAATACAGCAACAAATTCTGAATCATTAATGGACAACTTTTTTGTTGCAGTTCCTTCAACAATGTCTACAACATTTCAAGAACATGAACATGGCTGGATCTTTAGTACGCTTTGTCTAAATCATAAAAATGTACTTTTGAACCGTGAAACACATGAAGGACATTCAATTTTAGGGGTCACTTATAAAGAGCTAGATGAAAACTTTACTCTTTTTGGTGATGAATAAAAAAATTAAAGTAAAAATTAGTAATAATTTACATTAAATAAACCACACTCTAGCCCTTTTTGAGGGCCTGCGTGTGGTTTACACAAAAAAACATTAAGGGACAAACAAATGAAAAAAAGAATGAAATTAATCGCAATGAGCATAATCCTTCCTGGATTACTAAATGCTGCTACAGATGCAGGTGTATTTGAAGTTACACTAGATAAGTGGCCTAGTAATCAGACGAAAACTTTTAATGGTATTATTACCGTCGGAACAGATAATCAAAAAGTAAGTGAAAAATCCATCACCATAGAGGCAAAAGTTCATGATGGAATGAAAGGTCTTGTTATGTATAGAACTTTATATCTAACAGATCATGGCAAGAAATGCAAATTTGAAGCCGTTAAGATTGGAGAGGAAGAAAGCTCTCATAAAATGTGGTTTTCTCCAACGTCTAACCAAAAAGTTGAATGTGAATAGCTTACCAAACTAAATTACATTCGAGCCAACCTTTAGGTTGGTTTCTATGTGTTTTAAAAAAAAGCAATTAAAGGATTAAAAATGAAAGTAAATATCACAAATGATTTAAAAAAACAGATGTATATCATAGGGGTAATGGCCGCTTGGGCTGGGGTTAGCTTAATACTCACATTTTTTACAATAGATAACAATGAGAGTTTTCTACGAGTATTTAGTGATCTAATGATGAAAACATTAGCCTATATTATGGGGATATCTATTATAGGACTTTTATTATTTAGTATCTACCGTTATTTCAAAGACAATATAACAATAGAAAAATAATTGGAACCACATCATTGTTATGTCTCCAGACTAAGCATAATAAATTAAGGAGTATATAGTGGCATCTACAGATTTAAAATTACCTGTTGCTCAGTTTTATCATAATGTAAAAAGAGATGTTATATACCCCGAAGATATCACTTGGATAAGACAAAATATTCCTGAACTTGATTTATGGAATGATGCACAGCTCCAAGAGCTCGGCGATGATGATTTTGGACAGTCTCAACTAAGAATGACTTTTCAAACACCTTTGGAAAAAGAATGGCTACTTGATTACGCTACATTCATGTTTTTATTTAAACTCCAACCAAAACATATTTATGTGTGGGATTGTGAGGATGAAATACAAGGTATTTTTGAATCTTACAAAGAAAACCTTCCCTTAGAAAAATGGAAAAAGTTAGCTGAAGACAGAATTAAAGAAGTTGAACAAGAACTTAAAAATCAAACCGTTAAATACGTAAGATGAAATCTATCATTACTTAGTTTTTCATAATGCAATAGTATTACTATTGTACAAAATAATATGCTAAGTTAAATAAAAAAGGATTTACAAGAATGAATAAGATATTAAAAGCTAGTTTACTACTGGTAGTATTAACGATGATTACAGGGTGTGGTGGAGAAGTAAGAAATGGCGTAATTGAAGCATTTGGAACAATGACACATATCTTTATTTATGGCTTAATAGGAATAGTTGTGATTTCTACTCTTCTCACTATTGCAAAGTTAAATAAAAAAATAATCTTTTCTAAAAGGTTATTGCAAAAAATCAAAGTTGGTTTTAATTTTTCTATATTTATTGTTTTTGCTGTAGTAATAGGTGGTTTTATTGGTGGTATTGATTTAAACAATTTAACAATTATAGAGTTGTTAATGACAATGTTTATAAGTGGAATTTTTTATGCCACTGGAGTAATAGCTTTAGTAGCAATTCTCTTTTTTTCAGGTAGCTATATTCTAGAAAATACTAGTATTAATAGAAAATAAAATTACGCTAAAGGAATAGCATGTATATAGTGACAAATGATAATAATATTGGTCAACTATGGACTGAGAATGGAGACAAAAGCACACTAAATGTAATTACTAGTGCTAATTTCGACTCATCTGGGAAAGTTCTAAATGATGTGTTTACAACTAAAGAATATCGTTTTGACGAAGTAGTTTTTCTTAGTGAAGATTACTCTATATGCTTAGAGAAAACAGCAAAGCAACATAGTAAATTGTTAAGTTAGATATAATACATACATATAAAAACAAAGGAATAAAATTGAATAAATCTCAATTCATAGAAATGGTTCAAAAGCACGGAAACTACTCAACTAAAGCTGCTGCAGAAACAGCGATTAATGCATTTACTAGCGCAGTTACAGAAGCTCTATCTTCTAAAGAGGATATATCTCTTGTAGGATTTGGAAGTTTTATAAGTGCTTTACAGAAAGGTAAGACTGGAAAAGTACCAGGAACAGATAAAACCTATACTACTACAGATAAAATGGTACCTAAGTTCAAAGCAGGAAAAGGTCTTAAAGATAGAGTTGCCGCAGGCAAGTAACATCTCATTAAGCTACGCTACATAGGGGCTTAATTGCACTATCACGATAGTGCAATTACTTTTCCCTTAAAAAGCCAAAAGTCCATCCAACACATACGTATAAAATATATATCCTCCTCCAATCAATAGCATCCCTTTCACTGACACTAGAGAATGCATAGCAACCTTCCAATCTTGAAAGCTTAATGAACCAGCCCAAAACAATTGCATAGCTATATAACCTATTATATAGTCCTCTAACTGGTTATGGATGTTTTCAGGATAAAAATAAACAGCATTTTCTTCAATAGAAATTTCAACCCATCCATAATATGATATTAAAAAATATAAAACTATCCACCATGCTTTAGGTAATAAGGCAGGAACCAACCAACGTAAGCTACTATGATTACTAGATAGATTCGCATTGACTGAACCCATAATCACTTCTGGTCCTTCACCAACTTTTGGCAGTAAGGAAATAGAAACATTTCTCATTCCCAAAATTTTTGCACCAATATAATGCAAGAACTCGTGCAAGAAGGTACCTGGCAAATAAAAAATAGTTTTGATAAAAAATCTTACTCGATTCATGTTTAGCCTTTATACTTTTAACAAAGTTTTTTGAATACATCTAAATGTACTCAAAAAACTCCATGTGGAGTAAACCCGTAGGTTTTATTTTAAGAAGAACAGTCATCTTTACAGATGATGTTACACCGTCTTCTTTACTATGCTGCAAAGTCAAATGATTGCTGTTGATATTTTGGAATATTAACAGTTGCATATTGCTTTTGAGCAATTTTATTTTTATTCTTAGTACGATTTTCTTCGCTTTGGCGTTCACGAAACTTAACATACTGATAAGCTCCACCAAAACGCATATACTCAGGATGTTCAAACCTGTCATTAGAATCATGGCCAACATACGTTTCCCAATTGTCTAACATAGCATATTTGTCTTCCATACTTATATTCGGATCTTCTAAAGGATCTATTGCAATTACTTGCTCTTCTTCTGTCCATGATTTCTCATAGTCAAAAACAAGTGCTTTTGTCACATAGCTTACCTCATCAGTTTCCCATTCTCTACGTATCATCTTAGCAAGTTCGTTAGATGGATAAAATTGATTCCTTATTTGTAAAGGCTTTATCCATTCAGCAACTAATGTGCTCTCTCTTTCATCAACAATTCGTTCCAAATACTGTTTCATACGATCACGACCATACTTCTCAAATACTTGAATTACAAACTGAGCCGAAAAACGTTCATCAGGATATATGTTATACCACGTGTTTAAATGCGTTTCCCATATACGCTGAGTTGAGAAGAATGCTTTCGCATATCTTATAATCTCAAGATCATCATCAGTCACTTCAATAATACGTCCATACTTTTGTGCGATTGATACAGCTGATAGCGAAAAATTTCCTTCTCTAATCCAGCGATGCTGAATAAAATTTAACTCTTCATCACTYAWMARMKGNAWATSCAMNTNAWCTTYWWKTTTAAAWTMTSTKWMCAWTWWYMKYRTWWSMATYWMWKCWCTAKYYRWNNGWTTMAWWMMTCMNGRAMTTRTYAYMMCWAAWNGATSGTTATCTAAATTATATTGCAATCGATTAAAATTACCATGATTATAATAATCACGATAAATGTGCCAATTGCCATCTCTTATACTTACATTCCAATCTCTAAATTCAATTAGGTGCTTTATGTAAGGGTATTCTATTTGCATTCCTTGTAGTGCTTTATCTTTTTTGTGCTGAAGAGGGCATGACCAGCAGCCGAAACGACCCTGTGAGGAGCCACATCCGGGGTTTTTACCACTATCATTAGCATTACCTAATATAGTCTGACATTCTGCGCCTTCACCATTAGTAGATGCATACAAGACATATAGTTCTTCTGAGCCTAAAATATTCCTTCCAATATCTGAGCTACGCAAGGTAGTCCAAACATCTTCAGTTGAATAGTCTTCAATGGGAGCAAATACTAAAGACTTCGAATACTGATTATGACCTTTTAAATGGCCTTTTATCGTATTGTCTTCTAAACGCTTTTTACGATCTGGTGATTCATCTTTTCTACTACCAACTATTGAAATGGTTTCAATGTCATTAGTTCCAAATGTATCATATAAGATTCGTTCTTGAACGTCTGTCTTAAGTCTTGTTGTACACCATCTGTTATCACTTGAACTAGGACGCACCCCTTTTGCGATTTGCATGGACCACATCGTTTCTGTGACTTCAGGTTTAGCATGCATCACTACAATTGGTAAGTTATTTTCTTCACCAAATGTTCTGATTGCATCTAAAGACTTATAAGTATGTGCTTGCACTGGTAATAGCTCCATAAGGGTATCACTATACAAAACGTACAAAGTCTTCGTTAAACTCTCTTTAGGAAGCTCTAATAAGGCTTCAAGAGTTATTACTAAAGTACAACTACTGTCTTTGCCGCCACTGTATCCCAAACTGAACACACGTTCATCTTGAAGATATAAGGCTTTGATTTCTTCTTTTAATAATTCTTTTTCTTTTATTAACTCAATGTCCATAAGGACTCCTTCACTGTTAAGCGCATAGAAGTCCCCTAAGGAAGCTTCTACCGCAATGGTAAAAACTCCCTTAATAGGAGTTAAATTTTACAACTAGTCTACCTAACAAACACCATATAAATCAGATTCAACTAAGTCTGCAACTTCTTCAACTAACCCTTCAGAGTAATCATCATACAAACGAAAAACCTCACGATCTTCAATAAGCATTCGATGTTTAGCATCTGTGGCTGTTAATAAAACTGCATCCCAATGGTTGTTTCCATTAATATGATGAGAAACTAAGTTCTTTAAATACGAAGCAGACTCTGCGAGTTCGCTACCTTTATCTAAAAATTCTATTATGGTTTCCATATTTTTTAAATGTTGTTGCATTAACATGCGTCACCTCTCTTTTTATATTTTGTTGGAATACATTGATATGTAACCATTTCACCTATATTACTGATAGGTAATAACTCTAATATTAAAAGGTCGATATCAACATTATGTGTAGTGCATATCTTTTCTTCTATTAAATCATATAAAGGGTCTTTACCAAGTCTAGCAATATCAAAAACTGTTAAATCCACTGTCACCTGTAAAGGGTTATGGTCTAACTTGTTTTTGGTACCTATTTTAGTAATTGTGACCCAAGTTGTATTTGGAAATTCAAAATAAAACTCATCACCATCTTTTTGAAGAGTTTCTTCATCGATAGTAATTTCTTTTAGTAAGTCCGCGTACTCCCAATTTTCATAGTTATCTGAAATAGATTGACACTCTGTATCTAATGAGTCTTTAACTTCATCAAAAGAATGTGCAATCATATTTAAATGAGCCCCATGGTTATATGAATAAAAAATTAAATATTGTGGTGCTTTTTGCATTATAAAATCCTGTTTAATTGATACACGAAAACTCCCAAAGGAGTCCTGCATATATGCATTGAACTCCTGAAGGAGAAATCTTATTTATATTTAGAATTGATACACTTAAGTCTCAGAGTTAACTAATGCCTTAATCTGTATTTCTTCATATTTAGTATCAAAAAAATGATTGTACTTTAGCAAGCATCCATGATCTGCTTTTGTAGTTTCATTTAATATGTATTGGCCGTCTTCTTCCGTAAGTTCCACTCCATAATTAAATAGAATGATGCAATCGAATAAATCCCATTGGGAAAGAAGTTCTTTAGCTTCATCTTTTGTAGATGCAATAATGCTTACATTTTCAATGTCGTAACCAGTTACACCTGTTTCGGGACAAAGCGTGTACAGCTCAAAATTAAACTCTTTCATTGTTTTCCTTTGTTTCTTTAATGTAATCTTCATGACTATCTTCATCAAACGACAAAAATGGCTTTTCTTTTAAGATTTCTTCAACTCTCGCTAAAGCCAACTCATTAGACTTAAAATGTCCAAAGCACTTTTCATCATTCTTTTCAGAATCGAAAATTACTTCAACATCAAACATTGTCATTTCATCATTCATCACCAAGATATGTATTTCATTTTTCATAACTAATTCCTAATGCATAACACTTATTATCTTTATAGACAACTTGTGCTGCTTTCATAATTTCTTTACCAGTGCTTACAACTATAAAATGCTTAGTACGATATGGATCATAAAGAAGTTCTTCAAAGTTAGTTACATCAAATGTACCTTTCTCAAATTGCTTTCCTTTTATCCAGGCATGAACATTTTTTCTTTTCTCAGATATGACTTTCAAACGTCTCTTTTCAGAAACATGAAAACCACAATCTTTCAACAACAACTCTTGGGCATAGTCAATGACTTTACCTGATTGTTGTACTGAAGCGTAACCCGGCTTGTTTAGATTCCGATATACGTTAAACGCTGGCATTTTTTGTACTCATACACGCATGCTCAGTGATTATAGATCTAGGATACGTCCCATTAAACAATTTGAGATTAATATCACCATCTTCATCTATTCCACCTACGCGGTACCATTCATCACTACTTAAATGAAAAAGCATCTCGTCTGATACGTCTACATTTTCAAAGGCATACTCTTTAGGGTTTTCGATTGAACGAAGATCACTAAAGATTTTTGCGATTTGCTTTGCATCCATAACTTTTACAAGATCACCTTCTTCAATTTTTTTACTTTTAAAAGCATTCACTTTTTCATCTACCATTACTCTTTGTTTACACTTAGAATAAATATGCATTGCAGATTCAAGAAAATACAGCTTGTCGTTGCTCTTTTGAAAACTCGTATAATGAGGCGCTGGTTCATTTCTGAATCTGTTTTCCATTACACTTATTGTGAACTCAAAAGGATTAGCTGCGTCTTCTGCATTATTAACAACATCTTTATCAAAATCTTGGAGTGAACCTAAAATCTCAATTTGATTTCTTGTTGGGAAACGTACTGCTGGAAGTGGTGCTTGTGTTTTATTTGTATTCATAATTATCTCCTATGACAATTTTTTGGCAACAAGAGTCCCTAATGGGAGTCCTGCGCAATGCATTGAACTCCCTAAGGGAGAATTACTTATATTTATTTATTTATTATTGAATTAAAACAAAGAACCTGTTTCAAAAACTTCCAACTGCTCCGAAGAGTAGCTTTCATTATTTACAGGTTCAGTCTCATTAACTTCAGGTGTATCTTCATTCACAGATGATGGGAGCAGATTACTTAAATTTGATGGTTGTAATACAAAATTACTTCCAAACATTTCAGTTGCTTCCTCCAGGGTGATATCAAATTCTTCTGTAGCTTCTTGAGGTGATTTAATCCATTTATTTAATCGCGCTGCTTCAAGGTTTAATGCTTTCATGAACTTAGGAGAAAACTTAAAATGTAGGTTTCCATTTAAAAAAGCTTTCACTTCCATAAACGGTACAATCTTTTCTTCTTCATTCATTTCAAACAGATTCTTTTTACCTGGCATCCAAACGATATTCTCTTCAGAATCTTTAATTGAAAAACCAAGGTTACTTGCAATAGTCACGATATCATTAATACGCGTTCTTGATACTGGGCCCATATTACGCTTTGCACTATATTCACTAGAGATAGCATCATAATGATGATCCACAATTCTATAATCTAATGCGTAATGAGTCATTTTCTCTCTGCTATATCTCCAGCCGTCTTTTACAARTTTAGTATTAGATTTATACAATCTAACATTCTCTGATCGAGACAGGCCAAAATACAACTCAAGAAGCTGACTATCATAATACTTATTAGCATTTTTGATTGCCCATATAACAACTGCATAAGCGTTGGAGACTGTAAAGTCAACATTTGTATGTTCTGTTAAGGTACCTAACAATGAATCTCTACTTGAAGATGTCAATCTAGAAGTGATAGTATCTAAGTTGTCAAAAAGCTCTTTCCAATATAGGTTTTTTACGCCCTCTATTTTCAACTTAAATGCTTCTTTCAATCCTTTGATACTTACACCAAGCTCTTTCAAAATATCTCCATCAAGTTCTGCTATCTTCTTATAGTTAACTACAAGGTGATTCAGTTCTTTATCGTAGAGTTCCACTAAACGCTCAATTACATTTTGTCCTTTTACTAACTCTTTGATTCTTGTACGTTTCTTTTCTGCCTCTTCCCATGAGCGTATGTCATCACTATTCGTGGAAACATCCATGTCAATGGAAAAGACTTCATCAAACCAAAGATCAAACGGGTCTTTATTATGTCTATTACTTCTGTGTAAACTAATTTCTTCTTCTACAATTGTTATCTTTAACAAAGAAACCTCAGCACGTGCTTTTCTATCTTCACTGTTTTCAAAACTATAGTTACCTATTACAGCAACTTTAGCTCCTCTTGATTCAATAGCATTAGCAATTGCTTTATCGCGCTCCCACCTATCTGGAATGACCAAATAAATGACATTACAATTAGATTCTTTAATAACCTTTGTAGACCATTGAGAATATTCACTGTATGGAGGATTGGAAAAGACAACATCTACTTGTTTATCAATAAGCGTCTGCTCGTAAAAATCAGTACCTACAACAAATACATCCTCATGAAGAGAATTAATAAGTGTTTGACTTTTTTCTATAGCATAGGCTTTAGTGATATTCAGTTTAGACTTGTCTTCTTGGCTATCAGCAATATCTTTGATAGTACTAAAAAGCTTACCGTTACCAGCACCAATGTCCAATACAGTTCTATACGTATTTTCATACTTACCATGTCCATTGTAATTAGCAAATTGATCTTTTTTCATCATGTCCCAATACACAACTTCAATAATTTCATTAGTAGTTGGATACCACTCGAAATCTTCATTAGCCGCCCTTACCTCTTGGAGAAGTTTGTTTGTACTAACACGTTGCGTAATGACTGTTTCTGTTTCATCTTCTAAAAGTAGAACATATAATGAACGATACTCATCGAGTCCTGACAAAAGTGAACCATTATTAGTGATACTCTTCATCTGCTCAATTGAGAAATAACATTCATCTATATTAAAAGCACTTGATGCAGCATAATATTCAACTTTAAATTCAACGTTCAGTGTTTTAAATACTTCTGTTTGCATCTGTAAAATACTGTCTTCATCATAACCAGCGTCTTCTATTTCTTCACTTATAGAATTAATATCTAAACTATACTTACCTTGGTTCTTTTCCATCCATTTAATCATATCTGTGTTTTCGTCATGAGCCCATTGTAAATCTTTACTATCATAGATATGTACGTTTTGAGCACCTATCTTTTTTAGCTTCATATTTATTGGATGAGTTCTTAACAATTGCGCAGCTTGATCTGTTTGTGATTTGTCTGTTAGCTCTATATATAATGTTGCTGACATAATTAGCCTTCAATCATTACATATTTTGCACCAGACATTTTCACATCATTAACGAATGTTTCAAACAGTTCTTTGAAAGGATCTTCAAAATCATCATCTGTATCATCGTTAGCGGATTTAATTAGTTCCTCGGTAAAGAATAGCCATTTATATGTTTTTCCATCTGCTGGTGTTAAATCTGCTCCAATTCCTTCAAGAATATTAATGACATCAATATTCACTTCAGACTTTTTGAGTTCTAATACCTTTGTGATGGTTTGTTTTTTTAATTGAGAAAGAAGTTCTGTAACTTTTTCAATACTGAAAAAATCAGATTGAACTTCTGAACCACAATGTTTTCCATGTCCTGCAACTATCATAGTTCCATCTTGAAAAACTTGTAGTTCGTCATAGCGAATAGGTTCATTTGAAACTTGATCTTTATATAACCAACTGTTTGTAACTGGTATACAAATGTATTCGGCTGACATGTCTAAAAGATGATGTGCAATTACTTGTACATCATGTTCATTAATATCTACTAATACTTGGTCAATCTCCATATGGCTACTATTATCATTAAGGTTAACATTCACTTTGATTGTATCAAAGTCTTGTTCCTGCTGATGTTCGCATTGCTCACAATATCCATTTTCATCAAATAGTGTTTCAACGCAACAAATATTGCAGTGACGTTCTTTTTGTAAAAATGGTTCCTTCTCATCTTTTATATTTTGGTTAATTTGACTAAATAAAGATCGTTCTTTTTCTGTAATTTCATAAAAACTTGAACCCGAAGGGTCATTCTCATTTGCCATTACCATCATGTATGAACTCACTGTTAATTCTCTTAGTAGTTTAAAAGTTGCAATTGATAAACGTTTTCCTTCAAACGAAGTCCATGCATGGAAAGTATCATTTCCTAACATATCATCTGCTTGAGTATTTATTTCATCCTTGCTTCCTTTAACTGCTATAAAAATTGGTGTTTCATCAGAATCACATTGTGCGTAAAAACCAGTATTACTTGTTTCAATTTCTTCTATGTCCATAAGATAACTATCTGTTTCACAACCTTTGCAACCCTTAAAAGCGTCTTCTCCAGTTCCAAAATGTTCTAGTTCATCTTCAATGCCAATCCAGCCACACTTATTACATTTTACTGCTATATGTTGATCTTCAATAATTTGATTTATTCTTTCAAATAAAAGCAATTCATTTGGGGTGACAGCATTCGATTTTTCTGGATTAACCTGGTTGTTTTTTACCGTGTAGTAAGTACCTAATCTCATATCTCTTAATAAAGAAACAGCTATTGAGGAAATCTTTTGTCCATCAAATGAAACCCACTCTTGATATTCATCGTCAAGTAGCATTGCATTTGCTTTAATTTCAATCTCTTCTTGAGTACCTTCACATGCAATAAACATTACCGTGTCATTATCATTTTGTGCATAGAAACCTGTATTTAATGTATTTGTATTTGTCATAATATTCTCCTTTAAGAGATAAAAGAGACACACCAATCCCCTAAGGGATTTGACATTTTCATGTGTCCCTTAGGAATTGGCTCTTATGAGCTGCTAAGTAATATGATTTAGTGACTGCGGTTATGCGGCCATAAAATCAAACATTGTTGTTTGTTTTTTTGTTTCAATTTTAAATAACTCAAAAGCTTTTACATAGATGTCATCACCAGATACATCGCAAAGCGTGTATGTGTCACTTTCGTGGTCCGGTGCTTGATCTCCAATATCTCTATTGAGTCTCGCTCTATCTGTAAATCTTTGAATTACGTCTACTCTTCCTTTATCAAAACGGGAATATCCACATATGAATCCATCTCTACAAGGGCCACCTGATCCACCATTACGTGGGTCTGACTCTTTCTTGATTAAAGCGTTAACAACAGTTCTTAGCTGCTTCCAATCTTTACTCTGTAAAATGGTTTCTTTTAGATTAAAATCTTTCGCGCTTTTTAGCAGGGCAGAAAAATAATTAACAAAGGTCATTTTCATAACATCTTCATCGCTTATGGATTCTTTAGGAGAAATATTGAAATACTCTCTTAGCCAACTAATAAACTCAAAATCAAATAAATCATAATAAGGCATGTTCTCATTCACTGTATGATCGCTTGCATGAATCTTTCGACCATCAAACCAAAATACATAATCTGTCCTTTCAGACATTTCCCAATGAGAATATGACAAATCAGTGTCTATGTAAAAATTCCTTTTATAAGGGACTAGATAGAGCCTAGCCAATGATCTTACTCGATTGATAAGTTCTAAGTCACTTAAAGAATCTCCTTTTTTTATATAGTCACAATCATTGTCCCACCAGTAATCATCAAAACGACCATGTTTTTCTTGTGTAGAAGTACCTTTTACAATAGATTCTTTCACAAGTTCAATCATGTCTTGATTTGACTTAGGTAAAAAACGAAAATAACTAATTTCTTTATGAATGTACCAAGAATGTGTAAGATCACATAACTCAAAAAAGCTATACTGCTTCATTAAGTTTCTCTTACGTACACCTTCTCTTTTTTTAGTATTCGCTGCCCATTGATTATCTTCGCCACCTCTTGGTACCGGGGGTAGTTTTTCAAGTTCAATAGATTTTTCTTCATCAAACAGTGACAATTGCTCGCCATGTATTGGAGTATTAAAATCTAAGAGTGCATCTACCCAATCAAGAATACTTTTACATATTCCTTTTAGCATATCTGCATCAGTACGATTGGTATAATTTCTTTTATGTCCTCTACGTACTTTTACCTGAAGCCAAACTACCCAATCAATGTTAGGTTTATTTACTTTATTTTTAAATGTAAGAAGTTGGTAATCATCTAAGACCTCCAGTTCAACTACATCAAACTTTTTCTTTAATAATTCTAATTCTTTAACCAAATCAGATTTTTTACTTATATTGCAACAAGACATCTTGAATCCTTATGCCACTAAGCTTATTTTTTTTACACCAGTAAACATAAATTCTGACCCACCAAAGGATGACGATGATGCTAGTTGTAAAAATATAGGTTTAACCCCTGTACTCTTACCAATACTGAATATATGAACAAGTCCATTATCACTATAACTAGCATTATTATCGTCTTCTTCGGATGGATACATCTCATAACCTTCTTCATATTCAACCATCAATTTTTGACAATTTTTATAAGCCTGGTGTACAAGTTGTAAATGTTCTCTCTTAGCAGTTTTTGAAACTGTTATACCTTTGTATACTTTATAGCGTTCACTAAAGAATGCTTCATGCAACTTGGTATAAGTTTCTTCTACATATTTATGTGTTGTACCATCTAAAAGTGCTGGACATATTTTTTGTACGGCTTCAATACTAACTGCAAAACAACTAGAAGCTATTCCTTCATCCATTTCAAAGCTGTAACCGAGTAATTTTGTTTCTTTATTATATTTGTAATCTAATATCATTTGTTTTGTCTCCTAAGACTTTTAAAAAAAGGCATAGGATTCCCTAATGGGAGTTCCTAGCCGTAGCTGTTGAAACTCCCTAGGGAGTAAGTTACTTTATTGTGTACTTCTATCTATTTCTTATAAACTGACCAAAGCCAGAGAATAAAAGAATAGACCAGTACAAAACCGATAAAAATTAATGCTCCATATAACATATTTAGCATCTTAGAATAAACTCCCAGTTGCAAATGTCTCAAGCTGCTCAGATGAGTAGTCTGGATTATTTACAACTATTGTTTCTTTATCTATTACTACCATGTAGGTATTAACTCCTGTACGTCTGTCACTATCTAAAAAACTTCCTTCAGGATTTTTCCAAAAACGTGCACCACATTCATCAAGCCATTGTCTAAACTCTTTTGCCTTTTTATGGTCATTATGAAACGCTGAAGATGCCATAATAGCAACCAGTTTTCCACCATCGTTAAGCAGCTTAAACGCTTTTTGAACATGATCTATATCTTGGTATTTCTCGAAAGGAGGATTCATAATAATTCTGTCGTATGTAGAGTCAGTGTATTCAAGCATGTCGTGTGATACGATGTTATAACTTTTAGCTTCAAGGATATTACGCAATGTGTGATTTACTTCAATAGTATCAATACTAACTGAGAATCTATCACGCACTTTATCTGCAATACTACCCTTACCTGCTTCAGGTTCTAAAAAACTCATACCATCACTGATATCTGCTTCTTCTATCATCTCATCTATTAACACATCAGTTGTAGGGAAATAACCATCAATCTTACGACCAATAAGCTCTCTCTCTAGTAATACTAATGGATTAACCTTCTTTGCTTCACCTCGGTAGTTTATATACTCTTTTAAAGCGACACGTAAATATGAAATATTCACAATGTTAGCTTTTTGTAATCTGTCATAGGCAATTAAATAATCTTTAATCGTTGTCTTTTGATACGACTCTTCTGATTTACGTAAAACGCCACGTAAAGTTTCCAAAAGATTTGGTGTATTAAAAACAATGATGTCATCAGTTAACGATTTAACGTATTTAACCAATAGATTCTTTTCACGGCCTTTTGCTGTATTTAAAACTTCATTTAAAATAGAAGTATGAAAAGAAGGATAAGGGTACTCGACAAAACGAATATCATCTACCGTAATTGGTGTTTGACGTTCATCTTCAACGCGAGTACCATTTTCTTTAGAAAAATGACGTGCAGACAGATACTTTGCATAAGATAAAATACTTTCCAGTTGCTCGAGGATAGCTTTTGAATTAATCCCTGATAGATATTTAACTTCTCCAACTTCAAGCCCCTTTCCGATATTTTGCATTGTATGTGCTACTCTAATCATTGTTCTTGCATCACCCTCAGCATTTGCTGCCATTCCAGCACGACGTGCTGTATTAGCTTGCCTTGGTTGATTTAACTTCTCTTCTCCTTTTTCTTCAAGTGCTTTGCCTTGCTGAATAAGCTTATTTGATCGGCTCTGTGATTTAGAAGTTTCGTGTTGTTCAACATTAGATGCTGCACTTGCTTCCTCACCAGTTTCCAATTTCATAAACTCTTCTGCAGACTCTTCATCTTTGAACTGAAAACCTGGTATTGCACCATCTTTTGAATACTTACTGTACCAACCGCCTAAACGTTTAGCTGCAGAGCGTAATTCATAAAACTTGTCTTTGTCTACACGATTCGTAACTTTCACTACAAACAGTGGATAATCGTCTCTGGTGTGAACCGTCTCAATTAACTCAAAGCCAATGCCTTCAGGTACCTCAACTTTAATTGACTTCTTTTTATCCTTATCCTCTTGAAGTTTGGCCATAATTTCATCAACAACTAATTTATCATAAAGATCTAATTGTTCTGAATTCATAGCTTTACTAMSRTYWWYSMKAWTMMMYATTTTMWNNTCANCTWRMWKWWTTKGTTYCRWRAMAKCWTNCRNAAYMYWAASTKNTTCTTTSNNCAAKKTNCTTTTSTANNNGCTTNCRCGCTTYTNANNNCNTTCATCAAATTGTTCTTGAGTAGCATCTTTAACGTAACGTATTACCGCATCTTCAATAGATTCACCATCACCTGTCATGCATAAGCCTTCGGGTTGATAAGAAAACACTTCTGAAACAGCATATACGTACTGTGTTAAAAACTCATGATAAGCAATCTCTACAAGAAAATCTTTTTTCTCTGATTTGTATCTGGCCATAAAGTCAGATGGAAACAAAGCAAAGATATCTTTTTTCTGAAGAACTTCTAGTTGTGCAACAAAAGCATCTTTGTGATTCATAAATGAGTCAAAAGCTTCTTTATACTGCGTTAACGTTAATTCCCCTTTGTAAAGCTTGTGTTGTAATTCTCTCTCCTGTTTAAGAAGGTCCTTACTTTCTGTAGCACTAGGCTCAGGTGTAACAACTTCCTCTTGAGGGACAACTTTTTTAGTAGTCTTTAAAGATTTACTCTTTTTAGATTTTACGTAAGTTACTTTGTCAAAGGTCTCAATCTTTTCAACAAGTTTAATATAAACAACGTCACCGTTTTTTATATCATCTTCATCAAACATCTTGAAGGTACCTTTTGTATTTTTATTAGGCTCAGGCTTGTAAGCGTTTAAGTTAGTTCCATCATTGAGTTTTACCCATTTTTTAGTAAGTTTTCTAACACGCGCCCCATCATCAGATAGTTTGTATATTAAGTTCTTTACTAATCCTGAGTGTCTACTCCATTTGTCCCCTACCCTAAAGTACTCTGTCGGTTCTTCTGAATCCTCAGCAATAAAATGTACTACCTTTTGAGTAATAATCTTTTTAACTAATTTTTCTTCATCACCTTCACCAAGCTTTATTACTACAAGACTTTCCCATTTATCAAGAAGTTTGAAATATTTATCAAGTCTCTTTTGATCTTTGAGTCGTCTCTCTTTTCTATACGATAATGTATTTTCCCAATCGTCTGCTCTAAAGTAAGAGAGTGTCTGAGGGTCATTATGATCTCGTATATCAAAAATTATTTGTTCAGATTTCCATGTATTTACATCACTAAATGAGTAAACACCGGTTCCTTTTGCAATTATTTCGTTATTTCTTTCTATATGCCATTTAGAACCATCTGGGTTCTTTTGATAAATGACTGGAGGTAAATCACCTTTGACTAATATTTCTGTTACCGCTTTGGCATCAAACTTTTCAATCATCGCTTGCGCGTTGGTTTTCTCACCTTGTGAGGCATTTGGGCAATCCAAAAGAGCTTGAAGCTTTTTAATTCGTTTGAATATTTTTGCATCATAACTCTTTGTTACAAAATCACCACCAATTGTGCCACCACAATTATTTTCAACTACTAGAATAAAGCCATTTTTGACTGCAATACCATCCCAACGTGCTGGATCATAATAATCTGCCATAGAATCGCTCTTATCTTCTTTGAAGCCGTAAATAGACCAGTTTCTATATGAAAGTCCTGACATTAGTTTTACTAAGCTATCTTGTTTATCTCCGTAGTACATTGTTACTCTCTTTCGGTTAATACCTTTAAAGGGCACAAATCTATCCCTAAGGGATAAATTCGTTTTCCCTTAGGTTAGACTCAAATCAATGAGCTACTTATGTTTTATTTTTATTCTGATTTAAATCAAAGTTCCCGGAAGGGAATATTGACTTATACTTTATTTTCTACCAATCATGATTTTTCAATTTATCTGGCCAATTGTCAATGTCACAATCTAGTTGTACAAGCTTTGCTTTGTTTTCAAAGGCATATCGCATTACTGCAATAAAACCATCTTCACTAAAACCTTGTTCTCTTAATTGATCTATTTCTTCTTCTAGTTCAGAAGAATCTAATGACCCAATGATATATCCATATCCGTAATTACTGTACATTCTCACAGGAGGAATAAAAAAGGTATCAGCATGATACATAGCCATTCCGTCCAGAATTTTATTGTCTTCCTCTGTAATGCAAGTTGTACTTAGTTCTATTAAATCTTTCATTAGTATGCTCCAGTAAGTGATTTTAAAACATCATCATGAGAACTATCATAAGTCCATGTTCCACCATATTCAAAGTAACTTTTAAGGTACTCATCATTTGCAGCGTACACTTCAATTTTTTCACCAGTTCCAAAAACATCGTCTATGTAAAATCTAGGATTTTTAATTGTAGACTTTGCTTTTTGAAAATCTGATTCAGTTCTAAGTATTAGTCTTATCGTTTGCTTCTGTTGCTTAGCTGTGACATTTTGATTATGCTCTATTACCGAACGTACTCTTTTAAACACATTTTCTAATGCTGTCACTTCTCCATCTGAAAAAGCTTCCTCATAAAAAGTATCTGAATCTTGCAAAGTATTAATATATTCTTCCATACCGCCTTTGTTTCGATTCTGTCTTGCTTTTGCCTCATCTAACATAATGTCGATGATGTTTTCTATACTATTTTCCATATTAATATGCTCCTATTCCAGTTAAACCTGCTAAGTCTATTTCATCTTGACTCATATCTAATTTCGATTCGGCTAAGTACTCCAAAGGAAATACATCCCAGTTGTTCATAGCAGGACTATCTACATTTGTATGAGCTAAAGCTTTTTCTTGAGCTGTTTCACTTAGATCTGAAAAATATACTCTTTCATTCTCTATATTTGGGTTTTCTGTATTGGTTAGAAACATTATTTGTCCTTATTTTCATTTAATTTTATTCGTTGGTACAATTCAACTGCTTGTTCTTCTGCCATTTCAATAGCATTAGAAAATGAGCTTGTACAAGTACCACCATCACAGATCTCTTCATCTATTAAATCATCAATACTCATATATATATCAAATTGATATCCATCTGATGCATCAAAGACTATGACAAATACCTCATCCATGAGTAGTGATTTATAATCGTTTTCATTATGTAAAAGTACTATTTTTTTTGCAAGAGGACCACAAAAAAAATCTTCTGTCCTGCTGCATTCGCAACACACATTTTCATCATTTAATTCTGAGTTACTTTCACACCTTACACATAATACATTTTCGTTATTAGTTATATTTTTGATATCCCAAAAGGAGTCATCAAGATCAATAGTTGTTATTAAACCTTTGCGGCCATCTTTTAACTTAATAAAAGTAAAAGCATCATAGGTAGGAATAACATCCTCATTATTATCATCCAAAAATTCATCTGGCATATCTAATAATTCAGCACCTATCAACTCATCTCCTACATCTATGGAATCAATCTTTATTAAATTCTCATCTAGGACCTCAAAAGGTACTTCAAAGTTTCCAATTAAATCGCTTCGTAAAGCATGTGGTAATGGGGTTGATAGTTTATGATTGAACTCTAAAATTACGTTATCAAAGTTTGTTGACTTTTCATCTCCACCTACTCCACTATTGTCAAAAACRCCAAACACAACAACTCTAAACTCTTGGTCATAATCGAGCAAGAACTCAGGAGCATGTGTGTTGTCATTAATTGATTCAAGTTTTATATGAAATGTTTCATCATTTTGAGGATAGATAAATTCAGAGTTGAGACCTACAAGGTTCTTAAAATTATTATCTACCATAGTGGTAACTAATCCTCTTAATACATTATTGTATTTCTCTTTTTGTCTCAGTCGCTCTTCTTCATAAGTTACATCATCATCGATATCAATTTCTTCAGTACTATAAATAATAATTGAATTTGATCTCTTTAATAACTCATCGTAACTCATAGCGTCAACTTGCTTTTTAGCTTCATTAGCATCATCTACTTTTACAAGTAAATTAATATTAACATTGGCTACGACTCTTACGGAATATGTTTCTTCTACTGGGGTTGTTTGTGTTACTGCTGACATTTACTGTCCTTTTTTGTTTGCACAATAAAGAGCAGACCAATAGGTCAACTCAATACTGGAGAGAGTTAATCCTATTGGACAACAGTGTTTAATTTAAATAATTATGAAGTCTATTTTGATTTACTCAATAAGAATAAAACCATAAATGACAACAATGTATTAATAATATGTAGTGTGTTAGTGTATAAGAAGGTTCAGCCTAAAGGCCGATGGAAGGTTTAGTGAGGTAGTTTTCTATCTTTTTCAATTTGTTTCATAACCAACAAACCGATTATTCCAAGAAGGACGATAGTACCTAATATTAAAGATCCGATTAAAGTGTTCATTACGAACTCCTCACGTTTATTTCATTATAAAAAGCATTTTTAAGCTTTCTACTTAGTTCTTTAATAATTATACCCACTATAAATACAATCGTCAATGTCACGTAATTCTCTTCAGAAGAGATAAACATAGCAATGATTGAAAAGGACGAGATGTTTGGGCCCATGTCTTGAAAGAAAAATAAAGCCGAAGCAATATTGTTTCTATACGGTATATCATGCACACATCTATCAAGTACCTTATTAACTGTATTTGTTAAACCTTTAACCAATTTTATTAGCATGATATACATCATGTAACCAAAAGGTATTACTTCTACTAACGCTACTGTAATTAAAATTATATTCATGTTATTTTCCTATGCTGCCATTGACCAGGTACCGCGCTCAACACTTTCAAAATGTCGTTGCAGGACTTGTCTAATTTTAGCTTTGTAATTTGAGTTGTTTGCAATCAAGTGACCGGCCATACGTTCCACTTCAAAATAGATATCTGAAAGTTTTGCTTGTCCACC
>NVSR01000089.1 GCA_002401295.1 SAR324 cluster bacterium | reverse complement strand
TTTCTTTTTTTGCACTCAGTTTAATGAGTATTGCGGGAAAGAAAAGGAAATCGATGATCAATGCAATAATAATTGTGATCATGGTCAAGATTCCCATCTGAGAATTCATCTTGAACAGAGATTGTGACAGGATGCCAAAACCAATTGTCAGAATCACAGTCGTTGCCAGCATGGCCGATCCGACAAAAGAAAAGGCATAGCGAATTGCGTCCTCCGTTTGCAGTCCCTGTTCTTGTCTAGCTCGAAGATATTTGGAGAGAAAGTGGACCGTATCATCCACAACAATCCCTAAAGTAATGGTTCCAATCGTGGCTGTTGCGATGCCGACTTCACCGTTCACAAGACTCCACACCCCATAGGCCAACACAATGGGGATCACATTGGGAATGATACTCAGTAGCCCAAACTTGACGCTGCGTAGTGTGACAATGAGTGTGAGTGTGATAAAGAATAAGGAGATCGCAGTTCCTTTGATCAAACCTCGGGCATTGGTTCTAGTGATATAGGTAAACATCATTGCCATACTAGTTCCTTCAACAAACATAGAACTGGGAGCATTCTGTCTCAACCATGTTTCAAACCTTGATTTCATTTCCTGCAAGCGGGCAGTAGGCAGATTGTCCAGTGTGGCTATAACTCTCGTGGCCGATTTATCCACATTGATCTGATTATTCAAGTCCAGACCTAGAGGCAGAGACATTTCATAGAGCAGTAAATACTGAGCGGTTAACTCTCTTTGCTCGGGAAGTTTATAGAAACTGGGATCGTCAGCATTCATACTTTTATTCAAACGTTTGATTGTGTCTGATAAAACATTCACATTCAACACCTCGGGTTGTTCCCTCAACCAGGTACTAAACTCATCCACCTTCTTCATATAGGCAGGATCGTTGATTCCACTTGGTTCTCCTGAGCCCAAAGAAAACTCTATCGTATAAATACCAGTCAGATTTTCCAGGGTAAAATCACTATCATCCCGAAAGGCAAATCCCTTATCAAAATACTCGATAAAATTATCATTGAGGGTTAAGCGAGGTATCATGGCCGTCAATAAAACAACCAGAGTCGCAGTTCCATATAGTATCCTGGTATTGTAAGTGATCACCCATTCAGCCAGTGTTTCCATGGAGAAACGTTTGCTCTTGAGAGGACCCACTTTGATCGGAAGCATTGACATCAAAGCAGGGAGCAGCATTAAGGAATAAAAAAGAGCAGCCATCACGCCGATAGCAGTCATATTACCCAGGTCATGAAAGGGAGGAGCATCACTAAAATTAAGTCCGAGGAACCCGATGGATGTAGTAATGCTGGTTAACACAACGGGCATAAAATTAATGCGCAGGCTCTCAATCAGAGCTTCGTTACGAGTTTGTCCTTCACGCATGAATCGCAACATACTCAATAATATATGAATACTATCCGCTACGGCTAAGGTCAGCACAATAGTGGGCACTGAAGCGGATACGGCATTGAGTTTAACCCCCATCCAACCACCGGCCCCCATCGCAGTCATTGTTGAGAAAATAATCACAATGGACGTAGCGAAAGTAGCGCTAAAGGAGCGCAGTATGAAACCCATCATCAGCAAAATGATTAAGTACATTAAGGGGATTAGCGTGG
Source organism: SAR324 cluster bacterium (assembly GCA_002401295.1). Classification (GTDB taxonomy): domain Bacteria; phylum SAR324; class SAR324; order XYD2-FULL-50-16; family XYD2-FULL-50-16. The sequence continues at coordinate 6,300 of NVSR01000089.1, read as the reverse complement.
ACATATCCCGCTGACTGATTTCAGGAAAGGCATTGGCCAATAAGAGGGATCCCGTCAAATAAACATCAATGCCCGGATAGGTCTCTTGAAATTTGGCTTTCAACTCCCGTACATGGGCCGCAATGTTACTCACGGCCAATTGCGATTCCTGATCGTCATCAGGAAGCCGGACTGAGATCGCTACTCCCGTAACATTCGTTTTAGTGGTGATGAGCTGATTGAGCAGCAGGGGTTCGTTGAGAGCAATTCCTTTGATTGCTTCCAACTGTTCCGCAGTTAGTTGGCTCACATTGCTGATCAAATCCTCAACAATCAATTCATCCCCATCCGCTCGGATGTGTTGGAAGTTGGTGATGGAGTCTACTCGAAAAGAGTGGGGTATTTGCCAGGAATCAAGGGTTAACTGCTCTAAAGCACTCAAGAAAGAATTTGAAAAAACATTGCCATCTTGAGGTGCCAGAACAATCAATACAGTATCACTTTTAGTATAGACCTTTTGCATGTTTTCATAGGCTTCCAGGAAGGGATTAGTTTTTGAAAAGAAAACCCGGTAATCAGTGCTGAAGGAAAGGTTTTTCCCACCACTCGCCACAGCCAAGGCAATAGCGATGGAAATGAATAATACCAGGAATCTCCAACGAATAACCCAGTGGGCATAGGCCGTAATTTTTCCATCTTTTGAATTCGAATCATCCATTTTGTCCTCCATTCTCAGAAAACTGTCCAAAAAAATCACTATGGTCGTTCTGAGATAAGCTCTATTTCACCACGAAGAACACGAAGGGTACGAAGAATAGACCAGCCCTATTTTTCGTGTTCTTCGTGGTGATCTTTTTTTTAGAATCTAGCAGAGGTTATCTCAAGCTTGCCGGAAGAGGAGATCCAGCCATGGTTGAGTATATCGGACAGAGTATTCCCTTTCAAATTACCTTGCTTACAAAAGGTGCTCTTCGATCTGAAGAGCCCTCATTTAGTGGGATATTTCTAAAAAAAAATTAATGGCAAAAAGATTATAACATCTCCATTAATACTTCAGAGTTTAAATTCGGGTAAAACAAACTCCAGGAGTACTTGTAATTTCAGGCTCTGATAGCGTCACACCAGAAATATTTAAATACGTATTCATCAATCCTCTTTTATCTATACTGTTCTATTTTTTTTAATTTACCAGCCTTGCAAAAAGGTTCTGGGATCACAAAAATGGGACCTACTGGAGTGAAAAGTTTTTAGAATCGCTTTAAGGCACACAGTATTTCCGAAGAAAAGGCTCATTGTGTTTCCAACATCAAGCCCTTAGGATATGGAAGTAAAGAGGGTAAATACACCTTCATCCTCCATGAAGTATTGGAAAGCTTCTTGAGTGAATTTGCTGAAAGAGGAGGTTTTTATGAAGCAATGGACGCAGCGCAGATTTTATCGGCCGCTGCTTTAGCTCCTTTTTTCATTTTGGCCAAAGTTCCGCTGATGAGGCCCGCTGGCAGCTTTTGATGATTTACCTTCAACTGCAATATGACAGCACTAACGGTTAACAAGGGAATTCTTCGCAATACTCCCTCTCGGTCCATAGCTTTGATATAACCTAGACTCCGGTTCTTTACTGGATAAAGACTTTCCACAGAAGAAGCGAAGTTGGTGCTGATCTGCAGGACCTTTTGATACGATTCCTCAAAATTTATGTTGCTGAAGCCGACAAAAAAGTCATCCCCACCAATGTGCCCTATAAACTCATTTTCCTGAGAAAAGTGTTTTCGTAACAGATCTGCGAACATTTGAATGGCCCGATCCCCTTCACGAAAACCAAAGCGATCATTGAAAGGTTTGAAATTATCGAAGTCAAAATAAACCAGAGTATATTGACTGACCTGATCTTGAATGGCTCCTTCCACATAATCTTGAATTATGTGATTGCCCGGTAACCTGGTCAGTGGATTCTGATCCCGCGCAATGGCAATATTTTTAGCATTCAAAACATTCAACAGAGAGCGTGCTGACAAGAAACCAATATAATAAGTATCTCTAGTCACGATGATTCCTTCGGCATCCTTATCGGAAGTAAAAATTTTTAAAATCTCCTCTGCCGGAGAGGTCACATCAGCCACGGGTGTAGGGCGAATAAAATCAATCAAGGACTTGCCGGAATAACGATTTTGCAAGAGATCCTTGCCGTATAAAGAATAAACAAATTCCTTAAGATCCTGCTCATGAATCATGCCTAGAGGAGTGCTCCTTTCATCCACTACGGGGAAGAAATTCCTGTGTTTGTTTTGGCGGAACATCTCAAAAACAGTAAACATATCAGTAGTAATAGGGATAGCCAATATTTCTTTCATTTCCTTGGATATCATCCATTGATCATCAGAGCGTTTGCGCTGATCCCTTTTGGCCAAAGCAGCAATGTGGTCATACTCAAGACACAGTTTTTCGAGATCCAACATGGGTCTCTGGATAAAATATCCCTGGACAAAATCACAACCGATTTCTTTACAGGCATAATACTCTTTTTGCGTCTCCACACCTTCAGCGATGATACTGATTCCCATCAAATGGGCCAGTTCAACTATTTTGGAAACGAATAACCTTTTCTTATTATCCTTGGCGATATCACTGATAAAAAAGCGATCGATTTTTACAAAATTGGGTTCCGCCTGATAAAGAAGTTTCATCCCCGCAAAGCCAGTGCCGTAATCATCGATGGCTACCTGAAAGTGCTGTTTTTTGTAGTTATGCAGTGGCTTTAACCACTGATCTTTATGGGTTAGATCATGCTTTTCTGAGATTTCAAAACAGAGAGTACTAGTCGGCAGATCATACTTGGCAAGCAGCTCCACCGTATTTCCAGTTGAATAATCCTGCATTTCCAGGACACGATTATCCAAGTTATAAAATAAGCGCAGGTTGCTACTTCCCGGTAATTGTTTAAAGTTCCGAATAGCCTTTTCCCGCAGTTGGAGATCTAATTTATAGAGATAGTTGTCTTCAAAAGCTTGGTTAAAAACCTCATCAATTGAGGTAAAGCCCGCCTCTTTCCAATTTCGCAGGAGTACTTCGTATCCCAAACAGTTTCCATTGCGAACACTGACAATCGGTTGAAAAGCAAAGGTTAAAATTTTGACGACTAAGGGCCAGTTATATTTTGAAGTCATTATCGGTGATCTGCCTTGAATACTGTAGGCGCCATCCAATAATTGGAAAGCATGTTTAGTTTTTACTGTCATTATAGATAATCTACCTTAAATGCTGTAAAGACTGGAAAAGCAACAGAGGGGGGAAACAAGGCTAGTAAACCAGAGCAGATGGGTAAGTGAATCAATAACTTGTAAGATTATTGTAAATTAAACCAAGATACCTCCAATTCTCTATAATCCGACGAAGGCATAGGTATGATCGTTGATCTGACCGATAGTAACTCCTCCCGCCAGGTCCTTTATCATCGCTGCCCCCCCCTGGCTTCAGCCGTAGGCTTTTCAGCGACGATTGGTAAAAGAAGTGTAGTTTTTCAATCTCCAAAAAAATTACGGATGATAGCATCAATTTTTCCTGATTTTTTTAAGATCAGGAATTGCTGGTTGAACTCTGTCACAAAATCAATTTTGTAATCGTACTTTCCCTTATCCCGATAGGTAAATCCCAGATAACCTTGCTCTTGGGAAATGATTGCGCCCATCACGAAGTTGGCATGAATACGGGGCCTATAAACCCTCTTTTGTTTCATCTGTTTGATAGTCCAGAGAATAGAAAAGCGATCATTCAAGTAACAATCAATTTCTCTTTTTGCCATCCTCATTAGATTCTCCTCCATTGTCTCCTGCTCGATCATTTCGATTTTGCCCTGATTGAGAGCCTGATCAAATTTCTCACCACCTAACTTGAATCCAGTGTTATTGCCAAAGGTCAAACCAAAATAATCATCGGGCCAAATTTTTCTGGCAACTTTGAGGGTGTCTTCCGTGCAAAATACCACCACTTGCTCCACCAGAATCGGCAGGGAATAAGGGCGGATATAAGGACGTTTTTTAAGGTATCGATTGGGGGGATACAAGGCAAAACCCTTGCCTGTTTTGAGTAAATGAAGTCCATATTTCCAGGGAACCGGTTTGATGGTGATCTCATATTTATCCATACGGATAAATATTTCCTGTACTATTTCCGTGTAAATACCAGCTGTTTTTTTTTGCAATACAAAGGCATAGGGAGGGGAATTATTATCTGCATAAATGGTTACCTTGATTTTTTCCTGACCTTGGAGACTGAGAGTAAAAATCAGGCATGAAATACAGAGAAAAAACTTTAAGGCCATCCTTTTCCCAGGTCTAAAAGATAAAATAAACAGGAGAGATCAGCTTTGTTTCAGGTTGTTCAAAATCTGCTCCTGCACTCGCTGAATTTCTTCTAACCTAACCTGCTCATCGGGGAAAAGATTAGGGTTGTATTCCTCTCGAAGATACACCAAGTGTTCCGCAAAAAAAACACAGTACTCGGGAACTCTCAACAGGTCATAAAGATCCCGCAAATCAATTTTAATCAGACTGGTTTTCGTTTGAGAGAAAAAAGAACTTTGGTGTTTAGTTCCTGTGAGTGCCGCATATTCACCAAAAGTATCTCCTGAGCCTAAGAAATAAAGCTCCACTGGCTTTTCACCTTCAATACAGGCACAGGCAGTGATGACTCCTTCAGCTATAAAATAGAACTCTTCCGAGATGATTCCCTGATCAATCACAGCCACGGCCTCCGGGAGCACAATAATTTCTAAAAAACCGTTGAGAGTATTGCGAAGGTCTGCAGGAAGTTGATCAAAAATTTTTATCTGCGCGGCATAATCCGAAGCACTAATTGAGGGCAAGGGCGCGTCTTTTTGGTTGAGCAAGGTGAGTTCCTGCCTTTGAATCACCGGCTTGATACCGGCGTTATGCAAACTGACCCACAGCTTATTCCACAGGTTCTCCTCAAAGGGATATTTTTGAGCATAGTCGGGAATGTTATAAGAAACATTGTATTTTGCTGAAATTTCATCCATTCCCTTAAAACTAGCCGAAACACCAGAGGCACCTTCAGTGGTCAGTGCCGCATCCAGTATGATTTTCTTTACATATGCAGGGTTGTGAGAGGGGTCAACGTGAATCAAAAACCAGCGCCCTACCTGATTATCAGGGTAACTGAAATTCTTAACCGGGGATTCTGCCGCCTGTGAGTTGGGAATGGACAAAATACAATTATCCCTGGTTTTAATTCTGGTGGCGCGCCAAGTGATATCCATCACTTTCCCTTCGTCAAAGGTACCAATTTTAATCCAATCACCAATGCGATAGGGGTGTTCGATATTGATCGCAAGGCCGGAAAAAACATTGGAAAGGTTCATTTGCAGGGCCAAGCCGATGATCATGGCAATCAAACCGGAGGTTGCCAACAAACTGGTTAATTTCTGGTCGAAGACAAAAGCGATAATACAGAAAAATCCTAGAGAATTAATGGAGAGAACAGCAAAGTATTTGATCAGTTTTGGAATTTTCCGCCCATATTTTTTTTCTAAATGGTTCCAAACCAATTCATTCACCGCCAAACAGATAAAAGTTGATGCCCCCAACCACCAGAGTATTTGAAAGCCCACTGACATCCAATATTCATATTCAAACAAGCCTGATTGCAGGATATACCGGCTCCCCACCACCTCAGCGCTACAAGCCACTACAATACCTAAAAGGAGGAGTAAGGCTAAATGTATTAGCACGTGGATTTTCCCATATTTTAAAACTAAAATCTGATAGATACTAAAGAAAATCAAACTACCCCAAAGTAAAAAGTAAGCTACTGTATAGGGCAGATACTTTTGAATGGTAAATCCTTTTTTTTGAATGGTGAGCTTCAAATTAAAACGGGAGTAATTGAGAAAACTTCCCCGCACACCTAGCAGTGTGGGATGCCCAAAACTACTCACCGATAAAACATCCTGATAAAATCCAGCCTCCTTCAACTCCCAATTTTTACGTCGTAAGAGGGAGAAAGCATTGCTCCCGTTCAACCTTTCAGTCAGGCTGCTTTCATCAATACTTTGCATGCCCAAGAAGTCGGGAATAAAAATCATCTCATCTTTGGTAAATGTCTTATGACGAAAGCTAATACCAATATCATGCTGTAATGGCTCCAAAGGTTTAAAATTATAATCAGCACGGAACTTTCCTGCTACGTAGTATCGTCGGTAAGTCTGTATCGGCGTTTGAACTTTTTCCACTATTTTTTTTTGGCTGAGGGCCTCAGTCACATTCAAAAAGGTGATGTCATAAACCGGTGCATCACCATAAAACC
>NVSR01000088.1 GCA_002401295.1 SAR324 cluster bacterium | reverse complement strand
TTGGTCACGGGTAGAACAGAGGGAGAGTTAGCACACCCGGACCAACCTTGGTCTTGTACCACAAAACTTTTGATCTTTTTCAAACTGATAATATTGTTCTTTTCCTTTTTGTTTCTTCCGTACTTTCAGATAAATCTGATCCTTAGGAACTTGTAAGGCCTCCGGTAACAGGGCCATTACGTCCTGCAAACGTTCTTCCGCCTTTTTGGAGTCTATTGTCTTGGGGGCTTCATATTCCTGTACGTGAACCCATTGGTCATAGAGGTCAACTGCCACAGCATATTCGGGAAGATCCTGGTCGTAAACGCGTAAGCAGGAGATATTCTCCTTCTTCTTCCAAGCTTTGAGTTTTTTGAGATTCTTCTTCAGGCGATTGGTAAACATCAAAGCTTCCGGCCGTACCTGATCTGCTGCAATAATATTGAGGTGAGGACCCTTCTTGAATAGTTGATGTTCCCCCTCGACAAACCATTTGGATTCAACTTCAAATTTCAGTAGTTTACATGGAATCGCTCCATTAAACATTTTGAAACGTTTAACAGCTCGCAGGCCCATACACTTGCCAAGGTCTTCATTACCCGTAAAAACCGTAGCTTTCCATCCCATGAATTCCTTTTTCAATACCTGCCCCAAATTTGCGTAAAGGGGTTTCAACTCCATGACCTCACCGAGTCGCTCTCCATAGGGAGGATTGATCACAAAGAGTCCGGGTTGCTTACGCATTTGAGTATGGGCTTCGCAATCGGCCAACTCTCTTTTTTCAAAATGTACTGTTCCCCGCAAGTTGATACACTCCAGGTTGCCTAAGGCGGTAGCGATGGCCATAGGGTCCGAGTCATAGCCTACAATAGGAGGAATGTTATCCATGCCCTCTTGCTCCCGTTTTTCCGCCTCTATGATCAAGTTTTCCCAGACTTCCGGTTCATGTTGTTTCCACTTGAAGAAACCAAAATACTCACGCATCAAACCGGGAGCCATATCACCGGCAATCATGGCTCCTTCAATCATCAGGGTCCCCGAACCGCACATAGGGTCCATCAGACCACCCCCTGCTTTAGCAATTTCGGGCCAACCTGCTCGAATCAAAATAGCCGCGGCCAGATTTTCCTTCAAAGGAGCCTTGCCACCTACTTGCCGATATCCTCTACGATGCAGGCTTTCCCCGGAAAAATCCAAGCTGAGCGTGGCCTCGTCATGAGTCATGTAGACATTGAGGCGAATATCCGGCCGATCCAACACAACGGAGGGCCTTTCCCCAAACTTTGCGCGGAATTGATCCACAACCGCGTCTTTAACTTTCAGGGCCCCATAATGGGAGTGTGTGATTTTTGAATTTGACGCAGAAAAATCGACTGCCAAGGAGCCATCAGGGTCCAAATGTTCTGACCAATCGATCGTCCCCACTTCCTGATAGAGGGCTTCCGGTGAGTCCGCCATAAAAGTCTTCAAAGGCATCAAGACACGATTGGCGATGCGTGACCACAAGCAGACCCGATAGCCCATCTCCAAAGTGCCTTCAAAAGAAGCTCCTGCTAGAGTTTGGCGTACCTCAGAGGCGCCAAGTGCCTCCAGTTCATCTGTCAGCAGATACTCCATTCCTTTAGGAGTTGTGGCAAAAAAAGTTTTGATTGCAGTCATATTAAGTAATTATTCCAAAATAATATTCAAGTACTAGCTATCCATTCGTTTTTTACGTAAGCGACCCTCATCCTAGTGTGCGGCGGATTTCTGATCAAGCCCCAATAGGATTTAATTGTTTTTTACCATACTCCCTGCATTGCTTTATAGGCAGAAAAGTGATTTTATAGAGCTTCTCCAAACAGTCGAGCATTGGTTCAAAGAATTCGGGAAATAAAAAGAATAAAATGGCATGTCCTAAAATAGTTGAATAAAAAAAGTTGAGAATTTTTGTTGTACAAGGCTAGCTGGCTTCGTTATTGTCAAAAGAAGTCGATAGTATATAAAATCAATAGATCACCACTGAAAAAATTAGTAATTATGTTGTCATCGCTTGCCAGGAGTCGAGAACTTCGAGCCCAACAAAAAGCCAGTGAAATCATCCAAAACGGCTTACAGCTAGTGCGCAAGAAATTATTCAAACAGGCTACATTGCAATTCAACAATGCCTTTAAGATCAATGCTGACATTACGGGAGTTACGTTAGACAAACATTATAAGCGTTTCAAACATGGTGGTAATCATGAAGCGACTCTGGCAATTGGCCTGATACTTTTAAAAATCAGAAGGGACGATTATAAACTGGCCAACGTGCTGGGCAACTGTTCTCGCCGGCAAGGGGAGTACAAACAAGCCAATGAGTTATACCGCCACGCTTTGCGTAAGAAGAGGAACTTCCACCTAGCCTATTATAACTTAGCGGCTAGCATGGGTAAGGTAGACCGTTTCGATTCGGAAGTTAAAACGGCGGTAGAACGGTTCACTCCTGCCCAGAGATTCATTCTACCGGATTACCAAATTAGTCCTGAGTTTGTGGTAAAAATCATTAACAAACTCACTAAAATCAAGCAAATCGCCAAAGAAAAGCGAATCCGCAAATTAATAGAAGAGCGCTTGGAACGGGAAGCCAAAAATGAACTTTTACAGGTACATCGCCTGACTCACCTGTTAGAGGAAGAAGAACATACGCCCCCTACTCCTTCTTATGAAGACGTCTCCAAATACCTGCGTTTGATGATCAAGCAAGGCGACGGCAAGCAGGGAGAAGAAGATTTACTGCAACAACAAAAATATATTTATAATTTTACACTCTATGCCTTGGATAATGAGGATGGCAAAACAGCTCTGGAGCAATTGGATCAACTACAGGAAAAGGGTGCCAAATTCGATTTTTTAGAGATGATGCGCGCCTTGGCCAATGTCATGATCAAACAAGTCAATGAGGGAACTAAACTTCTGATTTCACTTTTGGGGACATCTCAAMGCAACCGCTTCTACAATGTYAACCTCGGTTTGGTTTACCGYCRRYTRGGCAAYCATTTRYTGTCTTTCAAGTATCTGGCAATTGGTTCRGTGCTGTTRGAAAAATCTCAAGGATTATACAAGTTATCYGACTTGGTTATCGCGGCAGATGAGCATTTTGACGCAGCCAGGCATCAGAAAGCCTTACAACTGTATAAGGTTGTGGTCTCTGAAGATGAAAACGCCAATGCCTGTGAAAAAATCGGGAGAATTTATATCCAGCTGGAAAAACTGGAGGRTGCCACCAAGGCTTTCCGAGCCYTCCAAAAGATTGAGGGTAAGGCAAAACTTGCCATTGATTACCTCTACCAGATCCACGATTATTATTTTAGTGAAGCGGAAGATCTATTCCGAGATCGCAAATACAAAGCAGCGGTCTTACGTTTTGAGAAAGCCATGGCAGTACTTCGTTTACCGGAAACCCTGAAACGAGCCGCAGCYGTCTATACAGTGCTACGAGATAAAAAAAGGTCCGTTGAGCTCTTAGAGGAATGCGAAGAAATCAAAGAACGCCTGCGGGAAGAGGAACAGGAGCGTTTGCGACAAAATTATGTTTTGCAGGGGAAAAAATTCCGTAAACTCAACCGGCTTCAAAAGGCTGTTGAATACTTTGAACTCGCCTTTCGCCTGAAGTTGGATAAAGATGTTTTTATGTATTTGGCTTACCTTTATAAATCCATGAACAAAGCGGATGATCTGCAGGATTTACTCAACCGTTGGAATAAGATGGTGGAGCTGGAAGACCGCTTGAAACAATATAAAGATAAATAGACGATATAAGGAAGGGAAGCTTGGGGCCTCCCCTGGCTGGGTTATAATTCGATTTTCTCTCCGGAAATTTCCTCTTCTTTGATGATGGTTCCAGAGATCTCCACACCTTCTAACAGGGTTCCGGCAAAGCTGGAAAGAGGAAGCAACTCCCCATCTGCAGGGATAGAAGTCATCTTGCCTGCAGGGATGTCAGTTCTCTCTTTAGTGACGGAGGAACTCATCTCAACCAAACCGCTCAGAGTTCCCACCGTAGTGACTTGATTGACATATTCAACGACAAAATCAGTCCCCTTTACCCCAATGACAGCATTCGCCGTTTTGACCACGAAACGATGGGGAAAAGACGCTCGCACCCGTGACCGGATCTTGCCAAAGATCGTCGCCACGTATTTGAAACGAAATTTCTTTGGAGAAGCAGACAGCTGCTTGGTTAACGTCAGGACACTACGAGGACCCAGGAAAACTTCATCTCCCGCAGCCAATAGAATGCGAGCCTTTCCCTTTTCCCCCGTTGCAATCACATCGTTTTTCATGACGAGTGTCCCCAGACGACCAATCCGGACTTTTTTCCCCTGACGGGTGATGGTGACTGAAGCCTTGAGGACTTTGATTTTACCGATCGCGTTTTTCGGTAGAATCATTTGCGCCTTGGCAGGTAGAGCCAACAAGCAGATTAAAAAAATCCAGCAGAATGTCTGTTTCTTCATCAAAATCTTTCCTTGGAGGTTAACCTTCGATAAAGTCTTCTGCTAACTCTTCAGCGAAGACTGGATTGATTTCACGGATTGTCGGTAGTAGAGACTGTAAAATCTCCAGAGGGAGTTCTTCCGCGATTTCGTAGAATTTTTCAGCACAATGCTCATAGACTTCACTGATTTGAGGTTCTCTTTTCATCACCTCAATCAGTATGGCTGTACGTGCCTGATCATCTTGTGCCTGTTCCAGTTGAGCTTCCAGTTGCTGGCCAGGGACAGCGCTAAACTCAAAAATGGGGTAAGCCTGATAAAAATCAGCACCCATTTGCTCTTTCTTTTTTTGAACAAAGGCACAGTATGTAGCCTTTAGTTCCTGATAGTTCTGAGGAACTACCGGTTCTGCCTCACTGAAGAAACCTTCAAAAAAGGTTTGTGAGACTCCTCCAATTTGAGAGTAATTCAAGAAAGTATGATAAGGAGAGAGACCAGCAGGAATTAAGATTCCACCCAAGGCACCGACAAAATTCTGGATGCCCGCTTGCAGACCATTCTCAAAGACCGTTGTTTTGTTCGTTTTGCCATCAGCTTCCATGGTTTCACGGTAATAGACGTAAAGCGCATGAAGCTGCAGCAGGATATTCTCTTGTACAGGCAACTCACCTTTGAAATAAGCGATCTGTGTCAGGTAGTGAACATCTTTCAATAAACTGGGATCCTCGGGGATTTTCCCCTCAGTCAGCTTGACGATCTCTTCTTCCAGCTTCGACTCGCTACCGTCAAGGGCTTCCCGGATGGGTGAGTCTTTCAATTCATCCTGCAGGTTTTGAATCTTTTCATCCCTGAGCATCGTTCTATTTTTCTGCAAAAAGTCCTGACTCTTGGCAGCTAATTGCCACCATTGTCCTACCGTTTGCTGAAGATTGGAGTTCATGAAGACAGAGTAGTCGAAATGGGGATCCTTCTTTTGCAGTTCATCCACCATCTTCTTTTCCTTCAAGCGGCTCTGGACAAAAAGGACGGCTCCACTAATTTCAATGCGCTGCTTATAAACGTAAAAGGGTTGCTCCCAGCCGTCTTCACCCAACGTGATCTCCAAAGGTCCCACTTCACGCAAGAAACCTTGCTTTTTCTCTTCCAGCAGTTTCTTTTCGCAACCCAGGACTTCCCAAAGCAAGCGACTGCTCTCTTTTTCATTTTCCAACAGGTGGTAGCAATAAATAGCCATGTAAAGCGCAGGTAACATTTCCTGCCCCGTCTGCTTCCAGCACAGCTCAAAGAGGCGGAGGGCTTGGTCCACTTCACCTTTACGCAACCAGAGTTGCGCGGCATAATAAATTTGGATGGGATTTTGCTCTTCCCACTTTTGTTCCATCAGGTATTGATAAACCTTCTCTTCGTATTCCTCTCTCTTTTCCATGAAGCCATCTAATGACAGTAGCAACAAGTACTGGAGGTGGAGGTTAGCACTATTTTCCTCAGCAATTTCGCCTATGATCTCTGCCGCATAAAGTGGGTCTCCGTGATAGAGCCGAATGATGGCTGCCAATTCACGTTTTTCCGTTTCCTCCAAATGACATAGAGGGCCTTGCAGGTAGACTGCGATTTCCCCCAGTTCATGGTAACTATCAAAAACCTTCTGGGCCAAAGGACGAATCTCAGAATCCCCTAAGAGCTGTGGAAAGTCCTCCCACAAGACTCGGTAGAGTAAAGCCGGTGCATGAAAGCGTTCCAGGAAGTTGCGCAAGAAAGGAACCGCAAACTGCCTGAAATCCCCGGGATTAGTCACCAGATAGGCACGAGTCAGAGAGGCACGAGACTCGGCGAACTGTTCGAAGTCAAAAAGCAAGCTGCCTCGGTTGAACCAGGCGAGAGAGTTATTATTATCAACTTCTAAAACTTTGTGATAACAATCCAAGGCTTCCTTTTTCTTGCCCTGCTCCAAGTAAATGCCACCTTTCCCATTGAGTGCGGGAACAAATTTTTCGTCCATGGCCAGGACCTTATCAAAGGCAGTCAAAGCAGCTTCCAGCTCCTTTTTTTGCATGTGTACGGAACCCTTGCCGTACCATGCCAGACCATAGCCCTCATCGAGTTCCACTGCTTTGTCAAAACATTGCAGTGCCTTGTCCATATCTCGAGCAGCAAAGTTCACATTGGCCAAACCATTCCAAGCCTCTACATAGCTACTGTCGAGCTCAAGGACTTTTTGGAAGCAAGCGGCGGCTTGCTCGTAGTGCTCAAAAGTGGCTAATACATTTCCCTTACCGGAAATAGCGGGCACGTAGTCTACATCAAGCAGCAGGGCTTGATCAAAACACTGTCCGGCCTTAGCGAATTCCTGCTGTTGAAATTCGGTGATTCCCTGGCGATACCATTCTTCCGCAGTCTGTGGTGTCTTTTCCACAGCTGGTGTAACGTTTTTATCCATTGTCATGAGGTCTTCTCTCAGTGAAAATCTATAGGGGAACTTAACTATTGGTAACTTTGGCAGAGTTCAACCAAGTGGCTCCCGGCTTGATCCAAGGCAACTTTTTCCGCTTCCGGCTGATTGCGTTGTTTGACTTCCACAACGCCTTGTTTGAGTCCTTTCGCTCCAATCGTCACACGAATGGGACAACCAATTAAGTCCGCGTCTTTGAATTTGATACCGGGACGTTCTTTTCGATCATCCACCAAAACGTCAATTCCCGCAGCCTTGAGCTGATCATGCAGCTCTCTGGCTAGATCGGCAGATTCTTGCTTCTGGGGGTCCAGGCAGAGAATTGTGACATGATAAGGTGCAATGGCATAGGGCCATAAAATACCGTCATCATCATGATTCTGTTCAATAGCCGCTGCCGCAGTACGGCTGATACCAATACCATAACAGCCCATCAGAGGATGAACGGGTCTGCCCTCTTTACTCAACACGGAAAGGCCCATTGCCTTGGAATACTTGTCTCCCAGTTGGAAGACTTGACCCACTTCAATTCCTCTTCGTTCTTTTAACAAACCTGACTCACATTTGGGGCAAGGATTTGTAGCGCGAGCAAAAGAAGCATCCAGGAATTGGTCAACCTTCATGTCTCGTGCGGGGAAAACGTGAAGTACATGGGTATCTTCACGATTAGCACCACAGACGCAATCTTGCATATCCACAACTGAATAATCAGCCAGGTGCATTTTGATCGCTTCATTGGAGAAGCCGGGAAGTCCCAGATAACCAATAGTTAAGCCGTGTTCCTCAATCAGCTGATCTTCAGCAGGAATCTCAATGGATTCAGCCTGCAGAAAATTCTTTAATTTGATTTCATTGACTTCCAGATCGCCACGGATCGAAAGAGAAACCAAGTATTCACCCTGATTCACGGAATAGATCAGCATCTTCATGCTTTGCTCTTCCTTGATGCCCAGGAAAGTAGCCACATCTTCGATGGTCTTTTTGTCTGGAGTGGATACCTGCTCCATAGCAGGGGCATTCTCCGGTGTGGGTAGCAACTCCTGATTTCTTCTGGTGGTAGCCTTCTCCTGATTCGCTGCGTAATCACATTGATCACAGTGAACCAAGACATCCTCCCCTGAGTCAGCCAATACCTGAAACTCATGGGTGCGGTCACCTCCAATAGCTCCC